>DATAZF010000266.1:0-46896 GCA_036272235.1 Bryobacteraceae bacterium | reverse complement strand
CGGCGAGAAGAGGCAGAGTTCTAATGCCTGCCCTGCTGCAGGATCGTCGCTATACAGTGGCCGAGCTCTCCGAGCTGGTGGGCGTATCCGGCGAAATGCTGGCCCAATGGCGGGCGCGCGGCGGCGGTCCGGCCTTTCTGCAGTTATCGCCACGCAAAGTTGTTTACTCTGAATCCGACGTCGAGGCGTGGCTCGCTTCCCGGCGTCAGAAAGGGGGAAGAGAAATTCAACATGGGACTCAGGCAAAGGGACGGGTATTGGCATTACCGTTTTGTGGTCCGCGGCCAGGAGCACTCGGGAAACACCGGTTTGGAGGCCATCGCAAGAAACAGGAAGTCGGCGGAGCGAATTGCGGCGGCGCGGCATAAGGAAATCCGGGCTCAGGAAATACTCGAGCACGCGACTTCGAAAAAGCTGGACTTCGCGACGGCGGCCGGGCTGTTCATTCGCTTTTGCGAGGACGTGAAATATCGCGGGAAGGCCTCGACGTTCCGTTCCATCAAGACGTCCTTCTCTTCTCTCGTTCATTTTTTCGGGGATCATCCGGTTGCCGCCGTCGATGCCGGCGCCATCGACCTGTACAAGCAATGGCGTCTCGCCGAGCATGCTGTTGCCCAGGTCACCCTCCGTCACAATCTGCACGCGCTGTCTCTGTTCTTTCAGCATGGGGTCAAGCAACACTGGTGCACCGAAAACTGGGTCCGGAAGGTGGATATCCCTTCGGACAGGGAGGCGGTCCGTAACAACGTGCTGAGCGAGGAGCAGGAAGAAAAGTATTTTGTGGTTGCTCGAAAGTACGTCGACAAGATGGGCCTCGCAAATCTCTACGACGTCGGCCGGCTGATGATCAATCAGGGCTTGCGGCCTGAGGAAATCACGAACGGCGCGAAGTCATGGGTGGATCTCGATCAGAAGCTCTATAAGGTCGGGGCGGGGAAGACGCCAGCGGCTCGGCGCACGGTCTATCTGACCGAGGAGAGCTGCAAGATTCTGGCCGGGCGGATGAAGTTGCCCGGTGAATGGCTGTTCCCATCGCAGAGGTACCCGCACAGACACTTGATCAAGGTCAACAAGCCGCACGATCTGGCGGTTCAGAAATCGGGCGTCTCATTCGTGCTGTACGATCTGCGACACACATTTGCAACCCGTATGTCCGCGCAGGGTACGGATCCTCTCACACTGGCTTCGATCCTTGGCCATGCCAACCTGCGGACGATTCAGCGGTATGTCCATCCACAGTCGGCGACCCAGAAGCTGGCGCAGGAACGCTACGAGGCGGCGATGAACCGGCGAAAGTTCAGGGTGGTCTGATGTCCGACCGCATCAAAGGAAAGCTCGCCATTCGAAACGGAATCTGGTTTGGCGTTCTGGAGGTCGATGACGGTTGGCGTGTCTGGGTACGAGTGACCAGCGCAGCGAGCACACCGCTCATGAAGGACGTTTTGTTCTGCTATCAGGTCGCCAGATGGTATTTCGGGGCTGGCATTCTCGGTGCCCTTGAGGAATTCGGAATCCGAGAAAACGGTACTGAATACGAGAAAGTCGCCTTTCCGAATGGCGCAATGAAGGCGGTGGTTTGATGTATTCGATCTCTCCAGCAACGGTGGTACTGGTCGAGGCCAGTGGCCAGTCGATGAGGATGCGCGCGGGTAAGGACCTGCGCGCGTTGGTCAGTGATATTCTCCTCAACTCCGGCGATGAATTCGCTTTCTGGGCTGAGGAGGAAGCGAGAAAAGCAGCCGCCGTATGGCGCGAAACCGCAGTCCGCGAAGCCGCCGGTATTCATCCAGACGATTGTGAATGCGATGGCTGTGCCGAGGTCGGCACAATATCGCATAACGGCGGAAACGAATGGGATGACGGCCCGCCAGTTGAAGGGCCACGCCAATGAAAAGTCCTGTCTGTATCGAGCCGGCTTTCGATGGATTTGAGAGCGCGGTATCCGTACAGTATCCCGTCTGCGTTCAATGCGGTGGACCGTCTCACAAATCCGCTGACGGATCACCAGCGGCGGTCTGTGGATATTGCGAGCGCCATACCGGCCTCAAGAATTCCGGGGTGAAAAGTTCCGTCCGACTCGGACGCGGAGGCCTGTTTTGTCAACTGTGTGGCTTTGCGTTCACTTTTTGCCTTATCTGCAAAACCCTTATTCGTCGGTTCGATCCCGACCCGCACCTCCAGCCTTCTAAACCTTTAAATCCAACTGAAAACAGGGACTTTGCTCTCGGCTCCGACTTCGGATGCGCGCACTGCGCTGATCTTTCTCGGGTCGATTACAAGATTAATTAAAACCCGATGAAGACGGGCAAACTTCGAATGGAAACCCGGGCGGTCAAATCGATACACATCGATACATAAAGACGGATCCGCTGGATTGGCCTCGCTGTTCTTCTGAAGTTCAGCCGCCAGAGTGATTTGGATGTCGTCTCATGCCATACGGTTTGAAAGAAAGAGCGCGAACTCCACTTGCCGTCGATCACAAAGCGAATAGATCAGTACCACCCGGCCTGAACGTACTGCGTGGACGTTCAGTCGCACAAGGCGAAATCGTACACGGAAAATTTCCGGAAGTGACGCGGAAAAAGATTCCTGTCTTTACCTGACCCGACGCCCGTTGGCCAGTTACATCGGCCGATTCAGACACTCGAAGGAAAAATCCACTCGGGGTGTTCTCGCCAAGAGACGTTTTGCACTGATCCTTATCCGCACTTTATGTCGGTGGTCGCTCGCCGTCATCTATTTCACAACATCTTCGGGACCTACGCAGTCTCCCCATACGAGAGATTACACTGGCGCGCCGGATGCAAAAGATCGCTCGTACTTCGCAGTATCTTCAGGCAATCTCTCCCGCGACGGGATGTTATGGCAGGATCTGAAAGATCTCGCCGACGGGGCGGAGCATGGGCGAATGTCCTGTTTGTTTTTACGTATCATTGATTTCTCATTGCGACTTACTAATCCAGACAGAGCTGAACCTTATAAGCGTACGGATATGCCCTACCCTCGTTTGACAAGATACAGTGCGAAGCCCAATATGGTGCTTAACGAATTGTGTCTTTAGGGGGATACATCGTACCTGGAAAGTTACCAGGTCATCGTTCACGGGGACGAAGTCCGTCTCTTTTTCCTCCACGTTGAGCTCACACTGGGCGGCAGCGCCGTTCAGCCGGCGACACGCGGCTTGTCCGGCAGAATGCGCATGCCTCAGAGGAGCGGCAATCGAAAATGATGTACCCGATTGAGGGTAATGAAACGAACAAACAATGGCATGTTGTCCGTGTCCGGGCAAATGCGGAGCGGCAAGTCACACGTAGCCTTTCATGCAAGGACATCGAAGTCTTTCTCCCTGTGCAGAAGCGAGCGGCGGGTCGCAAGCGGAGGGTTGCCGAAACACCGCTGTTCCCGGGATATGTCTTCGCCAGCTTCGACGGCCGCTTCACATTGCCGGTGGTTGCCTGCCCGGGCGTGGTCCACATCCTGTGCCGCGGCAACGTGCCTGAAGTAGTCGACCCCTCCGAAATTTTTGCGCTGCAAATGGTCGCACGGGAGGCACGTTCGCTCCTTCCCCACCCGACGCTGGAGTGGGGTGAGAGAGTGAGAATCCGGCAAGGTCCGCTGGCCGATGTAGAGGGGATTGTGCTGCGCGATGAAGGCGGCCCGAGGCTGGTGGTTTCGATCTCCCTGCTACAGCGTTCCGTGATCGCGGAAGTCGATCGCGAATGGCTGGAGAGAACGGAACTGACCGCAGGGGCCGGCGCTTACTATGACTAGCTGCAGGCAATCCCGGTATTGTCCACGCAGTGTAAGTCTTCGCGAAGAAAGCCTTCAGGAGTAGATATGAACCGAACCTGTCTTCCTGTTTCCGCGTTGGTAACTCTTCTCGCAGTATATTGCGTCCTGCCCGCGTCGGCGGCGGAGAACGCCGCCCGGAAACCTGATGCGGATGCGCCGGCACGCACTCTGATTCCCCGGGGCGATCGTACGCTTTACCGGCTCGGCCCCGGCGATGAAGTCAAGGTATTTCAGGAAAATGCTCCGGAGCTTGACGGCAAGACGGCGCGCATCGACGACCTCGGCTTTATAAACCTCCCACTTACCGGAAGAGTCAAGTTATCCGGACTTACATTGGAAGAAAGCGAGAAAGCTCTCGCCACGCCGCTGAGTAAGTACCTGATCAGTCCGAATCCGGTGGTTTCCATCACCGAGTACCGAAGTCAGCCGGTTTCGGTTCTGGGGGCCGTAAATACGCCGGGGGTCCTGCAGCTCCAGGGGCGCAAGACGCTCGTCGAGATGCTGTCGATGGCCGGCGGGGTCCGCGCCGACGCGGGTACGGAGGTGGAGATTACACGCCGTTTGTCTTTCGGGCCTCTACCCCTTCCGAACGCAGCGCCCGACGCCAGTGGCGATTTCAGCACCGCAAAGATCGATCTCGTCACGCTTTTGAAAGGCACGGCGCCCGGGTCAAATATCACGATCGTTCCGCAGGATGTAATCTCGGTGCCGCGCGCCGAGTTGATCTATGTGACAGGCACCGTCAAAAAGCCCGGAGGATTCCCCTTGAGTACCAACGGCACGATCTCGGTACTCCAGGCGCTTTCATTGGCGGAAGGCATCGGGCCCGATGCCGCGGCCCATAATGCGAGGATAATCCGGTCACCCAACGGTGATGGAGACCGCCAGGAGATTCCGGTGGATGTGGCGAATATTCTGCGCGGCAAGACTCCGGATTTCGATCTGAAGCCCCGCGACATCCTTTTCATACCCGACAGTACGAGCAGGAAAGCCGGAACGCGCTTTGCGGAAGCCGCTCTTCAGGCGGTCACCGGAATTGCGATCTGGCGCGTTTGGTGAACACTATGCAATTTCCGCGAACAGACAATAAGCTTGAACTCGCTCCCGGGAAACGCGGCTACACAGTCGAGTATGCCGTTCCCGAGCCGACCGATACGCCTTTAATTCACTACTGGGATGCTCTGCTTGCGCATAAAGGCATCATTGCGCTGAGCATTGCACTGTGCGTCGCCATCGCCGCCGTTATTTCCCTTTCCATGAGACCTGTCTATCAGGCCAAAGGAGTACTGGAACTGGAGACTCCCTCTCAGGTCAACTATGGGCGCGACGGGGCGGCGGCTGACGTGAATGGCCAGACTTTCGATTCTTATGTGGAAACGCAAATCGGTATTCTGCAAAGTGACACGCTGATTCGCCGCGTCATCGCGCGCGTCAATCTGGCGAATCGGATGGCTGCGCACGCGTCGGGGGGGCTGTCGGCATGGCGGCAGAAATTTATCCATTTTGCTTCCGATGGAGCATTGCCGCCGGATCAGCTTCTTGACAAGGTCAGGAAAGATCTGAATGTCCGTCAGGCGCGCCTGAACAATCTCATCGAGGTCTACTTCAGCGCCAACGATCCGAAGCTTGCCGCCGACTTCGTAAATGCCCTCGCGGACGAGTACGCTGTGCAGAATCTCGAAGCCCGTTGGGAGATCGCCCAGAACGCCGGCAACTGGCTGACGCGGCACCTGGCCGATCTGCGAACCAAACTGGAGGCTTCAGAAAACGAGCTGCAACGCTACAGCCAGGCTAACGGGCTGCTGCTGGTGGATTCCAATGAGAGCGTCGATGTAGAGAAGCTGCATCAGACGCAGGAAGCTTTGTCCAAAGCGGAATCCGTGCGAATGGAGAAGCAGGCGGACGTGGAGATGGCGGCGGGAAGCAAGCCCGATTCCGTTCCGCAAGTCCTCGACAACGCGGCGCTGAAAGAGTACGAAGTGAAGGTTGCGGATCTGCAGAGACAGCTCGCGGACCTGCGGCAAATCTACACTCCGTCCAATCCCAAAGTACAGGCGGTAGAGTCTCAGATCTCGACGTTGCAAGCTGCCGCCGACAAGCAACGGTCAAACGTTCTCGGGCGCCTGCGCAATGAATTCGCCGCGGCGGAACGTAACGAACAGATGTTGTCGGCGAGCTACGCGAAGCAGAATCGTCTGGTGAGCAATCAGGACGAAAAGATGATCCACTACAACACGCTCAAGCATGAAGTGGATTCGAATCGGACGATTTACGAAGCGTTGTTGCAGAAGGTGAAGGAAACCAGCGTCTCGGTCGCTCTTCAGGCGACCAATGTGCGAGTGGTGGATGGTGCCGTGGCGCCCTTGCGCCCTTACAAACCGAATACGCCCATCAATCTTGCGGGTGGCCTGATGGCCGGGATCATCCTGGGATTGACCGGAGCAGCCTTGCGCAATCGAACGCGGCCGGCCGTTCGTCGCGCCGGGGTCACACAGCGCTTTATGGCGGCGCCGGAGTTGGGGGTTATTCCATCGGCGCATCGCGGGTGGGCTCGTGAATCGCTGGAAGATGAATCGAGCGTGCGGGGACTCCTGTTCAAGCCGAAGCCCGATCGCATGCGTGCGTGGTTGAGTCCCAATTCCGCCGCGAGCGAGTCGTTTCGCGCGGTGATGACTTCGCTGCTGTTTGCTGTGGAAGATCCCGCGGTACGAGTTCTCGTGGTCACGAGCCCCGGATGCGGCGAGGGCAAGACGACGGTGACAAGTAACCTCGGGGCCGCTTTCGCGGCGACGGGCCGCCGTGTTTTGCTGGTTGATGCCGATCTCCGAAGGCCGCGCCTCCATGCGATGTTCGGGTTGCCATCTTCTCCGGGGGTGCACGAATTCTCCCGTACGGTCCCGGCAGAGGGGTCAGCTCCGGTCGATCCCTTCGTGCGGGCAACTGCGATTAAGAATCTGTCTTTGATGTCGAGCGGCGATATCGCGTCGGGCCAGGCCAGCCTCGTACAAACGCTGCGGTTCCGGGAAATATTTTCGGCGCTGCGGGCACACTACGACATGATTCTGGTCGATGCTCCGCCTCTGCCGTGGATTCCGGAATCGCGTGTCATGGCCCGCCTCGCCGATGGAGTCGTGATGGTGGTGCGTGCAGGCAGCACCTGCCTCGAAGACGCAATCGCAGCGGAGAAGCATATTCATCAGGACGGCGGCATACTTATCGGAACGGTGCTGAACGATGCACCGCAGGCTATCCCGGCTTATTACACGCGTTACGCCGTCACGGCCTCGCAAGCATCCTGACATTGCGCGGGCTGGACGTCGTGCATTCCCGTTCGCCCCACAAATCGAAACACGCATGAACTTTTCAGCCGATCGCCGCCTGCCAGGTCCTGCATCGGCAGCCGTGTTACCGCGCTCCGCCGCCGGGACAACAGGTGACCGCATGCTCCAGGCCCTGGTTTGCCTGGCGATGCTTCTCGAGATCGTGGTCTTCATCGAACCCGCGCCTGTAGACGCAGTGATTGTGCTGTGTCTGGTTGCGGGGCTTCTTTCCGGCAAGCTCAATTTCTCGGGGATGGAGTCACCGGTGCTGGTTTCGATCGGCGTCTTCGCGCTGCTGAACCTGATTTCGATGTACAATCCGTTCAATCCGGCGCACGCTCTTGCCTATGTGGCGGTGACGCTCTATCTGGTTGCGTCCTGGTTCCTGTTTACCGGGCTTGTCGGGCGTTATGGGCCACCGCTGATGAGTAAGTTGATCGGCGCGTATGCGGTCGCCGGTTTGATCTCCTCATTACTGGGAGCAGCTGGTTACTTCCACTTAGTCCCTTTCAGCGATCAGCTGCTGCTAAACGGGCGCGCCCGCGGTTTCTTTAAAGACTGCAATGTCTATGGGCCCTTCTTCGTCCCGATGGGGCTTTTTTCGCTGGCCAGGTTGATGGATAACCGCAACCCGCGGCGCGAAAGAGTCTGGCAGGGTGTGCTCTTCGCCGCTGCCGCTACGGGAATGCTGTTGAGTTTTTCGCGAGCGTGCTGGCTGAACTTTGGAGTGGCCCTCGGGGCTCTTCTGGCGGGGCAGGCGTTCCTGCTGCCAGGCGCCAGGAAAACGCGAGGTCTGGCTGGAAAAGCCGTAGTTCTTGCCCTCTCGGGCCTCGCGGTGGGACTACTTCTCAAGGTTCCCGCAGTCCATTCCATGCTCGAACTGCGGGTTAACTCCGATCGTCTGCAGAATTACGATCGGGTCAGATTCGCGACACAGAGCCTCGCCCTTGAAGTGGCGGAGAAGCATCCTTTCGGAATCGGTCCCGGCCAATCGGAAGAAGTGTTCGACTACGCGACCCACAGCATGTATCTCCGTATTTTGTCCGAAAACGGGATCGGCGCCCTGCTGGCGTTGTTGTTTTTCATCGGGCTGACGTTGCGCCGGTGCGTCATCCTGATGCGCCGGGCCGTAGATCCCTGGATTCGAGAAGTCAGCCTTGTGGTGTTTGGCTGCATCTGCGGGCATCTTGTGAACAGCTTTGTAATCGATACGGTCCACTGGCGGAATATCTGGTTCATTTATGCCTTGCCCTGGGTTACCGTTCCGCTGGTGCGCTATGTCAGGACGCTTCCCGCGACGCAGCGCTTCGGCGCACGGTATGTACGGGTAACCGCGCCGGGACTTGCACGAACATAAGCCACATACTGAACGGCCAAATGAGGAAATCGGGAGTCTGAGAGCCAGGATGAAAGTTCTCTTTCTAATTACGCGTCCAGAGCGTGGAGGCGCACAAGTCCACGTGCTCGATTTAGTCCGCGGACTGCGCCAGCGATGTGAAATCGAGGTAGCGGCGGGCGAAGATGAAGACCGCTTCCTGTTCGAGGAGGCCGGGAAACTCGGCGTCCCATGTCATGTTTTGCCAAGCCTGCGGCAACCGATAGGAATCTGGCGCGATGCGAAGGCGCTTCTGGAAATCTCCGCCCTCCTCCAGCGTATTCGCCCCGACCTCGTTCATGCCCACACGTCGAAGGCGGGCATACTCGGGCGCCTGGCGGCCAGCATTCACGGGATCCCCAGCATCTTCACCGCGCATACCTGGTGTTTTGCGGAAGGGACTTCATGGAAATGGAAGGCACTGGGTGTGCCGCTCGAGCGCGCGGCGGGCTGCGCGCGAGGCCTGATTATCAACGTTTCCGAAGCCAACCGGAATCTGGCCCTGAAATATAAGGTGGCTCCATCCCGGCGCATGGTCACGGTCCACAACGGGATTCCGGATGAGTCATGGACTTACTCGGAGCCGGAAGGCGAAACGCCGACGATCATCATGGTGGCGCGATTCGCGGCGCAGAAAAATCAATCCATGCTGCTCGATGCGGTGAGCGAAATTCGCCGTCCATTCCAGGTTGTATTCACAGGCGCCGGCCCGACGCTTGGTTCGGTGCAGGCGCAGGCGCGGGATCTCGGCCTGTCGGACCGAATCACCTTTGCGGGTAACCGTCCTGACGTACCCGATTTGCTGCGGAAGTCGGCGATTTTTGCCTTGCCAACCCACTGGGAGGGTTTCCCGATCAGCATTCTGGAGGCGATGCGCGCGGGTCTTCCGATCGTTGCCAGCGACGTGGGCGGAGTTCGCGAAGCCGTCGTGGATGGTGAAAACGGATTTCTAATCGGCCAGACTGACACGGCCGCACTGCGCCGCGCCATTGAAACACTGCTGGACAACAGCGAATTGCGCCGGCGCATGGCGCATCGAAGCCGGCTTCTGTTCGAACAGCGCTTCACTGCGCAACACATGCTGGAAAAGACATTCGGCCTGTACCGGGTCGCTGTCCCGGACGCGAGAGCCGAATACGAACTCGCCGCGCTGCGGACCGGCGAACAAGCCTGAACTTGTTTTCCTGGATCCATTTACTTACCACTTGCCATGTCCACACAAACAATGACCGCGCAATTACGCCTGCCGGCTGTACATCGCTGCCGTCCGGGCTTGATGATCACGTCTCTTGTAATCGGCGATGCTCTCAGCCTCGCTTTGGCGGGCGTGATTGCAATACTTTCGAAGCTTATTCCGAGCGGCCAGACGGGAAGCCTGCATTCTTACTTTGCTCTTATTCCGTTACTTCCTGTATTTCTTCTTGTCTATTGCGCCATCGGGCTGTATTCCGGCATTTCCCTCGGCTCGCCGGAGGAACTTCGCCGGCTGACTCTTTCCTCGATCCTCGTGTCACTATTTCTCGGCGTCCTGACCTTTCCCACGCGAGGCACCGGGACAGTTTTCACATGGACGATGGCGATCGCGCTGTTTTGCAGTGTCGTATTCGTCCCCTTGACGCGTGTTTGCCTGCGCCTCAGGTTCGCCGGCTCGAACTGGTGGGGTTATCCCACGGTGGTCTTCGGCGACAAAGCCAATGCGGAAGCACTGATCGGGAATCTGGTCGGCGAGCCTGGTCTCGGGCTGAAGCCGATTGGCTTGTTCGCGCCGGACGCATGGCGCGCTGTCCACGGCGTCCCGGCTCTGGCGGAACGCGAACTTGACCGTTTGGCCCACAGCATTCACGGACCTGCTTATGCGGTGCTGGTGGCGTCCGGCGCGACGACGGAACAGCTGGATGTGGTGATACGAACTTATCGCCGATACTTTTCTCACATACTCGTGGTTCCCGGTTTTTCGGGGTTCTCATGTCTTTGGGTGAATTCGAAGAACCTTGGAGGCATGCTCGGTCTTGAAGTGTGCCAGCAGATATTTCTTCCCAGCCGCCAGTTACTCAAACGCGTCATCGATCTTCTTCTGACAGTCGCCGTCGGGATCGTGTTTGCTCCAATCCTGCTGCTTGTCGCCCTCGCCATCCGGCTGGACAGTCCCGGACCCATCATCTACGGCCAGCGCCGAATAGGCCGTGGCGGGTGCGAGTTCAAAGCCTGGAAATTTCGTTCGATGGTCGAGCATGCCGACGAGATTTTGCGAACTTATCTCGACGAAAACCCGCAGCTTCGGGATGAGTGGGAGAGCAGCCACAAACTGAAGAACGATCCGCGAGTAACGAAGCTGGGCAGTTTTCTGCGCCGCACGAGTCTCGACGAATTTCCGCAGTTATGGAACGTGCTGCTGGGCGAGATGAGTCTGGTTGGGCCGCGGCCGATTGTTCGCGACGAGATCCGCCATTATGGACTCGACTTCGAAACCTACACATACGTACAGGGTGGAGTAACAGGCCTCTGGCAGGTTTCCGGACGCAGTGAGACCAGCTATCAGCAGCGCGTCGATTTCGACCGTTTCTATGTGCAGAACTGGTCGGTCTGGCTCGACCTCTGTATCCTCTTCCGGACGATCGGAACGGTTCTGTCGCGAGCGGGCGCTTTCTGAAAATGAATGACGCGGCCGTGGTCGAAGCATTGCCGGGCACGAGTATACCTGGTACGGAAGGGGCGGCAAAACCGCGCTTCCTGCCCGATCTGGTCGTTAAAAATACTTTCGCGCTTTACGGCGTGCAGGCCGGCCGAAAGCTGATCCCGCTGGCTTCCATTCCATATCTGGCTCGTGTGCTTGGGCCCACGGGTTGGGGCGAAGTGGCCTTCGTGACCGCGATGGCCGAGCTGATCGTCATCGTGATCGAATTCGGATTCAATCTTTCGGCCACGCGCTCGATCGCGCGCTACCGAAACGATGCGGCGGAGCGAGGGCGGATCACCGCCGGAGTCCTGACCGCTCAGACGATGCTGGCGACAGTGGCGGTGCTGGGGGCGATCGTCGCTTCGCGTTTCATCCCGTTACTGCTGCACCGCACATCGCTGCTCGCTGCCGGTCTGGTGTATGCAGTCGCGCAGGGTTTCAATCCGCTTTGGTATTTCCAGGGGATGGAGCGCATCCGGCTTGCAGCGGCGCTCGAAGTGGGCGCCAAGGCGGCGGCTCTCGGGGCGCTTTTTGTTTTTGTCCATCAGCCACAGGACGCCTGGCGCGCACTCGCGATTCAGGCGCTCAGCCCCATCGTAGCGGTCGTCGCGGGAATTTATCTCGCATTCCGGAGCAGCGTCGTCTGCCGTCCGCAGTGGGCGCTCGTCCATGAGGTCGTTCGCGAAGGCTGGCATATGTTCCTGTACCGAAGTGCCGAAAGTCTTTATGGAGTCGGCAATTCCTTCCTTCTTGGCTTGTTTGCGGCGCCCGCGCTGGTGGGTTTTTTCAGCGCTTCGGAAAAGATCAGCAAAGCGGCGGCGGGTCTGGTGAATCCGATCCGCGAGTCGCTCTATCCCCGGGTCAGCAACCTCGCGCAAAAGGATCGCAACGAGGCGTTTCGGCTCGCAAGGATCGGCACCTGGTTCATGGTGGGAGCGGGCCTGGTTCTCTCGACCGTGCTGTTTATCTTTGCTCACATGGTGATTCTGGTGCTGATGGGCCGCTCATTCGAGCCGGCGGCGACGGTTCTCAAAATTCTCTCGCCGATACCCCTGCTGCTGGCCATCACGTTCTCTTCCGGACAGCTTTGGCTCATACCGCACCGGCGAGACAAGATCGTGAGCCACATCGTTTTCTGCGCGGCGATTCTGAATCTCGGCCTTTCATTTTATCTGGGCCGCAAATGGGCGCATATCGGAATGGCATCCACCGTGCTGATCTCTGAATCCGCCGTGGCGGTCAGCATGTTGTGGAGTTCCTTCCGATTTCTCGACCGCGCGAGGACGCGCCAGGCGGCGGCTTGATCGCCGGATTACAGATGTCTGAAATGGAAAACCTCCGATCGGATTCCCCCCACTCGCGCGCCGCAGCGCGGCCCCCGCATATCCTGACCATCGCGCTGGAGGACTATTTTCATGGCGCGGCTTTCCGGGGATTGATTAATCCGAAATCGTGGGGCCGCTTTGAAACACGTTTCGAAAAGAGCGCCATGGCCGCGCTCGAGCTGTTGAACTGTTCGGGCTCGCGCGCGACATTCTTCGTGAACGAATGGGTGGCGAAGCAGCGGCCGTCCGTTCTCGCTGAAGTCCTGCGGCAGGGTCACGAGATCGCGTTGTCGGGCAATGGAGATCTGAGCTTCCGCTTCCTCAAGCCCGCCGAATTGCGCAACCGGCTCCGCCGCGGCAAGTCGTCGCTGGAGCAGGCCTGCGGCTACGGGATTCTTGGGTACAGGCAGTCGGACGTGCTGCTCCGCCCGAAAGACCTGTGGGCTTTTGAAGTGCTGGCGGAAGAAGGTTTCTTATATGACTCGAGCCTGAGCCCGGCGGCATGGGCATTTCGCCGGGAGCCCTGGCGGCGGTTCGTGCACCGGCAAAGGTTCGGCGGAAGTGAATTCTGGGAATTTCCTCTTTCGTCGCAGAATCTCGCGGGCCTGATGATCCCGTTCGCGGGTGGCAACTACTTTCGGCAATATCCGGAAAACCTGGTGCGGTGGTCGATCCGCAACTGGGAGACGATGCGGACGGATCCGTTGATTCTCTATTTCCGGCTCTGGGATCTGGACCCGCAGCAACCGCACATTGAAACCGGATCGCTCGTGCGCGAGCTCCGCCATTACCGCAACGGTCCGCGGATGGTGCGGATGATCGGAGAACTTTTCGAACGCTATCGCTTCGACAGCATCGCCGGCATGCTCGCGGTGGCTCAGGCTCCCGTACGCAGCATTCCCGGTTTGGCGGGAGGCCCCATCGTGGTGAATGCGAATGTTGCGGGCGCCGCGGTTGGTGCGCGCCGGGCCGTCAGCGTGATTATCCCTTGCTACAACGAAGAGGCCACCATCCCTTATCTCGCGCGCGCCCTCGAAGAGCTTCGACTCGAGCTGGTGCGCCATTACGACGTGCAGTTCATTCTCGTCGATGACGGAAGTACAGACAGCACCTGGGCGCGGCTGAACGAGCAGTTCGGCGCCCCTGGTGAAGGAGCATCCGGCGAAGGAGCGTCCGGCGAAAGCGACGCGCTTCTGATCCGCCACGAAACGAATCGCGGTGTGGCGGCCGCTATCTCGACGGGTCTGCAGCACGCGCGTGAAATCGCCTGCTCGATGGACTGCGACTGCAGCTACGATCCGCGAGAGCTCGGGCCGATGCTGGATCTGTTGATCGAGGGCGTCGACCTGGTCACGGCGTCGCCGTATCATCCCGAGGGCCATGTTTCGAACGTGCCCTCCTGGCGAGTGGGTCTTTCGCGGAGCGCATCGCTCCTTTACCGGGCGGTCACGGGTCGCAAGCTGTACACATTTACTTCGTGTCTGCGCGTCTATCGCCGGTCGGCCGCACTCGCGACTCCGCTTAAACATGGCGGCTTCCTCGGAGTGGCTGAACTCGCGGGCAAATTCGCGGTCGGTGGACGCAAAATCGTGGAGCATCCGGCAACCCTCGAGTTGCGCCTGTTTGGACGCTCGAAAATGAAAATCGTCCGCACGATCGGTGGACATCTGGGCTTGATGGCCGCCCTCGTCCGCTCAAGGATTACGCGCGCGCCTGAATCCGCGCCCTCAGTCGATCCCACAAGTTCAAATGCTGTACCTGTCCCGGCAGGCATCAACTCACGCGGACTCAACTCTTCCGGACTCAACTCATCAGGACTCAATACATGACACCAACAGCGGCAGCACTGGAACCAATCGTTTTACCTTCAGATCAGGACGCGACGGGCAGAACTCTTGGCGAGAGAGAGATTGAGCTCGTCAGTGAAGCCATTCGCACAGGGACACTGACGAGCACCAAAGGCAATTTCGTCAAACGTCTGGAAACTGCCTTCGCGGAAAAACTGGGCGTCCCGTTCGCGTTCGCCTGCTCCTCGGGCACGGCGGCGATTCATGCGGCGATCTCGGCGATCGATCCCGAGCCGGGCGACGAAATCATTACGACTCCGATCACCGATATGGGAGCGTTGACGCCGATTCTCTACCAGACCGCGATCCCGGTGTTTGCCGATGTGGATCCGAACACGCTCAATGTTACGGCGGAGACCATCGAGCCGATGATCAGCCGCCGCACGCGGGCCATCATCGTCACGCACTTATTTGGAAACCCCTGCGACATGGGGCCTATCCTCGATCTCGCTCGAAAACACAGCCTGCCGGTGATCGAAGACAGCGCGCAGGCGTTTCAGGCTGAGTGGGAAGGCCGTCTTTCGGGCACGATGGGCACGATCGGATGTTTCAGCCTGCAGCAGGGAAAGCATATGACCTGCGGTGAAGGTGGAATCGTGACGACACGTGATGAAGCGCTGGCGCGGCGCATGTTTCTGTTCATCAACAAGTGCTGGGGCTACGGAGATGCGGCGGCCGATCACTACTACATCGCGCTCAATTCGCGCATCACGGAACTGCAGGGCGCGGTGGCGCTGGGGCAATTCGAAAAGCTCGACGCCTGTGTTGCCAATCGCGAGCAGCGCGCGGCGCGGCTTACGCGGAGAATCCGAGGGCTTCGGGGCATCAGGCCGTTTCCCGTGGCTCAGCGCGTACGCCATGTTTATTGGAAATATTGCCTGATTGTCGACAGCGGTGTTGTCCCCGACGGCGCCGTCGGGCTTGCGGCAAGACTAAAGGCGCGCGGCATCAGTTCCGCTCCCCGGTACATCCAGAAGCCGGCCTTTCAGTGTGAGGTTTTCCGCGAGCGGCGCACTTTCGGAAACAGCCAGTTCCCGTTCAATCTCGCGAGGCCGGAAGTGCTCGACTACAATCCCAGCCGTTATCCCGGTACATTCCGCGGGCTCGATCATACGCTCGTCCTTCCCTGGAACGAAAACTATACCGCCGAGCATGTCGACTACATCGCCACTTCTCTTGAGGAGGTCATGAACGAGCTATGAGACGCAACAAACCTCGCGGCACTTCGCTGCGGTTCGGATTAGTGGGCGCCGGCAGGATCGCGCAGGCATACGTCCAAGCGCTCCGCGAGACGCCGAATGCGCGGCTGACTGCCGTGGCGGATATCGACGGCGAGGCTGCGAACGCCCTTGCCGGTCAGAGCGGATGCCCCGCGTACAGTTCTCATCTCGATCTCGCCGAAACGGGAGAGATTGATGCCGTGATCGTGGCGACCCCGCCCGCCGCACACGGGCCGATCTCGGTCGATTTCCTGCAGCGTGGAATTCCGGTGCTGTGTGAGAAGCCCGTCAGCACCGGTCTCGATGCAGCGCGTCTGATCCGGAAGACTGCTCGCGAGCACAATGTGTTGTTCACGATGGGGTCCAAATTTCGTTACGTCCAGGATGTAGTACGTGCGCGGGAGATCGTCAATTCCGGAATTCTCGGCGACGTGGTGCTGTTCGAGAACACGTTCATGTCGTTTGTCGATATGAGCAAGCGGTGGAACTCCGATCGCCGCATCAGCGGCGGCGGGGTGTTTATCGATAACGGCACGCACTCCGTTGACATCATGCGTTACTTCATCGGCCCGCTGGAGGCGATCCATGCCATCGAGGGGCCGGAGATTCAGGGACTGCCCGTCGAGGAGACCGTCCACGTTACGGCGCGCGCCTGTGGTGGCGCGGTCGGCCGCATGGATCTCTCCTGGAGCATCAACAAGCAATGTGATGACTACATTTCGATTTACGGCTCCGAAGGCACGCTGCGCGTGGGATGGAAGGGGTCGTTCTATCGCCAGCAGGGATGCGCCGAGTGGGTGCAGTTCGGGAACGGGTACGACAAGACGCAGGCGTTTCGCGAGCAGATCGCCAATTTTTCGGCGGCGATTCAGGGGCTGGAAAAGCTGGTGATTGACGCGGACGACGCAGTCGCTTCGGTTGAAGTCATTCAGGCGGGCTACAGGGCGCTGGCTTCCGATTCATGGACGGCGATCCAGCGCGATGAAGCGGTTTCGATCCCGTCGGCCCCGGCGGTCGCAGCCGCATGAGCGCGCGCATACATCCCACCGCGCTGATCGAGGACGGTGTCCGGATCGGTGAAGGCTCGGCGATCTGGGACAACGTTCATATTCGCCGCGATACGGAAATCGGCGAGCGTGTCATCGTTGGCGAGAAAACCCATATCAGCTATGGGGTGCGCATCGGCAATCTCGTCAAGATCAATGCGTTCGTGTATATTTGCACCGCAGTCACGATCGAAGACGGCGTGATGATCAGCGCGGGCACGATTTTCACCAACGATCGCTTCCCCCGAGCCGCCAATGCGGAGCTGGACGATCTTCGCGGCAGCGATCCGGATGAGAACACGCGTCCAACGCTGGTACGGGCGGGGGCCACTATCGGGGCAGGTGCAATTATCGGCTGCGATCTCACGATCGGCAGTTTCGCGATGGTGGGGATGGGCTCGGTGGTGACGCGTCCGGTTCCAGACTTTCACCTGGTTGTGGGAAATCCCGCCCGCGCCATCGGCTATGTTTGCCGGTGCGGTGAGCCGTTCGCGCGCTTTGAGCCAGGTCGACACCCCGAGACGGCGCAGCATCAGTGTTTCGGATGCGGTCGTATCTACACTGCGTCCTCCGGACAAGTGTCCGAGGCGTTGCTTCCATCGCGCGTGAAAGCCGTCGCATGAGCCCGGGCCTCCACTGGGGAATAATCGGCGGCGGACTTCTTGGGATGACTCTTGCCTGGGAACTGGCCAAGCGCGGGCATGACGTCAGCGTGTTCGAAGCCGGCTCTGAAACCGGCGGGCTGGCAAGCCCGTGGCAGCTTGGCGATGTGATCTGGGACCGGCACTATCACGTGACGCTGGCCTCGGATTCGACTCTGCGGGCATTGCTGAAGGAACTCGGACTCGATCATCACATGCGCTGGCGGCAGACACGAACCGGCTTCTACACGAGGGACCGGCTGTACTCTTTCTCGGGCCCCGCCGATTACCTGCGGTTTCCATTGTTGAATCCAATGGAAAAATTACGTTTTGGTCTCGCAATCCGCCGAGCCGCCAGACTGGAGTCGCCGGAGGCGATTGAACACCTGACGGTCGAGGAATGGCTTACCCGCATCTCCGGCCGCGGTGTTTTCGAAAAGATGTGGCTGCCTTTATTGCGCGCCAAACTCGGAGATGATTACCGGTCGACCAGCGCGTCATTCATCTGGGCGACGATCCGGCGGATGTTCGCCGCGCGCCGCTCGGGGCTGCGGGAGGAACAGTTCGGTTATCTGCCGGGCGGCTACTCGCGTATGCTGGCGACGTTTTCCGATGCCCTGAAAGAGGCTGGCGTCGAACTGGCGGTGAATGCTCCGGCGCGCGAAATAGCCGGCCTCCCGGATGGCGGCGTCGAAGTACGATATCGGGACCGCACAAGAAAGCAGTTCGATCGCGTCGTCGTCACCGCGCCCGCACCTCTGGCCGCGACCCTTTGCCCGCAACTCGAGGCAAACGAGATTCACGCGCTGCAAAACGTGGAATACCTGGGCATCATTTGTATGTCTTTACTGCTGCGCCGGCCGCTCTCAGACTTCTACATCACGAACATTGCGGACGAAGCGATCCCTCTGACCGGAATCATCGAGATGTCCGCCCTGGTGGATCGCCGTCAGTTCGGCGGTCGGTCGTTGGTTTACCTGCCTCGATACCTGCGGCCGGATGACCGGATGTTCGAGCAATCAGATGAGCACACGGAAGCGCAGTTCCTCGGTGCGCTGCAGCGAGTTCATCCATCGCTCGATCGCAATGACGTTCTGGCCTGCCGTATTTCGCGCGTCCGGCATGTTTTCCCGCGGCCGCTGGCCGGGTCCGTGCACGGCGCTCCACCGATTGACACTTCGATTCCCGGCGTCCATCTGTTGAATTCGGCGCACATCCGCTGCGGGACGCTCAACGTAAACGAAACGGTTCAGCTTGCCCAGGAGCAGGCAGGGAGATTGCATGAACTCGCCCGATCGAACCGGGAGCAAGGCGCGGCCCGCCTGCACGCTCTCGCTCGACCTTGACGATCGCTGGACGTATCTCAAGACGCACGGAGACGCTGCGTGGACAGGCTTCCCGAGTTATCTGGATGTCGTCGTTCCAAGGGTCCTGCGGCTGCTCGAGAAACATTCGCTCCGCATTACCTTCTTCATCGTCGGTCAGGACGCGGAGTTCGAGCGCAATGCCACCGTGCTGCGTTCCATCGCGGAGGCCGGACACGAAATCGGAAACCACTCTTTTCATCATGAGCCGTGGCTGCATTTGTATTCGCGCGCGAAGATTCATGAAGAGCTGGCGCGCGCCGAGGAAGGAATCGAGCAGGCTACCGGTAAAAGGCCGCATGGTTTTCGCGGCCCCGGCTTCAGCGTCTCCGATGCCGTGGTCGATGTTCTCGCGGCCCGCGGCTACTCTTACGATGCCTCCACTCTGCCGACCTTTCTCGGGCCGCTCGCGCGCGCTTATTACATGTGGACCGCGAAGCTCGATCCGCGGGAGAAGAAAGAACGAGCGCGTTTGTTCGGGCGCTGGCGGGATGGGCTGCGGCCGCTCAAACCCTGGTTCTGGACGCCGCCGTCTGGCCTGCTCGCCGAACTTCCCGTTTCGACAGTTCCAGGGCTACGGACGCCGTTTCATCTGAGCTACCTGATATGGCTGGCCTCATATTCCCCGGCGGCGGCGCGGGTCTATCTGCGAACCGCGCTCGCGCTTTGCCGCGCGACCGGAGTCCCCCCCTCCTTTCTATTGCACCCGCTCGATTTTCTGGGGCCTCTCGAGGCGCCGGACCTGCATTTCTTTCCAGGTATGACGCAACCACTCGAATCGAAGCTTGCCCTCGCCGAGTTCGCGATCCAGACGTTTGCGCAGCGTTATGAAATCCTCACGATGGAAGACTTCGCCGCGCGCCAATTCACATCACCGGTAACCGGAACTCTTGCGAGAGGAACCGCCGCTAAATGATTCGAATTCCCGCTGTCGTGATGCCCGTATTTCAAGGTCAGCAGGATTGCGACGAAACGATTGAGAGCCTGTCGCGATCCACCGTTCCCTGTACAGTGTTTGTCGTTGATGATGGAAGTAACCCGCCTCTGCAGGTGCGGGACGGATATCCGTCGCTGCGAATCCGTCTGATTCGCCTCGAGCGAAATCAGGGCATCGTCGCCGCCTTGAATACAGGTCTTGAGGCTGCCATCGGCGCGGGCTTCAAATACATCGCGCGGATTGACGCGGGAGACTACGCGTCGCGTGACAGGCTCGAAAAACAAATCGGCTATCTCGACAATCACCAGCGATGCATGCTGGTCGGATCCGATTCCGTTGTGCGCGATGAGGATGGCGCCTACCGGTTTACAATTCAGCCGCCACGCGACCCCGAAACACTCGCAAAAGCGCTGCATGAGCGGGCGTGGCTGCTGCACCCCGGAGTGATGTATCGCGCCGCCGTATTTGAGGATGTGGGGCTTTACTCGAATGAATTCGCAGCCGCGGAAGACTACGAGATGTTCCTGCGCATCGCGCGGGGGCACGAGGTCGGGGTCGTTCCGGAGCCATTGCTCGAATACGTAATGCGAACCCGCAGCATATCTGCGCGCCGGTCGCGCACGCAGGCGATCAGCCGGCTGCGAATCCAGTTACGCTATTTCCGCTGGGGTCACTGGATTTGCTATTACGGCGTGCTGAGGACAATCAGCACGGTCGTACTACCCGAGCGGATCAAACAGACGCTCAAACTCAAGTTTCTGTACAGGCGCGATCGTCCGCTGCTGCAGGGCCGGGCGCAGTCCAATTAGGGAAAGCGCATGCGAACGCGACTACTCCTCATTGCCACGATGTTTTGTCTGGGCGCGCCCGCGCAAGTCCGCTACTCCGTAGCGAGCGTCGGACCCACCGGCAGCATTTCGAGCACGATCTTCGCGCTTGGTGCGGATGGCAGCGCCGTCGGCACGGCCGAACTTCCGTGCTATTGCGGTACGCACGCGTTTCTGTACAAATCCGGGGTGATCACCGACCTTGCGACTCTGGGCGGCGCGGACAGCACGGCCGTCGCCATCAACGGCAGCGGCCAGATCGTGGGGCACTCGCGCATCGTGAACGACACGAGCGTGCATGGGTTTCTTTATTCCGGAACGACTCCAGCAGACCTTGGCACTCTCGGCGGTGGCGACAGCTTCGCGCGCGGAATAAACAATAACGGCCAGGTGGTCGGGTACTCGGATACATTCGGTGCGCGCCACGGGTTCCTGTACAGCGCCGGCGCCATGTCCGACATCGGAACACTGGGCGGAACATTCAGCCAGGCGAACGCGATCAACTCGGCCGGGCAGATCGCCGGGGTCGCGAGTCTCGCGGGCGACATAGTCGTACACGCCTTCGTCGGGAACACGGGAGCGCTCACCGATCTCGGAACGCTCGGCGGATCGGCCAGCGGTGCGGTCGCTGTCAACGACAACGGGCAGGTGGTCGGGTATTCGAATACCTCGGGCGATACGGCGGTTCATGCCTTCCTCTACGCGAACGGCCACATGTCAGACCTGGGCGCTTTCGGTGGCGATTTCAGCATGGCGCGCGGCATCAACGCAAACGGCGATGTCGTCGGTATGACCAGCACCGGCGCGTTTCTTTATACCAACGGAGCGATGGTCGACCTGAATAAAGCGATCGACCCGGCTTCCGGCTGGGAATTGAAGGATGCGACCGCGATCAATGCCGCCGGACAGATCGCCGGCTACGGTACGTTGAACGGACAGACCGCTGCCTTCCTGCTCGATCCGCTGACGCAGCCGCCCGCCGCCGGTAGCGCGGTCACGGGAACCGCGCCTCTCGAAACTCTGACCTCGGCCGCCGGCGCGGTCAACTTCGAGAAGTATGAATATCCCGACTTTGATGTTTATACGGATAATCCGACGCTCAGCCAGAAGCAGTTCATGGGAGATCACTTCTATCGCATGAGCGTCTTCTCGCCTTACTTCGATCAGCGGCTGAGCTGGTTCCCACGCGCGACGGCTTACATCATCTCGTATGGCATCGCCAACGCCGATCCGCTGGTTCAGCAGCATCCCGAATGGATTCTTCACGACGCGGCTGGAAACCTTCTCTACATTCCGTTCAACTGCAGCGGCGGCACATGTCCCCATTACGCCGCGAATATCGCTAATCCGGCCTTCCGCGCCTGGTGGATCTCCAATGCGCAGACCGTGCTCGCGCATGGCTATCAGGGCATCTGGCTCGACGACGTCAATCTCGACTTTCTGGTGTCCGACGGCAATTCGAACTCCGTGCCCCCGATCGACGACAAGACGGGCCAGCCCATGACGCAGGATGCGTGGCGCACCTACATGGACAGTTACCTCGAGCAGATCCGCTACAGTTTTCCCGGCACTGTGATGGAGCACAATTCGATCTGGTACGCCGACACCGACGGCGTGCGCGATGCGAATCCTTTCATCGAGCGCCAGGTCGCGGCCTCGGACGTCATCCATATGGAGCGCGGTATCGGGAGCGATCCCGGCCTGCAGGGCGGCACCGGCCTCTGGGGCGTCTCGACCGTGATGGGCTACATCGACCGCGTTCACGCGAAGAACAAGCCGGTCACTTTGCAGGACTTCTTCCTCGACGCGCCTGGCCAGGAATATTCGGCCGCGGCCTACTTCCTGATCTCCGCGGGGCGCGATACCACCGGCGATCGCACTTCGACGCCGGACAACTGGTGGCCCGGCTATAACGTCAATCTCGGGCTGCCCGCCGGACCTCGCACATACAACACCGGCCTGTTCCAGCGGCGCTTCGAAAAGGGGATGGTTCTGTTAAACGATCCCGGCGCGCCGGCCACGGTCGTCTCTCTCGATGGAATCTATACACGCCCCGACGGTTCGATGATTTCTTCGGTAACGCTCGCGGGCAAGCAGGGCGCTCTGCTCACGAAAGCAGGGCTTGTCACCGGCGGAAGATGGCTCAGCGATCTCAACTGGCTTTCCGCCACCAACGGATATTTGCAGATTCAACACGACGTCAGCACCAACGGAAATATTCTGACGCTGAACGGCAATCGTTATTTGAAAGGGTTGGGGGCGCATGCCAATTCGGAGATTCATTACGATCTTGGCGGCGCCTGCACCTCACTCGCAGTCACAGTCGGCATTGACGACGAAGTGCCTGCAGGCACGGGCTCCGGGGACTTCAAGGTGGTGATCGACGGCGTCACCCGATTCGACAGCGGCCATCTCACCGGGGGCAGCCCGGCGCGGGCGGTCAACGTCGACCTGACGGGCGTTGAAGATCTCGCTTTGATCGTCACCGACGGCGGCTTCGGAAACGGGAATTCGCATTCCGACTGGGCGGGAGCGTTTCTCAGTTGTACGAGCTTCTGAAAAAGGGATCAGTATGATGAACACGCTGGCGCGCTGGTTCGAGATTTCGGGCGGCAAGTCGAACCGCTTCGCGCCCATGGAAGGCTTGCGCGGGGTTGCGATTCTGCTTGTTTTCTTCGCGCATTATTATGACATCATCTGGCGGGATCTTCCGCTGCATAACCACACACTTTCGACCCTCGGCCAGGCGCTTCTCGGCACGGGCGGCACCGGCGTCGATCTCTTCTTCGTCCTGAGCGGCTTTCTGATTTATGGCGCGGTCCGCAAGCCTGCACTTGATATGCGCAAGTTTCTTGTCCGGCGTGTGCAGAGAATCTACCCGGCGTTTCTCGCTGTTCTGCTGATTTACCTTGCCATGTCGCCATTCCTTCATCTCGTTCATGCCGCCTCGGACCGCTACGCCAGCCGCATACCGGGAACGGCTGTGGGCAGCGTGCTCTACGTGCTTGCCAACGTTGCGTTTCTGCCGGGCGTTTTCCCGGTCAAACCGATCATGAACGTCGCATGGTCGTTAAGCTACGAGTGGTTCTTTTATCTCTTGTTGCCGCTCGTCGTGATGGCCTTTGGCATGTGCCGCTGGCAGCGCAGAACACGGTGTTCATTTTTTCTCGGCGGCGCGCTTCTTTTTCTGGTGGCCAATATCGTGTTTCCGGCGGCATTCTACTTCCCGTCGAATCCGGGGCGTGAAAGCCATGTGGAGGCTGTGATGTTCGCCGGCGGAATCGTTCTTTATGAAATTGTCGAAGCGCAAAGAATGTTGCGCTGGAACACAGCCATCGTCGACGCCGCCGCATGGATACTCGGCGGCGGCGCGGCCATAGCCGGGGCCATCGCCGGCATCGTCAAGCTCGGGATCGCCGCGCCGGACCCGCGTGTTTCCGAAGTGGAAGCGCTGCTTTCCACAGCCCTCTTCATCGGCTATTCCGCGCTGGTGCTGGCCGCACTCACGCCGGGAACGAAAACAGCCCGGGCGCTGAGCGCGAGGCCGGTCCGCTGGCTGGGAAACATGAGCTTCTCTTTTTACCTGATCCACGGTCTTCCGCTGCATGTGCTGGGAATTGCAGCAGCCCGGCTTCACGCCGGAAGTCTCGCCGGCGCGCGCCTCTGGATCGTTTTCGTGGCCGCGATCCCGTTCGTCTTCGTGATTACCGCCGCAACCAGCGCGGTCCTGTTTCTGGCGGTGGAAAAGCGGCTCTCGCTGGCTTCGTCAAGGCGGCCCCATGCCGCCGAGGGTTCGAGGGACGCCACTTCGAGATCCGCGGCCGTGGCCGTATAAGAGCAGAAATCGATGGTGAATGAGCCACAAGTCGAAGCGCCTCTAGCCTGCCGGCCGCCCAAAGTCCGAGCCATGTCCATACAGGCTGTGAGGAAAAATTATCTGACGCGATGCTTCCGGTTTCTGCTGAAGTTCCGGGACTACCGGAGGACGCTGGGTCCGCATTTGGGGATCCGCTGGTTTTTCCTGAAGATCGCGGCCCGTCTGCCGATTCCCGGAACCAGCCGCATGACCCCCTCGATCCGCCCTCCCGCTCTGGCTCACCCGGTGCGCGTCAGAATGCTGCCCAGCAGCGACGACTACGTGTTCGATCAGGTCTTCGTGTCGCGCGAACATGGCCCGCTGTGGCATCTCGACAATCCCGGATTCATTCTCGACCTGGGGGCGAACGTCGGTTACGCCAGCGCCCTCTTTGCGAGCCGGTATCCGGAGTCGCGCATCCTCGCATTGGAGCCCGACCCGGCCAACTTTCGTATTTGCGTGGAAAATCTTCGGGAATACGGTGGCCGCGTTCGCGCTCTGCAGGGGGCGGTCTGGGCCCGGCGCTCGCGCCTCGCGCTGGTGCGCGGGGATTCCGGCGACGCCGGGGATTGGGCCGTACAGGTTCACGAAGCCACCGGCCCGGAAGAGGCCAGCGTGGAAGCGTGGGACGTTCCCGCGCTCCTCGATCTCAGCAATGAACCTGTGATCGATCTCGTCAAGATCGATATCGAGGGCAGCGAGGCCGAGGTTTTCGCATCGAATACGGCGTGGCTGGCGCGCGTTCGCAACATTTGTATCGAACTTCACGGCGATCGTTGCCGCGAGATTTTCTTCAATGCCCTGCGCGGATACGATTACGACAGGGTCGAACACGGCGAGAACACCATGTGTCTGAATCTGAGGCACCGCACGTGACTCCATGCGAGCGCGAAGACGGCAACACCTTACCGCCGCGAATCTTACGGGGGCGAAAATCATGACGGAAAACAACGCATGATCTGCGACCTTCGAACGCTTGGCACGTCCCGGAACTTTGACGCGGATGTCTGCATTATCGGCGCGGGCGCCGCCGGAATCGCCATCGCTCGCGAGTTTGTCTCGTCTCCATGGCGCGTGCTCCTTCTCGAAAGCGGCGGATTTCACCGCGAGCAACGCGTCCAGCATCTCTACAAAGCTCCGTCAATCGGTGAGCACTACTATCAACCGCTCGAGTCCTGCCGTAGCCGCTTTTTCGGCGGAAGTACAAACTGCTGGGGCGGCATATGCACGCCGCTTGACGAAATCGATTTCGAAAACCGTCCTTGGATTCCCTGGAGCGGATGGCCCACAACGTGGAGCGAGGTTGAACCGTTTCTCCGGCGCGCTCACCGGCTCTGCAGCACAGGACCGTTTCTCTACGATTCCGGCGCGTGGGAGAGGATCGGTATCAATCACCGTTCTTTCGACCCAGCTCTCTTCCGGACCTTCGTCTGGCAGTTCAATAGCCGCGCCGGACTCGATCTCAGTTTCGGCAAGCGCTTCCGCTCTGAACTGCGGCGATCAACGAATGTGGATGTTCTGTTGCATGCGAACGTCACGGAGCTTTTAACGACGGAGAATGGGGCCGCGATAGAGGGCGCGAGAATTCAAACGCTGGATGGCATTGTCCATCAGGCGCGGGCAAAGAAATTCATCCTTGCGTGCGGCGGAATCGAGAACGCGCGCATTCTGCTCGCTTCCACGCGCACTGATCCCAACGGCATCGGCAACAGGCATGGCGTGGTGGGCCGCTTCTTTCATGAGCATCTGCAGCTTCCCTGCGGTGTCCTCATGGCTCCGGAGGGCGGCGGCGAAGCTTTTCGTTATTCCAGGCTCTATCCGCTCGGCGGCACCGCCTGTTTGCCGGGGCTGCAACTCGCGCCCACGGCGCAAGCGGCTTGTCGCACGCCGAACGTCAGCATCTCGATCGACCCGCTTTACGACCGGGAGAGCGCGTTGATCGCACTGCAGAATTTCCGCTCGGATATTAAAGCCCGCCGCATCAGTTTCGAGTCTTTGAAGCGGCTCGGCAGGGCGGCGGCCGAGTGCCACCAGTGGGCTCCGGAGGCGTGGCGGCGTTTCGTTGAAGGCGACCGCCCCCGCGGTGATCCCCGGCGTTATCTGGTCTTCGCGCGCTCGGAGCAGACGCCCAATCCGCGCAGCCGCGTCACGCTTTCACACGAGACCGACGAACTCGGCATGCGCCGGGCTGTGCTCGACTGGCACACTACACCATTCGACCGGAACGGCATTCGCCTCGCGGCGGCATACGCGGTGCGCGAATTCCAGCGGCTCGGTATCGGCGAGATCGTGGAGGCGGACTGGCTTGCAGGCGCCGACTGGCCGGAGGACCTGGCCGGCGGCCCTCACCATATGGGAACCACCCGGATGGCCGACGATCCGCACGATGGTGTCGTCGATCGGAATTGCAAGGTCCACGGCGTGGATGGGCTGTATGTCGCCGGTAGTTCGGTGTTCCCGACCGGAGGTCACGCCAATCCCACATTGTCCATTCTGGCGCTCGCGCTGCGGCTGGCGGAACACATGCGAGAGGCCCTGGTGGATGCGGGCTCATCGCGCGGTGTCGATGTGCCTGTCCCACGCATGGCCGTGGCGATGGAATCCCGCGCTACCGCCGCGGATCGCACCCCGGACTTGTCGATTGTGAATCGCCAGAGCGTCGGCGGAGGTTGATCGGTGTCCTCGTTGACAAACGCGACTGGCATTCTCTGTCTGCTGGCTTCGTCTGCCGCGGTGGCAGCGGGCGATGGCGGCAACGCCGGCCACGTCTACTATCAGCGGCTCGCCGCGCCCGACCTCGATCGTTGGACCAACTCCCCGGACAGTAAAGCCCAACGCTGGTTTCGCGATCACTTCTTTCGCATGGGAGTCTTTTCTCCCTACTTCGATTCGCGAACCGCCTGGTATCCGAACGCTCTTTTTTATAAGAATCTCTACGGACTCCCTCCCGACTCTCACGCCTACGCCGAACACCCGGACTGGGCCCTGCGCGATCAACGCGGCCATCCGCTCTACATCCCCTGGAACTGCACCGGGACGACGTGTCCGCAGTATGCGGGCGACATCGCGAATCCGGCTTTTCGCACGTGGTGGATAACCGAGGCTCGCGCGACGCTCGCGCGCGGTTATCGCGGAATCTGGATTGACGACGTCAACGCGGAATTCCGCGTGTCCGACGGCGCCGGGAAACCACTGCCGCCGACAGACCGGGTGACTGGGCAGACGATGACATGGGCCGCCTGGCGCGGCTACGTCGCCGCTTTTCTGGAGCAGATCCGGGCGGCTTTTCCCAAAGCTGAGATCGTGCACAACTCCATCTGGTTCGCCGGTCCGGAGGGCGTTCGGGACGCTGACCCGGCGATCCGGCGCCAGATCGCGGCGGCCGACAACATCAACATCGAGCGCGGCATTGCGACCGACAAAGGCTTGACCGGCGGGACCGGCATCTGGTCCATCCACGCGCTGTTCGACTTTGTGGACCGCGTGCATGCGGCAGGCCACGGGGTCACGCTCGAAGAGTACACGGTTGATCGTCCTGGCCTTGAGTATTCTTTGGCTGGTTATTTCCTGATCTCAACCGGCCGCGATCGTATCGGTGACGCAGCCACAAATCCGGGTAACTGGTGGAAGGGCTTCGACGTTGACCTCGGTGAAGCTGCTGGTCCGCGCACCTGGCACGACGGTGTTTTCCAGCGGACCTTTTCGGGCGGCATGGTGCTGCTCGGTGAGCCCGGACTTTCTCCTCGAAAAATCTCTCTTCCCCACACCTTCTCCACCCTCGACGGAGAAAAAGTGAATTCCGTCGACATCAGAGCCCGCGAGGGCATCATCCTCCTCAATACCCTCTAATCCCCCGTCCGTCCCCTCCTGTAGCACAAAAAAATCCGTTTTCACGCAACCGCCCACCAATGCGTTTATGGGTGCACGCGAGGAGCGGCCCCCTTGCCCCCTTCGAATTTTTAACAAAAGAGAGTACTGTACTTTTTTGTACTTCTCGCCGATAATAGCTTCAAGTATGTAAGTACTAGTACGTACATAACTTGGAAGCTGAGACGTTTTAATCTGTTAGTTTGATTACGATGCAACAGGGTATTTCATTGAAAAACCGGCACTTCATATTCCTCTGCTCATCCTCCCGCACGCCCAGGAAAATGCCCGCCCGCATCGCCAGATCATCGTTTCCCTCTTCCGAAACCAAACCAAGGAAAACCGGAAACGAATGTCAAAACGAATCGCTGCGCTCAGCGCCCTGGCGGCGGCTGCCACAATTTCAGGCTCGGCACAATATAGCCCTGGCCACGTCAACTACCAACAACTAGCCGCTCCCTATCTGGATCAATACACGGATGCGCCGAATGCTTCGCTCCAGCTATGGTTCCAGAGCCATTTCATGCGAATGGGCGTCTTTTCCCCATATTTCGACACGCGAACCTCGTGGTATCAGAACGCGCTTGTCTACATCAACCTCTATGGGATCATCCCGGGAACGGATCTTTATAATCAGCATCCGGAATGGATTCTGCATGACCAGCAGGGCAACCGCCTCTTCATTCCGTGGGGTTGCAGCGGAGGGACCTGCGGCTCCTATGCCGGCGACGTCACCAACCCCGCCTTCCGCGCCTGGTGGATCGCCAACGCCCAGACGATCCTGAGCCGCGGCGGATACAAGGGGATCTGGATCGACGACGTAAACAACGAATTCCGCGTATCTGATGGCTGGGCGAATCCGGTGGCCCCGATCGATTCGGCAACGGGCCAGCCGATGACATGGGACGCCTGGCGAGCCTACATCGGCAACTTCACGGCGCAAATTCGCCAGTCGTTCCCGAACACCGAGCTGGTCGAGAACACCATCTGGTACGCGGGTCCCCAGGGTATTGGCGACTCGGATCCGTCGATTCAGCGGCAGATCAAGTCGGCGACCAACCTGAATCTCGAGCGCGGCATCGCCAGCGACCCCGGTCTGACCGGAGGCACGGGCGAATGGTCAGTCTACTCGTACTTCAACTATATCGATCGCGTTCATGGGCTGGGAACCAACGTCACGCTGGAAGAGTATGAAGTCGACTCCGTCTCACGGCAGTACGGTCTGGCCGGCTATTTCATGGTTTCGAACGGTTCCGACCGGATCGGAGATGCGACTACCTCGCCGGTCAACTGGTGGCCGGGTTACAGCGTCGAGTTAGGCACGCCGCGCGGTCCCCGCACGTACACCAGCGGTGTCTTCGAGCGCATTTTTACCAACGGCATTGTACTGCTTGGCGAACCCGGTCTCGCAGCCCAGACCATCAGCCTGCCCGGCACGTTCACCACGGTCGACGGTGCTTCTGTCAGCTCGGTGACCATCTCCGGGAGCCGGGGGCTGATTCTCGTCGGAGCCACTGCCACGCCGGCAGCTCCAGCCTTCGTTGCACCCGTGCCGCCGCCGTTCTCAATTGTTCGCTACATCAGTGACCTGACCCCGGGCTACATGTTCCAGTCGTGGGGAACTCCCCAGAAGGACCTTAGCATCACGGATCTTCCACTCACCTTGAGCGCCACGACCTACGCGAAAGGCCTCGGCGTCCATGCTTATTCGGAGCTTCATTATGCGCTGTGGGGCAATTGCACTTCGTTTGCCGCGACTGTTGGCGTGGATGACGATGTGCCCACCGGACTCGGGTCGCTGGCTTTCCAGGTCTGGGCGGACGGTATCAAAGTCTATGACAGCGGAATGCTTCAGAGCGGCAGCCCGGCCGGACACGTCAATGTAGACTTGACGGGTCGCCAAACCCTGGGGCTTGTCGTGACCAACGGAATCTACCAGGCGCCGAGTTGGGCGGTGCCGGTTGACCATGCGGATTGGGCCAACGCCACAATCGGCTGCAAAAACTGAACCCAAAACAACTGGACCAAACAACTGAACACGGAGCACGAGCAGGGCAGGTCACCGCGTGGTGGTCTGCCCTTTTTGTTTTTACCCTCCTTGCTGGCTGCGGCGGCGATTGCAGGTCCCGACGGGACAATCCTGCCGCTCGATAAGAAATCGGCGTGTGCCCCGCTACCGTCCACGCCTTTCCAATCCCTGTCAATTGTATTTAAAAGACTTAGTCTCCTGCCCAAGCCTGCTTCCGGGGTTGAGAATTCGCCCGGTTGAATTTTTTTTCGTTAAAACCACGGGTTTTTCTGGACATAGTACTAGTAGTACTGTAGAGTGCAGAGAAGCGAGTAGCTATGTCACGAATATAACGGTCACTCTGGGCCGCTCCGTCATTTCCAGTCCTTCTCGTTTCCGCTGAGACCCGCTCACGCGGCGCACCCACCGGCATAAACTCGCCCCAAAAAATACCCCGGTTTACCGCGTCCGGACCGTTTTCCGATCCGTGGCTCGATCTCTATCCCGAAAGGACATTAACAATACGCATGAGGATTCGTCTACTCACAGGAATAGCGGTACTTTCAGCGTCTACGCTTGCCGCCCAAACCGGCAGCCCAGGCAAAGTCTATTATTCTGAATTGTCGCAACCCAGCCTTAACGCATTCACGGATTCGCCGATCTCGTCTTTAGTGCAATGGATGCAGCAGCACTTCGCAAGAATGGGGGTCTACTCGCCCTACTTCGACTCCAATACCAGCTGGTATCCGAACGCGGATGTTTACCAGGATCTCTACGGCCTGCAACCCGGAAGCGCCGTCGTGGCTCAACACCCGGACTGGATTCTGCACGATCAAAACGGAAACTGGCTTTACATTCCGTGGAACTGCGGGGGAGGAAGCTGTCCTTCGCTCGCCGGAGATATCACGAACCCGGCGTTCCGCGCCTGGTGGATCTCGCAGGCGCAGGCGACACTTTCTCGCGGCAATTACAAAGGCATCTGGATCGACGACGTAAACATGGAATTCCGCGTATCCGACGGGTGGAGCAATCAGATCGCACCGATGGATTCGGCGACCGGCCAGCCGATGACCTGGGATGCCTGGCGCACTTATGTCGCGCAGTTCGTCTGGCAAATCCGGCAAGCCTTCCCCAACAACGAGTTGCTTGAGAATACGATCTGGTTCGCGGGACCTGCGGGCGTGCGTGACAACGACTGGGCCATCCAGCAGCAGATCGCGACGGCGACGAACCTCAACCTCGAACGCGGCATCGCGAGCGATCCGGGTCTCACCGGCGGCACCGGGGATTGGTCGGTCTATCAATACTTCGCGTACGTCGATCGCGTTCATGCGCTGGGCCCAGGCGTTACTTTCGAGCAATACGCGCTCGACACCCAGGGTATGCAGTATGGGCTGGCCAGCTATTTCATGGTCTCGAATGGAAACGATCGTATCGGAGACACGACGTCGAGCCCGAGCAACTGGTGGAGCGGCTATGACGTGGATCTCGGCGCTCCGCTCGGCGCGCGCACCTATAACAATGGCGTCTTCGAGCGCATCTTCGCCAACGGCATCGTGCTGCTGGGTGAACCAGGCCTTGCGACCCAGACAGTCTCGCTTCCCGCGACATTCACGACTCTCGATGGCTCCAGCGTCAACTCCGTGAGCCTCGGGGGCTGGCAGGGCGTCGTTCTGCTGGGATCCACCTCACCCAGCGCTCCTTCCGCTCCTTCCGCTCCTTCCGCTCCCTCAGCCCCTTCCGCTCCCGCCCCTGGCGGAGGTATCGCGCGTTATCTGAGCGACATCAACCCCGCTTATACTTTCAACTCCTGGGGTGTTCTGCAGAAGGACGCATCGGTCATGGGCGGTCCGATCAGCCTTGATGGGTTCCGATATCAAAAGGGTCTGGGAGTCCACGCTTATTCGGAGTTGCACTACCCGATGTACGGTAATTGCTCTTCGATGACCGCAACCGTCGGCGTGGATGACGAAGTACCGGCGGGCATGGGATGGCTTTCGTTCCAGGTCTGGGCAGATGGAAACAAACTGTACGATAGCGGACCGCTGGTCAGCGGTAACGCCGCGCCTTCATTCCAGGTAAACCTCACGGGGTATCAAAACCTGGGTTTGGTGGTCACAAACGGTATTTTTCAGGCCGCTGCGTGGCAAGTGCCGGTGGATCATGCGGACTGGGCGAACGCTATAATTAACTGCGCGAACTAAAGCGGAGTTGATTTAACGGCAGGCTGCGCGAGCGGCCTGCCGGCTTCCGTGGCCCAATTTGGGCGTGACTGGGCGTTACTGAAAGATGCCGGGCCTTTCATCAGTCGACATCACTACGCCGGGCGTGGAATCGGCACGCAATGATTGGAAACCTTCCACCTCAGTCATCCTGATCTCGCTGGTGTATGCGCTGGCGCTGATCGTTTCCATTAACGGCTCCAGCCTCTGGGCGGATGAAGCTTTTTCCGCATGGCTTGCCAGCCACGAGACTCTGCGCAGCTTCTGGGCAAGCCTCATCCACGGAGATTCTTCAGACCTGCAGATGGGCCTCTACTATCTCTACCTGTTCGGCTGGAGCCATATATTCGGCGCAAGCGAGTACGCGCTCCGCGCGGCGAACATTCCGTTCATCGCGCTTTTCGCGTATTCGATGGTTTGGGCGTCCGCGAAGATTTTCCGGTCCCGCATTGCCTGGATTGTGCCGGGCCTGCTGCCGTTTGTTTGGCACTATGCGGCCGAAGCGCGTCCATACATGGCCATGCTTGGCTTTGGATCGGCCGCCCTTGCTGCGCTTCTCGCGTTCATTCAGGCGCGGGGTCCGGACGCACGCCGATTTCCCTCTCTTTGCCTGCTTGCCGTTTTCATCGGAAGCTGTTTTCACATGCTCTTCCTGCTCGCAGCGCCTCCGCTAATGCTGATCGGGCTTCAGGCATGGCGGGGAACGCGGGACAATCCGAAGTGGGAATACTGGAAGTCCGCGGCCAGGGTGTTCGCGCTGCCGTTCCTCGCGCTCGGGGCCTTCTTTGCATTCACATTTGCGCGCGGCACGGCTTATGACTACCCGCACCCCGGCCTGCGGCAGATGGCGTCGGTAGCCTACGAACTCTCCGGTCTCGCCGGCTTCGGTCCGAACCGAAAGTTCTCTCTCGACTTCCGCTCGTACCTGATTCCTTTGGCCATCGGAGGAACTCTGTTGTTACTGGGCGCCGTCTTCGCATTTCGCGGCGGCCGCGCGATCCGAAAAACGAGTCCTTTGCTGGCCGGGCTGGCCGGCGCGGTTTGTCTGGCCTTTCTCGAAGCGGTCGTTCTTTCGACGGCGATGGGAAAACAGATCGACGTTCGGCATCTCGCCGCGGTCGTGCCGCTGCTGTTGTTTCTGCTGCTTGCCACACTTTCTCAAAACTCAAAAGCGGCGAAGGTTTCGATGCTGCTGCTCGCCTCGGGATGGTTGATTGCGGATCTACGCCTCGCGGTACTTCCCCAATACCAGAAGGAAGACTATCGCGATGCCGTGCCGGCTGCGCTATCCATTCAGAGACAAATGGGGGCGGAGATCGCCATCGTGGCCGATCCAGTCGGCGCGGCCTACTATGGCATGAACGTCGAAGGCGCGGCGCCTTGTTTCCCCATTCGGCAGGACTGTCGCGGTGCGTTCAACATGGTGCCATGGACCACACGCGGGGGCGTTGCCGTCGAAGCCGAGCGCTGGCCCGCATCCAGCATTGAGGAGTGGCTCAGCACCCTCAGGAAGCGGGGCGTCCCTGTGGTTGTGTTCGCCCAAACAGATCGCGCGCACCGGGAATCGGCTTGGTGGGCCGTGCTGGCGAGCGGCGCCGCGCGGTCCGTGACTCACATGCACGGTTTCGATATCGACGTGTTGAACTGAGAATTGCGGCCTTTGCAGCAGTGGCGCAGGCGGTTTCGCCTGCGTTTGGCTTCGGAGCCTTTTTTCAGCACCCTGCCGGGCTACGCCGGCTGCTGTATCGCCCCGACCGCGCGGAGGTCGAAACAGAATGTATACTCGCCATGCTCTTCGAGTTCGTAATCGAAGCCGGCCATGGCGCGGAAAAAAATCTCCCGGCACTTCTCGTCGTGCAGCTCGATGCAAAGATTGCGCACCCTCGGCAACCATTGCGCGGTCCCGGCCGCGAACACTTCCGCCTCACTGCCTTCGATATCGATCTTGACGAGGTCGGCCTCGCCTGCTTGAGCCAGATCGAGCAGACTGGAAATGTCCCAGGCCTCCACCTCCGGATTGCTGCCAGGCGCTGCCTCGGCAACGCGCGTCGCCCATTCGCGCCCATCGCAGAAGTTTCCGCGTTCCAGCGCCAGCCGTGTGCTGTTTGCCCATACCGCGCCGAGCACCGTGTGGATTCTCTCCCCATACGGCTCCAGGTTCCGGCGGCACAGTTCATAGTTGCGCGGGTCCGGTTCAACTGCCAGGATCCGCGCCGAAGGATATCGGCTCGCGAATATGGCGCTGGCATAACCGACGTTTGCCCCGAGATCGAGGATGAACCTGGCTTCGCCCGGCCGCCGGCACACCGGCGCATACTCCCGCCGGACGAATAACTGATCGAAGACGAAATCGTCGCTGCTCGGAAACATCCGCACGGCAACGGGATGAACAAGATCCGGCGGCCTGACGATAATCCGCCGCGGACCCGGAATGGGCAGCCGCGTCAAAACCTTTGCGACGTACCAGCGCAGGCCCGTGATGGTTCCAAGTTCCCGGCAGTATTCTCGGATTCTCCCCAGAAAGCGGACGGCCTTTGAAAGGTAGCTCTTCCCCGTGGCGCCGTGACCATGCGCCATCGCGAGCTCTCCGCCCGCGTGCTCCGTCTGCGTTTGTGGCATCTGACCGCGATGCTACTTTGACAATGCCCGCGAGATCAATGGGCACGCGTGTTCCTTCTTACCCCTCGAAGCAGCTCGGCGTACTGCACGGCACAGAGGCAAATCGCCTGACCTGTTTTCATTTGTTCGGGGCGGAACCTTGTTCTTGTAACACCGGCTTAAGGACCATCCGCAGCTCGGGCACTATCCAGTCGGAGTACGAGCTGCGTTCAATCCCACTGAGAGCCGCATCGATCTGCAGGACCTCAAGCAGCCGTCCGAACTGTTCACCGGCGGGCACCAGGGCCGGCGAGAAATTGCCGGTCGACATAATCGTCTCCCGATAAGCGCCGGCAAAAGCCGCGCTGACGTGGGCGTACCAGAACTCTCCCCACTTGTCGTGTAACTCCCCGTGTTCGGGATCCTTCACAATGCCTGGAATCCTGCCGACACGCGCGGACGCTGCCACGCGCCGGAACGAGAGCAGCATGCTCGCCACGTCTCGCAGCGGCGAGCGCTTCTTCCGGCGGTCGTCGAAGTGAGTCGCCTGATCGGCTTCGACGTCAGTGACGATGAAATCACGCCCCGTGAAGAGAAGTTGGCCGAGATGATAGCAGCCGTGAATCCGAATGCGCATGCCCTCGACCCTGTTGTCTCGCAGATAGCGCAGCCGCAGCCGCACTTCGTCGGCGGCGGCCAGGACGAGGTGCAATTCCCGGTCGTCGCGTTTCTCCCGGTCCTCCCGGGCTCGCTCGCGCAGCGTGTCGAGGCTTCGGGTCAACAGGTTCAGCAGGCTGTGATACACGCTCAGACGATAGGGATCCGTGAAGGGTTCCGGCGCGAAGCCATCGGGGGGAGAGCCCGGCTCGGCTGCGAGCGCGATGTGCATCTCCGCGGTTCGGCGCCCGAGAAGCGCGACGATCTTGATGTAGGGTCCTAGAGCCTGGCGGTCTGGTTCCTGTTCGGGGCGCAGCTTGACTTGTTCGAAGTATTTACCGGCCGCGTCAAGTGTGTATCGCCAGGCACTGGTCTCATGCCCGATGAATCGGTGCAGTACGCCGATTGTCGTGCTGCGCCCCTTGCGGCCCCTGTATTCGAGTGTTCCTGCGATCGCCGGAATGCGGACGAACTTCGACTTGTCGAGGAGAAACCGCGTTGCTTCGACCTCCGGGTTCGATCCAGGTTCCAGCCGCCGCACCAGCTTCAGAATGTACTCGTCTCCATAGGCGATGCGTCCATTGGTCTGAACGGCGGGGAGAGTGCGGAAAGCATCGGGTGTCCGCGAGCGGCTTCCGATCAGCTCGCCTTCTTCGCCCCGCAATCGCCGCCGGCGGGCGATGGCTTCGAGCACGGCGGCTCCGAACTGCTCATCCCAAAGCGCGCTGTAAAGTACGCCCTCCGCGCCGTTCTCCGCGCGCACATCGAAGGCCGTCAGATCCGCATGGCCCTCGCGAATCTTCGCGGCCTGGGGCCCGGTTGCGAGCGAAGCGAAAAGCGAAAACATCTCCAGATCGCGTTCTCCGTAACTGACTTCAACGATGACGATCCACGAATAGAGCTCGCCCAGACGAATCACATCCACGAAACGGATCGACTCGATTCTGCTGTCCCGGCGTGGAAACCAGCGCCGGGTCTTCAGCCAGTCTGGAAGGATTCGGGCAATAGCCGCCCGCGACCCATCTGCAAAGACATCGGCCAGCGAGCCGGTCTGAATCACCGGTGCGCGGCCCGCCCCCGTCCCATTCACCGATTCCACTGAAACGCGCGGTTGCACGGTAAGCCAGTAACAGGCATAGGGCGCAAGCGTCACGTCATATGGGTGGTCGCGCACGGGCGCGAATTCGTTTCCGCCAAAGGCTTCGACGACGCTGGATTCCCGCAAGGCCGCCAGATCGAGTGCCGCGCTTTGCGCGAAGCGCGAGAGATTTGCGACGACGATGATGCACTCTTCCTGATACCGCCGGCAAAACGCCAGTACCTTGTGATTGTCCGAAATCAGGAATTCGAGTGAGCCGCGGCTGAGCGCCCGGTATCGCTTGCGCAGGGCGATCAGCCGCTTCATCCACCACAGCAGCGAATGCGAATTATTCTGCTGAATCTCGACATTGATGGCTTCATAGTGATACTCGGGATCGATGATGATCGGCAGAAACATACGCTGCGGATTGGCGCGCGAGAATCCCGCGTTGCGATCGGCGCTCCACTGCATCGGCGTGCGCACGCCGTTGCGATCTCCGAGATAGACGTTGTCCCCCATGCCGATCTCGTCGCCGTAATAGACGACCGGTGTACCCGGCAGGGTGAAAAGAAGATGGTTCATCAGTTCGATGAGCCGGCGATCGTTTCCCAGCAGCGGCGCGAGACGACGTCGGATCCCAAGATTGATGCGCGTTTCCGGATCCTGCGCGTAAGTGCGATAGAGATAATCGCGTTCCTCGTCAGTGACCATCTCAAGGGTCAGCTCATCATGGTTGCGCACGAACAGCGCCCACTGGCAGTTATCGGGGATCGCCGGCGTCTGCCGCAGGATTTCCACGATCGGAAAGCGGTCTTCCATTCGGATGGCCGCGAAAAGCCGCGGCATCAGAGGGAAGTGAAACGACATCTGGCACTCGTCGCCCGCACCGAAGTAAGTGACCGCGTCCTCCGGCCAAAGGTTGGCCTCCGCCAGCAGCATGCGGCCCGTGTACTTCTCGTCGACGTGCGCGCGTAAAGATTTCAGGAATGCGTGCGTCTCCGGCAGGTTCTCGCAACTGGTGCCTTCGCGTTCGAACAGGTAGGGAACCGCGTCCAGGCGGAAGCCGTCCACTCCCTTGTCGAGCCAGAAATCGACGACGCGGAGCATCGCCCTGCGCACCAGTGGATTGTCGTAGTTCAGATCCGGCTGGTGGGAGAAGAACCGGTGCCAGTAATAAGCTTTCGCAATCGGATCGTACGTCCAGTTCGATGCGTGGAAGTCATTGAAGATCACCCTCGCGCCGGGATACCTGTCAGGCGTATCGCTCCACACGTAAAAGTCCCGCCATGTCGTGCCACGCGCCGCGCGCCGCGATCGATCAAACCACTCGTGCTGATCGGAAGTATGGTTCAGAACCAGCTCGGTGATCACCTTCATCCCGCGCGCGTGCGCTTCGGAAAGCAGGAGCTGGAAATCGCGCATCGTGCCATACGCGGGATGAATGTCCGTATAGCTCGCGACGTCGTAGCCGTCATCACGCCACGGCGACGGGTAGAAGGGTAAGAGCCAGAGCGCGGTGACCCCAAGATTCTGCAGGTAGTCGAGTTTCGCGGCAAGGCCGCGGAAATCGCCCCGCCCGTCGTTGCTGCTGTCGAAGAAGGCGCGGACATGAACCTCATAGATGATCGCGTCCTTGTACCAGAGCGGGTCACCATCCATGTTCCCGATCCTTGATCTCAGCCAGCCAGATCAGAAAATCACGTATCCCGGCGGTGTCGTCCACAAAGTATTCCGCGGCCGTGTCCGCGGTATTCCCCACCCGGATGGTTAGCCCGTCCCCCGCGGCTGCGAAAAGATCTTCATCGGTCGTGTCGTCTCCGGCACAGATCGCCAGATCGCCCTCCACTTCACGAAGCGACCGGATGTGGCGAACCGCCGTGCCTTTATTCGCGCCCGTTCGCGGCAGAATCTCCGCCACCATTTTCCCTTCACGAACGCGGAAAAGGCTCTGATCCACCAGTTCCTGAAGCGCGCTGAATACCTTCTCCCGGGCTTCGGGTGCCCGGCGGAAGTGCACGCTCGCAGTCAGCTTCTTATTTTCGATTTGGACACCGTCAAGCACAAACAACTTCGCGCGCAACGCCCCAACCAGCGCGCGCAGTGCAGGGCGCTTCGCCGCCGCGTCCGGTTCTTCGAACTCGATATCCGCGCCGTGAATCTCGAGCCCATGGTTGCCTCCGTAGACCGCCGCATTCAGCCCGGCGCGGCGACGCAAATCGACGATCGATCGTCCACTGATCAGCGATACAAGAAACGCCGGGCTCTCTGTCATTGCGCGGAGCACGGCCCGCGTCGACTCCGGCAGTTGGGCATCATTCGGAAAATCCACGATCGGGGCGAGCGTGCCGTCAAAATCGAGGAAGAGCAATAGGCGTGCGGCGCATTCTATTCGGGGATGAAGGGCATCCAGACAATCAAACAAGGATTGCGCCATCGCTCTTCGGGGCCGGAGACAAAGGTGTTTCCGCGAAGTCGAAACGCAACAGCGCGGACAGAAATTTCCCTGCCCAGCGATAAATATTATTGGCGGCCACCATCTCGCGCATTTTTTGCATGCGCCGCGCGCGTTCCTCGGCGGGCATTTCAAGCGCCTGCCGGATCGCCTGGGCTGTCTCCTCGACTGAGAACGGGTTCACCAGCAAAGCATCCGTCAGTTCGCGCGACGCGCCGGTGAACTGGCTCAGGATCAGCACGCCGTCGGAATCGAAGCGGCTCGCGACGTATTCTTTCGCCACCAGGTTCATACCGTCGTGCAGCGCATTCACGACACAAAAGCTCGACAGCCGGTGCAGCGCCGCCATTTCCTTCTGGCTGTGGTGGCCGCATAGAAAGACAATTGGCTGCCAGGATCCCGATCTCCATCTCCAGTTGATTTCTTCCACCAACGCTTCGATCTCGTCGTTCAACTGCTTGTAAGGGTGCAGGTGGATACGGCTGGGCACACCGATCTGCACAAAAACCAGCCGCTCGCGGTACTCGGGACAACGTTCCAGCAGAGTGTCCACAGCGCGCAGCCGCTCGGGAATGCCCTTGGTGTAGTCGATACGGTCGATGCCGATCCCGACGAGATCCCCGGGCCGCAGGCGAAGGCGGTTCTCCCAATGATTCATTTCGTCTTCGACCGCGCTGCTTCGGGCCAGCGTGTTGTGCTCGTCGAAAGCGATGCTGATGGGGAACGGTCGGATGAGCGTGGTGCGGCCGCCCCGCGTGATCTCGAATTCGGGCTGGTTGACTTTCGCTTCGACGACCCGGTCCACGGACTCCAGGAAATTCTGGCAGTCGTAGCGCAGATGAAACCCGAGCAGATCGTTCCCCAGCAGGCCGTCGAGCATTTCCTCGGCCCATGGCATGGTGCGGAAAATTTCGTGGTTTGGCCACGGGATGTGCCAGAATTGCGCGATGATCAGGCTGGCGGAATTCGATTCGCGCAGCATTCGCGGCAAGAGCGCCAGATGATAGTCCTGAATGAAAACGAACGTCGGGTCGCTTCCCGCTTCATCGAGGACGGCATCGCGAAATTTCTCGTTGACCTCACGATAACGCTGCCAGTCTTTCTGATCGAAAACGGGCCGCGTGTAAACCACGTGGCAGAGAGGCCAGATGCTGGCGTTTGAAGCGCCGTAGTAATAGCCCTGCTCTTCTTCCTTTGTGAGCCAGACTCTGCGCAGGGTATAGAGCGGATCGTCCGGCGGCACTTCAAGCCGGTCGTGCCCGTCGACGGCGTACCGGTCGGCGTCACCGCTGCCGTGCGCGATCCATGTGCCGCCGCTCGTGCGCAGAATCGGATCGAGCGCGGTTGCCATTCCGCTCGCTGGTGTTTCCACGCGAATCTGTCCGCCCGAGTAATGGTGAATATACGGTTCGCGGTTCGAGACCACGATGAACTTGTAACCGCGCAGTTTTTCATCGATCAAACCGTGCAATGAATCCCGGGTCCACACGCCTCTATTACGGATTGAGACGCATGTAAAAGTAAACCACGCCGTGTGCCGATGGATACAAGGGGCTTTTCTCCATATTGGCGCCAGGTGTGGGGACGAGTACAGGAATTGGCAACCAGGTTGCGGTGAAATGCGAGGACCGCCGCATAGGAAGCGTGATTGCTAAGAGAGTGTTCGCTGAGTCACACAGTTAAATCGGGTCACCCTCAAAAATGCCAGCCACCGGCGCTACCGAAACGCATGAAGGACGTTCCGCCGGTCTGAAAACTTTGCCGAGAATTTTTGGCTTTCTTTGGGAGGCCGCTCCGCGTGTGATGGTGGGCTCGATTCTGTTGCGCACCGCCACCGCGATAATTCCCCTGGGCGTCCTGCTCGTTTCGAAGCGAATTATTGACATGGTCGTCAACCGGCGTGCAGGCGGCTCCATCAGCACGTTGTGGGGACTCCTTGCCATGGAATTCGTGCTGGTAATTGCCGCCGCAGCCGCGAGCCGGGCCACGGATTATTGCGATGTCCGGATGGTCGATGAATTCTCCCGGAGTATCAGCCTGCTCGTGATGAACCACGCGGCGCAACTCGACCTGGCGTCGATGGAAGACCCCGAGTTTCACGACAAGCTCGAGCGGGCTCGCGTACAGGCGACCGATCGCGCGGTCCTGTTTTCTTCCGTAGGCCAACTCATTCAGTCGGCCGTGATGCTCCTGGTAATGGGTGCGGCGACAGCCGCATACTCTCCATGGCTGCTCGCGGTTCTCATACTTTGCGCGCTTCCTGCATTCACTGGTGAAAGCCATTTCATCCTCGATTCATTCGCCCTGGCCCGCCGTCTCACACCGCTGCGCCGCGAACTTGACTATCTGCGCGTGCTCGGCAGCAGCCGCGACAGCGCGAAGGAAGTCCGCGTATTCGGCCTGCGGGACTATCTGGAAGGCCGGTACAAGGAACGCTCCGAGGAGGTCATCTACCACACGCGGCGTCATGCGGCCCGCCGGGTCTTGTGGGCTACGGGGCTCGGAGTGGTCGCCTCGGCGGGATATTACGCGTGTTATGCCAGCCTTGTACTGGACACCTGGGAAGGGCGGATCACCGTCGGCACACTGACGTTCCTGGCTGGCGCCGTCGCGGCGGCCAACGGGCAATTACAACTGGTCTTCTCGCAGTTCTCCCATGTCTCCGAACAGGCGCTTTTTCTGACCGATCTGATCGGATTTCTGGATGTGAAGCCGCTGATCGCATCGCGGCCTCACGCCATTGCGGCGCCGCGCCCGTTGCGCGAAGGCATCGAGTTCCGGAATGTCTCTTTCCGCTATCCCGGTAACGCCAAATATGTGCTTCGCCATCTGAGTTTCAAGATCCCGGTGGGCGAACACGTAGCGCTCGTCGGTGAAAACGGTGAAGGCAAGACCACGCTGGTCAAACTGCTGGCGCGCCTCTATGAGCCGACGAGCGGAGCGATTTATCTCGATGGCGTGGACCTTCGCGATTACAAGCTTGAAGATCTTCGGAGCCAGGTTGGCATTATTTTCCAAGATTTTTTCCGTTATGACTTTCCGGTCCGGGAAAACATCGGGGCTGGGCGGGTCGAGCGTATCCACGACGACGATGCCGTGTGGGACGCTGCGCGGAAAAGCGGTGTGGACGCCGTTGTGAATCGCCTTCCCGGTCAACTGGAGCAGATGCTGGGGCGCCGCTTCGAAGGCGGCGTCGAGCTTTCGGGCGGCCAGTGGCAGCGCGTCGCGCTGGCCCGTGCGTATATCCGAAACGCGCAGGTCCTGATTCTGGATGAACCGACGGCATCGCTCGACGCAGCGGCCGAAGCCGAGGTGTTCCGTAATTTCGCCACCTTGATGCAGAATCGCACCGCGATCCTGATCTCACACCGCTTTTCAACAGTGCGTATGGCCGACCGCATTCTCGTTCTCCGCGATGGGCAGATCTGCGAGGAGGGCAGCCACGAAAAGCTGACGGCGTTGGGCGGGCTGTATGCGCATCTTTTCGAGTTACAGGCGGCGAACTACCGGTAAGCCGGAAGTATATGCCTGACTGTCATCGGATTGTCTGTTACTGAAAGCGATAGCCGGGCTTAAGATCGCAGCGGTAACTCCTCGTCATATCTTTCGCCACCTGTACTGTGCAGCTCGCCCACGAGGTAGCGAGAGCGGGTTCGATGGGATACACCGCCTCAAATCCACCGACGGTCGCTTCCAGGCTCGGCCCCTCGCCGGATGCCGGCATGCTGAAGTTCATTCCGCCGCTGAAAATAAGCGGATACGAAAGGCGGATCCGATCGCTCAGGCTTGTGCGGCTCACTTCAGCTTCGAGAATAAAGGTCACGGTATCGGACCAGTCACGCACCGAAACGCTGATATTCCTGCCGCCGCGCGAGAAGCCATCGTGCTCGATCCGGGTGAACGGACAGGGGCCGGCCACGCACGAAACTCTGGCTTCGCGAAACTCGTTGCCTTCGCCGGCATCGAGAGATGCGCCGCCTACTGCCGCCTTCCATTTTCCATCGGGCGAACACGGCTCGTCTCCGTTACAGGGAACATTGCCGGTATTAATCACGTCGAAGCTCTTCAGTGCGGGTCCGGTGTCAGTGCTTGTTTGCGCGCTCTCGGTGTATCGCAATCGCACGTCGGAGACAGGTATCTCGGGGCCGGCCGGCACTTGCTGCGCCACGGGTTTCATCCGCAATACCGCCAGCCGGCCATCCGCTTCAATCGTGCGGTAAAGCGGTTCGTACTCAGCGTGACTCAGGCTGATCGAGACACTGTTCCGCGAGGCGTTCCGCGAAACGCTGTTTAACAGAGAAGCCAGTGGCAGCTTGAGATGGAATAATCCGGTCGCATCGGTCTCGGCATTCGCCACTCCGCCGTCGACGCTTACTTCGACCCCCGCAAGAGGCCGCTGTTTCTTCCTGTCCGCGTCCTCAACGAGAACGACTCCCGTGAGGTCCCGTACCCTGTGCCTTTGCCACGAGCGTACGATAAAAACCGTAACGATACAGGCTGCGACAAGGGTTGCTGTCGAGATTGTTATTGTCAGTACGGTCCGCTTGGTCATTACAGTGCTTGCTGGTTCCCGCACTTCAAATTCCAGTCTGTTGGCAATTCACCTGCCGCGCGATTCGGGACCAACAATGTTTTCCCGCCGCGAGCTGCTCATGCTACTCGCCGCGAGTGCCTCACGGGCGAAGCCCGGCACGGAGGCGTCGCGGCATCAAACCGCAACCACAGCGAAGCCGCCGGATCTTTTTCGAACCGATCTTCCCTCTGCCGATCTATCTCCTGCCGATGACGCATTCCTCGATCAGATGGAGAAAGCGGAGTTTCTATTCTTTTGGGAGCAGGCTGACCCCAGGACGGGGCTGGTCCGGGATCATTGGGAAGGCAAGGCCTCTGAGAAAGAACTGGTGGCCAGCATCGCCGCCACCGGTTTCGGATTGACAGCGCTTTGCATCGGTCACAAGCGCGGCTTCGCATCGCCTTCCGAGATTCGCGCGCGTGCTCTCAATACGCTGCTGTTCCTCTGGAAAACGATGCCCAATCATCGCGGATTCTTCTATCACTGGGCCAACCTCAACACCGGCGAACGAATCTGGGATGCAGAAGTCTCTTCCATCGACACGTCGATTCTGCTATGCGGTATCCTGACCTGCCGCGAATACTTCAACTCGGGGCCGATCGAAAGGCTTGCCGATGCCATCATCAACCGCGTCGACTGGAGTTGGGTTGCCGAAGATACGTCGCTCGTCTCGCACGGCTGGAGACCCGAGGCCGGCTTCCTTCCTTATCGATGGGATTACTACAGCGAGCTCGTAATGATGAACCTTCTCGGGATGGGGTCGCCATCGCATCCGCTGCCCGAGGACACGTGGAGCGCCTGGAAGCGTACTAATTTCGAATACGACGGCATTCAATACATCGGTTCTTTTGCGCCGCTTTTCGTCCATCAATATCCGCAGGCGTGGTTCGATCTGCGCGGCAAGCGCGACCAGTACGTCGACTACTTCAATAATTCCCGCAAGGCAACCGAAGCCCACCGCCTCTTCTGTCTGGATCTGGCGCGACGTTTCCCTGATTACAGCGAGGATTTCTGGGGAATCACGGCATCGAATTCCCAGCATGGTTACGCCGTATGGGGCGGTCCGCCGGCAATTGGACCGATCGACGGGACCGTGGCGCCCAGCGCCGCCGGCGGGTCGCTCGTCTTTTTACCCTATGAAACCTTGCGCGTTTTGAAGACGATCCGCACACGCTACGGAGACCGTGCCTGGTGCCGCTACGGTTTCGTGAATGCGCTCAATCCTCTTAAGAACTGGTTCGATCCGGGCGTGATCGGAATCGACACCGGCATCACATTGCTGATGGCCGAGAATCTGCGAACCGGCTTCGTGTGGGAGGCGTTCATGAAAAGCGCTGAGGCGCGCCGCGGCCTGGAACGCGCCGGATTCAAGAAAGTTTAGGGCATTTCTCAAATATTGGCGACACGGATGGCAGGTGAACACCCCGGACCGGCTGCCAGTCGGCCGCGGGTTCACAATCTACCCCACGTCCACTGAATCGCGACGGTCACAGTATTCGACTTGTAGAGCTTTCCAATTCCGTCTGGAGAGAGCGATGCGCCGCTCAATGCGCTCGGACTGGGCTCCGCCAAGCCGGAGTAGCGTCGAATCTCGCGACGCTGCTCAGTTTGGGGTCGGAATTCTCGCTGCGCTGTCAATCACGGTGACTTCTACCTGGCCTCTGCGACTTTCGAGCTTGAGGCCTAATCGTCGCGGTAGCGCTCTCTGCCACAGAGTGAACATATCGGTGCCCAACTCCGGTTTAATCTCCACGCTGAAGTCGTAAATCCCGATAAGCCCTGTCTTATCTATTACTGGTACCGTGGGCCCGCCGGCCATGGCTGGTTGGTTCGGATTGTCTGGCGCTGGAATAGACAATTGAACCGCCAGGAAATCGGCGAACTGCCGCATCTCTCCGTGGAAATGGAGCCCCCCTCCGTCTTTGGCTGTTTCGCCCTGGTTGATCGGGCGGATTTTGGGCCCGGCTCGATCGGGAACCAGTTCGTACAGTCGCATCTCTCGCGTTTCGCGGTGCTGCTTTAGACCGAAGCGCTGCGCGAGAAGCGTGCGGAGCATCGTATCCAGTTCCTTCCTCCCGGTCGAGTGAGCGGCCCGAGCCTCCACATCGTATTCATCCTGGTCGAGCCAGGCTGGCCCCACAACCTGGCGCAGTTGTAATCCATATGCCTCCGCAACCAAGCGTCTCAACGTCACATTTCTGGCGGTAAGTCCCGCGGGCGAGTGCGCCAACTGGTTGTTGTAGTCCGGTCCTGCCTGGTGCTCGCTGAGCTTCATCGACGCGATATCGAATTCCGTCGTAGCCGGGCGCTGCGCCACTCCCGCTGAACCCAAAAGGACCATTGAGCTAAAGATGCGCAAAGCACCCATGCCCCTCGATCTACGCTTCACATCTATGGTCCGCAACGGAGCGCTCGCTAATGAATTGACATGCCTGTCTCTCACGATGATGGCATTTCTGACGCCCCCCCGACGGCGGTTTGCAACTTTGTTGGCGCCTTTCGCGACAGAGAGGCGGTACACGGGCAATTCCCAAGGTCTCCCGATGCGCTAAGCGGTCCCAAAGTAAGCCTCGCAACATTTGAGAAATCGCCTGCTTTGTCGGAGCCTCGGTTTGTGCCTTCGCTTCAGCCGGGACCGCCGACCAGCTGGAAATCGCAGACGTCATACATAGCGCCAATCAGAAGCCGCAACGTGCCGCAACGGCTAATGGTCATGAGTTTTGGATTCGGGCTCACAACCGCTTGTTCCCAGTCGATATGCCATACAGCGACGATCAGACCGTACGTTTTCCGTCGTAAAGAACTATCGCGCCTGGCTATGTCTCATGACAGGTGCTGACCGTCTCATGCCCTTGCAGCGGTAAAAGTGTCTGCTGCATCCCGAAGTTCCGTCCGGGGAGACCGTGAAGTGAACCTTTCCAGATACACATAGATCACAGGCGTGATGTAGAGCGTGAGTAACTGGGAAACCACCAGCCCGCCAACTACCGCCAGGCCGAGCGGTTGTCGGGCTTCTCCGCCCGCACCGTATCCCACCGCGATCGGCAAGGTGCCGAGCAGCGCCGCCATTGTCGTCATCATGATCGGCCGAAAACGTTGTAGGCATCCGTCCGTAATCGCCTGTTCCGGACTCTTGCCCGCGGCCCGCGACACGATGGCAAAATCGATCATCATAATGGCGTTCTTTTTCACAATGCCGATCAACAGCACG
>DATAZF010000265.1:0-13445 GCA_036272235.1 Bryobacteraceae bacterium | reverse complement strand
CTGGCCGACGACCACGTCTGGCGCGTCGGTATCCGCTCTCCTGGTCTCACGATGGTCGTTTATGCCGGGCTCGGCGATCGTGTCGATAAAGGGCAAGTCCTCGCGCGGTATCACGCCGATGAAGTGCGTGAGGAACGCGCGCACTATCGCGCCGCCCAGACTGAATTGCACCTGGCAGAGACACAGGTCGCGCAGGCCCAGCGCAATCGGGATCGCGCCCAAAGGCTTCTCGATCTCAAAGCCGGCTCGATACAGCAGGTCGAACAGACACAGCAGGACCTCGTCACTGCGCAGGCTGCGGTGCGGCGCGCCCAGATCGAGGTCGAGCGCGGTCAGGATCTTCTGGAAGACGATCTCAAGGTCACGGTCGAGGCTCCGCCCGCGAGCGCAGGAAAGTTCGCGGACGACGTTCCGATTCTCGCGCCCGCATCCGGCTATGTGATCGAAAAGAACATCACTCCCGGTAAGGCCATCGACCTCGCCGCGCAGACCTTCGTCATAGGCGACCTTTCGAAAGTCTGGATGCTGGCTTCGGTGCGGCAGGAAGATCTCGCAGGGCTACGCGTGGGCGCTTCGGCAATCATCACGCTGCCAGGTGATTCCACCCAGCGGTTCCCGGGCCGGATCGCCAATCTCGGTCAACAGTTCGATCCGGAGACGCGCACGATGGAAGTGCGGATCGCGCTCGACAACCCGCGTAACATATTGCGGCCCGAGATGCTGGCAAACGTCGAGATCCCGAGCGGTCCGCGCAAACAAGTGCTGTCGATTTCATCGGACGCGATTCAGGAACTCGACAACGCGAACGTCGCCTTTGTGGTCACCGAGCCGGGCCATTTCGCGATTCGAGCGGTGCGGACCGGCGAGACCTCCGGTGGGCGAACTACGGTGCTGGAGGGCATCCAGGCGGGCGACAAGATCGTTGTGCAGGGAAGTTTCCTGCTCCGATCCCAGCTTTTGAAGTCCGCGATCGAGGGCGAATAGCAGCATGTTGAATCGCATCATCGATTTCACTCTCGCGAATCGCTGGTTGATGCTGGCCTGTATTCTGGCCCTGCTCGCGGTTGGCGGCTACGCTCTCTATACGATTCCGGTGGAAGCTTTTCCGGATCTCACCAACAACCAGGTTGTTGTGGTGACCGACTCTCCTTCGCTGCCGCCAACCGAGGTCGAGCAGTTGGTGACGTATCCGATCGAGCGGGCGATGCTCGGCCTGCCGAACAAAGAGGAAGTGCGCTCGTTGTCGAAACTCGGCCTCTCGATGGTCACGATTGTTTTCGACGATTCCGTCGGCATGTATTTCGCGCGCCAGCTTGTAAGCGAACGGCTGCAGCAGGTGGCATCGTCGTTGCCGAAAGGAATTCAGCCGCAGCTTGGCCTTCCATCGACTGCGTTCGGAGAGCTCTATCAATACACGCTCTCCGGTCCGATGAGCGCCATGGATCTTAAAGATCTGCACGAATGGGTAATCAAGCCGCAGTTGCGTACGATTCCCGGCGTGAGCGAGGTCAACGCCTGGGGCGGGCAGACGAAGCAATTCCAAATCGTGGTGGATCCCGCGGCCCTCGACCAATACGGCCTCACTCTGCACGATGTCGCGACGCGCGTGGAAGCCAACAATACCAACTTCGGCGGCGGCTACATAGAGCACGCTTACGAGCAGTACACGCTCATTGGCTCGGGAAGGGCATTGACGATCGCGGACCTCGGCAACATCGTTCTTGCCGAGCGCCACGGCACGCCCCTGCTGCTGCGCGACGTTGCCACTGTCCGAATCGGCGCGGCACCGCCTGAAGGCGCCACACTGCGCAACGGCGAGACCGTTTCCGGCATGGTCATCATGCTCAAAGGCGAGAACGGGAAGAAGCTCATCGAGCGCATCAAGGAAAAGATCAGCAGCCTGCGCTTGCCCGCGGGGGTGAAGATCGCACCTTTCTACGATCAGGCGTTTGTTATCGATGGCACCATCCACACCGTCGAGAAGAATCTCTTCGAAGGGTTCGTGCTGGTGACGATCGTTCTCCTGCTGTTCCTTGGAAATCTGCGGGCGGCTCTGATCACCGCCGCGATCATTCCGTGTTCGATGCTGATCAGCTTCCTCGGCATGCGGCTGTTCGGCATCAGCGCAAATCTGATGAGCCTGGGGGCGATCGATTTCGGCATGATCGTCGACGGCGCGGTGGTGATGATGGAGAATTCGGTCCATCATCTGGAGTCCGGGCGGGATGGGGATTCCGTACTCGAATCGGTGCGGCGCGCGGCCCGTGAGGTCGCTCGCCCCATGGTGTTCGCCGTGGCCATCATCATTGCGGTCTACCTGCCGATTCTCTTTCTGCAGGGCCTTGAAGGCCGCATGTTTCGCCCTATGGCGATCACGGTCTGCGCCGCTCTCGCCGGCTCGCTCTTTCTTGCACTCACGATGGTGCCGCTGCTCGCGTCGTTCACGTTCCGCAAGTTCATCGCCGGCCGCAGCCGCGAGCATTTTCTCATGAAGACTCTCGACCTCGCCTACGCCCGCTCTCTCACCTGGACGATGGACCATCGCTTCATCACGATCACCTTCTCGCTGCTTGCGCTCGGCGCCGCGCTGGGCTCGCTCTATTTCATCGGCACCGAGTTCATGCCAAAACTCGACGAGGGCTCGATCCTCATGGAGACGCGGAAAATCCCTGGAATCTCGCTCACCCAGTCGATCGAAATCAGCAAGCGCATCGAGGCCCGCCTGCGGCGGTTTCCTGAAATCGCGGATGTCGTCGTCAAAATCGGCCGTCCCGATTTCGCCACCGAAGCCATGGGGATCAACGAAGGCGACACGTATCTCTCGCTACGCCCGATCAGCACATGGACGCGTTTTCATACCAAGGAAGAACTCATCGCGGCGGTCGATAAGGACATGGCGACCATTCCCGGCATCGCCTGGAACTTCACGCAGCCGATGGCGATGCGCATCGACGAAACCATCTCGGGTATCAAAGCGGACCTCGCAGTGAAAGTCTTCGGTGAAGACTTTCACACGCTGGACAACATAGCGCAGCAGATCGTGCGGGCGGTTTCTTCCGTGCGGGGCGCGGCTGACCCGCAGATGGAAATTACGTCCGGCGTCGCGGAGCTTGCGATTCACGTCGATCGGGCCGCGCTGGCCCGGTACGGCTTGAATGTTACCGATGTCGAAGAGGCCGTGTCGAGTGCGGGGTCGGGCGACGTGATTTCCGAAGTGCTTGACGGCCCACGCCGCTACACGGTCGCTGTGCGCCTGCCCGAACGCTATCGCACGGATCGCGACGCAATGAAACGCATCCTGCTGCATGCTCCCGGCGGCGAACAGGTCACGCTCGACCAGGTGGCGCGCCTTGATCTGAACCGCGGACCTGAAATCATCAATCGCGAAGAAGGCCAGCGGCGTGTCGTCGTGATGTCGAATGTGCGTGGACGCGATCTCGGCAGCTTCGTCGCCGAAGTGCGCTCGAAGATCGAAAAACAGATCAATCTGCCACCTGGTTATTTCGTCGAATACGGCGGGCAGTTCGAGAATCAGGAGCGCGCCACGCGCAGACTGATGGTGATCGTGCCGATCGCGATCGCGTTGATTTTCGTGCTGCTCTATTTCACATTCACGTCCGGATGGCTTGCGCTGCTGGTGGTGGGAAATGTTCCGTTCGCACTGGTTGGTGGCGTAGCGGCGTTATGGATCCGCGGGATGAACCTCAACCTCTCTGCTTCGATCGGCTTCCTCGCGCTGTTCGGCGTGGCGATGTTGAACGGTGTGGTGCTCGTGAGTTCGATCCGGCAGATGTTGGCCGCAGGCACGCCCGTTCGCGAAGCGGTGCTGGCAGGCGCACGCCGAAGGCTGCGGCCCGTGCTGATGACCGCATGCGTCGCGAGCCTGGGGTTCGTCCCAATGGCCATTGCCACATCGACAGGCGCCGAAGTGCAGCGGCCGCTCGCGACAGTCGTGATCGGGGGATTGTTCAGCTCGACGCTGTTGACGTTGTTCCTGTTACCGATAATTTACGCCTGGGCTTCCGGACGGCGGCTTCCTCACACCTCGAAACGGATGCCCTGAGCCAGAGGCAAGTCCCGGCCATAGTTGATCGTATTCGTCGCCCGCCGCATATAAGCCTTCCATGCGTCGGCGCCGGATTCGCGCCCGCCTCCGGTATCTTTCTCCCCACCGAAGGCCCCGCCGATTTCGGCACCCGAGGTCCCGATGTTTACGTTCGCGATCCCGCAATCGGAACCGGCGGGAGAGACGAAGAGCTCCGCTTCGCGTGCATCGTTTGTGAAGATCGCGGAACTGAGCCCCTGGCGTACGCCGTTTTGAAGTTGAATAGCCTCGTCGATCTGCCGGTAGCCCATCACATACAGGATCGGCGCGAACGTCTCCTCACAGACGATGTCGATGTTGCCGGTAACCTTGACGATGGCGGGCTCCGCATAGAAGCCGCCGGCCGGCACGCCCTCGCTCACAAGGCGTCCGCCACAGATCAGAGAGCCGCCCTGGGCTTCCGCTTTTTCAAGCGCCGCGCGCATGTTCAGCCATGCCCTCTCATCGATCAGCGGACCCACCAGCACTTCGGGCTGACGCGGATCGCCGATTGCGAGCCGCTCGTACGCGTCGCGCAGCCGCTCTATCACCTGCGGCAGCATCGATTCGTGCACGATGAGCCGCCGCAGTGTTGTGCAGCGCTGCCCCGCGGTTCCGGCCGCAGCGAAAACAATCGACGAAACCGCGAGCTTCAGATCGGCCGACGGCGCGAGTATCGCGGCGTTGTTCCCGCCGAGTTCGAGAAGACACCGGCCCAGCCTCCTGCCCACCACGGCGGCAATCTGCTTCCCAGCCGTCACGGATCCGGTCGCCGACACCAGGGGTACACGGTCGGACTCGGCCAGTTGCATCCCGGCGTCGCGTCCGCCCTGGATCATCTCCACCAATCCTGGCGGCAGCGTCGCCTCCGCGAGCACTCGCTGCACCGCCTGCGCGCACAACGCGCCTTTCTCCGAAGGCTTCCAGATCACGCTGTCGCCGCAAACGAGCGCGATCATGGCGTTCCACGCCCAGACCGCGATCGGAAAGTTGAAGGCGGTAATGACGCCGATCGCGCCCAGAGGATGCCACTGTTCCATCATCCGGTGGTTCGGCCGCTCCGATGCGATCGTCAACCCGTAGAGCTGGCGTGACAGACCAACGGCAAACTCGCAGATGTCGATCCACTCCTGGACTTCGCCCGCGGCTTCGGCCGGAATCTTGCCGGCTTCAAGAGTTACGATCGCCGCGAGCTCGGTCTTTCGCCGACGCACAATTTCCGCGATGTCGCGTACGACTTGCCCTCGCTTTGGAGCGGGAACGAGACGCCACTCGAGTGCAGCCTGGCCGGCGCGTTCAATAGCGGCCGTAATCGTCTGGGGCGAGGACTCTTCCACCTTTCCGATCACAGCGCCATCGATAGGGGAACGGCAGATCATAGGAACACACAAGTCAACGGACCACAGGCCGCGCGTATCCGGTATCGCACGCGTAGTACTTGCCGAAACGGTTCGCCAGAAACGTTTCAAGCGAGACATCTTCCTGGCGGACAAAACCGCATTTCACGGTGAGGTTGCCTTCGCGAAAGAGATCGACCGCGACGCATGCGGCCGCCGCCGTGGTCAGTTGAATCGCGCTCCAGTGTTCGCCGGCGACCTGCTGATGATAAATCTTCCGCGCGTCGGTTTCTTCGGTATAGAGACCCTGCCGCCACCCCGCCGCCGCGCACAGCAGCAGCACCACATCCTGCTGGGTTATCGGAATGGCGCGGTCGAAGATGCGGCCCAGTTCCCGTTGTGTTTCCGCGCTGTCGCCCATTCTCAGGCCATTGATCAGGAAGTCCATCAAATAGTGGTGGCCGGGATAGCGGAGGGTCTTGTAATTCAGCTCGTTCACTTTTCCTTCGAGGGTTTCGCACAGCGTGCCGAGCCCCCCCGAAGTGTTGAACGCTTCGTATTCGAGGCCGTCGATCGCAAACCGCTCGAGCCCGTCGAGCGCTGGAACTTCCTCCCGCCGGCTTCTGTGGATGACCTCGCAGGGCTTGCAGTATTCATTGATCATGCCGTCGGTCGACCACGTCAGGTGGTACATCAGATGATTGTGCGGATACTCCGGCAGCGCTCCCACCCGCATCCGAAGCGCGTCGAGCCGGTCGAACTTATCCATCATGGAAGCGCCGAGAATTCCGATAAAACCGGGCGCGAGGCCGCACTGCGGCATGAAAATCTGTCCCTCGGCCGCCCGGCTTGCCAGCGCGCGCACGCATCGCGTAGTTTCGACGTCTTCCGTCAGATCGAAATAGGAAACGCCTGCCTCAAGCGCGGACTGCGCGATCAACCGGTTGACGTCGAACGAACACGCCGACAACACGGCCGCCCGGCAGCCAATCGACATGGACCGCAGTTCCGCGGTCAGGGGCTCTATGTCACGGTCGACCTGGAGAGCCAGAAGCTTCACCGGCGCCGCGGCTGCCACGCGCTCGAGAGCTCCCGTGTTATGGTCCACAACGGTAATTTCATAATCGCCGCTGTGATGCAACAACCGTACGATACTGGCGCCGATCCTGCCCGCGCCTACGACCATCAGCCGCTGTTGCACGTCAATTCGAATTTAGCAGAGATATTCGGAAAAGATGTATGCTGAAATTACCCAAGAGCCCGGTGTTTCTTCCGAAATGCCGGACCACCATGCGGGATAGGAACAGTATGAATGTTCACCTCTATCGCCGCGCCCACAATTGAGGCCGAGCGCGGTTTTCTTCCTTCTCAGGATCCTCTCAAACACCTTCCCCCGGCATTCGATGCCTGGGAAAACATTGCCGCCGGATTACCGAAGCTCTTCGCTTCGGACAATCTTCGGCGCATGATCGAACACCTGCCGCCGTTCCCCGTGGATCGAATCGCCTGCGACCGGGAGCGTGAGCGCGCCATGAGTCTTTTGAGCTACCTCGGGCACGCTTACGTGTGGGGAGGGCGTCAACCGGCAGACGTCCTGCCGAAAAGTCTGGCGATACCCTGGCACGCAATTGCCACGCAGCTCGGCCGCCCGCCCGTGCTCAGCTACAGCAGCTACGCCTTGCACAATTTTTTCCGTGTCGATCCAGCGCGCGAGATAGAGTGCGGAAACATCGCGCTGATCCAGAATTTCCTCGGCGGCATTGATGAGGAGTGGTTCGTTCTCATCCATGTCGATATCGAGCGCAGGGCGGCGCCCGCTTTGGCTGCGCTGCATGCCTGTCTGGACGCGGCTGAATCGCGCGACGCCGAGCGCCTCGAACGCCTTTTGGAGACGGTGCGCGCGTCGATCGAATCGATGTATTCGACACTCAAGCGGATGACGGAATGGTGCGATCCGTACATTTATTACCAGCGCGTCCGCCCGTACCTTCATGGATGGAGGGATCATCCCGATCTTCCACATGGCGTGATTTATGACGGCGTCGAGGCCTGGGGCGGTCAGCCACGTCAGTTCCGCGGTGAGACCGGTGCGCAGAGCGCGATTGTTCCTTCGCTTGACGCCATGCTCGGCATCGCGCACAAGGGGGACGCTCTCCGTTCGTATCTGATGGAGATGCGGACGTATATGCCCCCGGCTCATCGGGCATTCATTGAATCGCTGGAAGCCCGCGCCTCCGTTCGTCCCTTTGTGCAGCGATGCAGCCGCACCGCGCTCACGGAAATCTATGACACTTGCGTCGAAGCGATCGGGCGATTCCGAACACTACATCTGGAGTACGCCGGCCGCTACATTTTTCAGCAGGCCCAGACGGATGAAAAGAATCCACACGCCGTGGGCACGGGCGGAACACCGTTCATGCCTTATCTGACGAAGCACCGCGACGAGACGATACGGCACCGGATTGGATGATTTCGGCGGCGACGGCGGTAGACCCAATTCGAAGCGACTCGGACCGTTTGTCGAGCTCGAAGGCAAATCGTCAAATGAATTCGTGAACGCTGGGCCACTAATATTAACAGCGGTTCGGCGAGCAGCTTTCGTCCCACCGATACGCACCGATAACCTCGGAGAAAGCGTTTCGTGCGGGCCGAAGCCTCCGAAATCGCGATGCAGCTCGCCTCGTCGAGTGAGTGTTTCAATGGGACTTCAGTTTGAGGACGGCCGCCCGACGCGATCAACTACCAGGACGTCGACCGAAGCCCGCTGCGACTCCAGCTTCAATCCAAGCTGTTCCTGGATTGCAGTAAAGATCGAAGGTCCGGGATCGGTATTCTGCTCCGGAGTCCATTCGAGGTCCACATCGAAAATCGAGTCGATACCTGTGCGATCGAGAACCGGCCGCTCCAGTTCATTAGCGAGAATGCGAGCGAACATTTCCGCGGAAATCCTTCTTGCCGTCAGATGGCCATTCTTGTCTCTTATTTCATGGCCCGCGCCAGGAGATGCCGCTGGAAGTTTCGCGCCGCCCTTTGCGATCTCCAAAGAGAAGATGGGCATCTCTTTTGAAGCGTGATGGACCAGGAGCTGAAATCTTTCGGCAAGCAATGTGCGAACCATCCGGCGGATGCGTTCGTCAGTGGGATCACCTTCGGGTTTCGCCACGACATCATAGCGCTGTGAGTCCAGCCAACCAGGGCCGCCCGACACTTGAAAGACTCGTACATCCCACGCGAGGGCGATCAGAGTTCGGATCGTGATGTTGTCGGCGGCAAACCGTTCCGGAGTCGGATTGTAAACAGTTGTACCCCCAGCATCCGCAGCGCTCACCTTGAGGGATGCGACTTCAAAACGCGGTTCGGTTTGTGCGGTGGCGGCGCCGAGCCCGATCATCGGCAGAATGAGCAGGTGAAATGCCGACAGGCAGGTTTTCATCGTTCCGACCCTTTCAAGGTTATCGCGCTTCCGGCAGGCTCGCGCCAGCAAGGCAGACAGCTTCTCTGCACTCGCCGGAGCTTACCTTGCAAATCGCGCCTTACACCCGTGCGGGCGTCTGCTAAGGTGAGGCTAATGTCGCGCGAACCTTCCCTGCAGGATCCGCTTCGCTTCAATCGCAAGACACCGCCCTGCACGGTCGTGATCTTCGGCGCCAACGGCGATCTCACGAAGCGCAAACTGATGCCTGCGCTCTATCGCCTCGCGTGGGAGGGCCGCCTCGCGCCCGGCTTCGCCGTCGTCGGGATTTCACGAACCGCGCTTTCCGACGACCAGTTTCGCGACCACATGCGCGAATCGGTTTCAAAGTATCTCGAAGACTCGCCGTTCGACGAGGAACTCTGGAAATCATTTGCCCAGGGACTTTTCTACATGGCGGGCGACGTCGATGACCAGGGCACCTATCAACGTCTCGCGGCTTGCCTTGGTGAAGTGGGCAATAGTCGCGAGACCGGCGGCAACGTTCTCTTCTATCTCTCGACGCAGCCCAGCCAGTACGCCCCGATCGCTGAAGGAATCGGCGCCGCGAACCTGGCCAGAGGCGAGGGCTGGCGGCGCATTATCATCGAAAAGCCGTTCGGCCATGATCTGGTCAGCGCGCGCGAGCTCAATGGCCGTCTGCAGAAGGTCTTCGACGAAAGCGAGATCTATCGCATCGATCACTATCTTGGCAAAGAGACCGTCCAGAACATACTCGCTTTCCGCTTCGGCAACGGCATCTTCGAACCGGTCTGGAACCGGCGCTATATCGATCACGTGCAGATCACCGGCGCCGAATCCATCGGTGTCGAAGGGCGCGGCGCCTATTATCAGGAAGCCGGCGCGTTGCGGGACATGATCCAAAACCACCTGCTGCAGGTCATGGCGACCGTGGCTATGGAACCGAGCGCCGCGTTTTCTGCCGATGCGGTGCGCGACGAACGGGCGAAGCTGTTGCGGTCGATTCATGTGATGAGGCCTGAGGAAGTCCCCGACAATGTGGTGCCGGGACAGTACGGCGCGGGGCGCGTCGGCGGCGAAACCGCGCCTGCCTTCCGTCAGGAAAAAGGCGTCAATCCGGATTCGCAAACCGAAACCTATGTTGCCGCGACTTTCTTTGTCGGCAACTGGCGCTGGGCGGGGGTGCCGTTTTACATCCGCACCGGCAAGTCGTTGCCGAAGCGCGTCACTGAGATTGCGATTCACTTTCGATCCGCGCCTTTGGCGGTGTTTCGCAACGAGGCGGAGGAAGGGAACGGCATCGCGGACCCCGATAGTCGCGAAACCCATGCCCAGAGTACTGAGGCCGTGCCGAACCTGCTGATCCTTCGCATCCAGCCCGAAGAAGGTATCTCGTTGAAATTCAATTCCAAGCGCCCTGGTGCGGGCATGACGCTGCGGCCGGTGTCGATGGATTTCAATTACGGATCCAGCTTCGGCGAGCGGTCGCCCTCGGCGTACGAAACTTTGCTGCTCGATGCCATCGTCGGCGATGCGACGCTTTATACGCGTCAGGACATGGTGGAAGCCAGCTGGCAGGTCGTGCAGCCGATTCTCGATTACTGGAGCACCCAGAAATTTGCCTTTCCGAATTATGCGGCGGGGACATGGGGCCCGGCAGCGGCCGATGCCATGCTGGCGCGGCGCGGCCACGCATGGAGGCGGCCATGACACCGGCTCCTTCGAGCGTTAAGCCGGACCGCATTCTCGCGGAGTTATCGAAACTCTGGACCGCTTCCGCCCAACAGGAGAAAGGCAAGCAGGCCGGTTCCGGAACGTTGCGCGCCTGTGCCATGACGCTGATCGTTTTCGTCGACGATGAGGCAGGGGCAGGGAACGGCTCGCTGGTGCTCGGCGAAACGCTCATACGCATCATGCGCTCACATCCCAGCCGTGTGATCGTTGTTCGTTTAAGTGCCGACGGCGCCACTCTGGAATCCCGCGTCTTCCAGCAATGCTGGACGCCATTCGGCCATCGACAGCAGATTTGCTGCGAACAAGTTGAGCTCACGGTTTCGCTGAGCCGCCTGGCCGATATTCCCTCGATCGTTGGCCCGCTGGCCGCGCCTGACGTACCGCGCATTGTCTGGATTCGGTCGTCCAGAATTGCGAGCGCGCCCGATCTCGCGGACGTACTCGCTCTCGGCGACAAGATGATCGTGGATTCCGCGCGGCAAGGCGCTCCCGCGTCCGCCGATCTGCGGGTCCTCTCGAATGCCGGCTTCCTCGTTGCCGATCTCGCCTGGACGCGCTTGACGAAGCTGCGGCAGTTGCTGGCGCGCCTGCTCGATGGCCGCGATCTGAACGCTGTCCGCAGCGTGACGATCGAGTTTTCGGGTGCGGAAGCCACGGCTGAGGTCCGCTATTTGCAGGCCTGGCTGCGTGCTTCGCTCGCCTCCGCCGTAGTCGATTTGCGCCATGTGGATGTGCTGGCCCCGTCGATGCTCAATGCCATCCGGATCGATCCCGGCGTCACCGTGCGTGTGACCGGGAATTGCGCGGAGTATGAAGCAGGTTCCCTCAAGCAGCACGCGGCCTTGTCGGAGAGTTCCGAGAGCGATCTCCTCAGCGAGGAATTGAACATCATGACGCGCGACGGCGTTTTCGAACGGGCGTTGCAGCGGATGACGGCATGGACCCCTCGATCCTGATCTTCGACACCGCGTCACAAGCGGCGGCCGCCTGCGGAGACCGTATTCTGGAAATCCTTGAGGAAGCCCGCCGTTCCCGCGGAGTCGCCGCGGCCGCAGTTTCCGGCGGCAGCACGCCCCGTCTCATGTTCCAATCCATGGCGAGCCGCGCTTTCGCGTGGGCGAACGTGGAGCTTTTCCAGGTTGACGAGCGCTGCGTTCCTCCCGATCACGAGTTGAGCAACTACCGCATGATGCGGGAAACGCTGCTGAATGCGGTTGCAATTGACGAAAGCCGTGTCCACCGGGTGCGTGGTGAACTCCCGCCTGGCGACGCAGCTGGTTTATATGCCGCTGAGATTCGGCGCGTTTTCCAGCTGAGCGTCGATGCGCTGCCCGCCTTCGATGTGATCCAGCGAGGCATGGGACCGGACGCTCATACCGCGAGCCTCTTCCCGGGTGAGCCGCTCATCCTCGACCGCACCGGCATCGCGGCAGCGGTGCACGTCGAAAAGATGAAGCAGGATCGGGTCACGCTGCTGCCGGGCGTGCTGGAAAAAGCGCGGCACACGCTGTGCCTGGTTTCAGGCGCGGACAAGGCCGGCGCCCTTCGCAGAGTACTGAGAGAGCCGATCGATCCGCTGTCCTTGCCTTCGCAGCTCGGCCTGAGCGGCGCGGTCTGGTATGTCGACAAGAGCGCGGCCGCGCAATTGTAATCCAGGCAGGCGGCGCCCGTTATTCAATGCGGCGCGTCAACACAGCCGTGCCTGAGCTCAGTCCCAGACTTCCGAGCTCGCTGGCATTCCAGTCGATGCGCATGGAATTGTCCGACGTAAGCTTCACAGTCAGATCGCCTTTGGCGCCGCCGGCGCCTATCCAGGGGCAGTTGAGCTGCGGTCCGATCTGCGTCCCGTTGAATGTAAAGTTGACGTCTGGAGAAATCGGGCGGTCGACGATCACGTAACGTGCCCGGAACGTGCCGTGGACCGCACTCCCTTCTTCAGTGATCGTGGCTTCGATATATTCCGGCGGATAGAGCTTGCTGTTCTTGTTGACCTGGCCCTCCGGCGGCTTTGCGTAGAACCAGAACCCGCCCAGCTGGCGATTAGCGGGCCGATCGGCCCGCGGTAATACCGGACGTGGCAACAGACTGGTCGCGCTTAGCGGCGCCTTCGGAGTGGAAGGAAGTTCGGTAATGGTCACCGGAGGCCGTGGACCGGTTTCCTCCGGCGGTGCCGCCGTTACCGATTTCGAGTCGGCCGTGCTGCCGCGCAGGCGGTCCAGTTCGTGAATCGCCGCATCGCGCTCCATAATGGCGGCTCGCAACGCCGCGCGCAACTGCGAGACCTCCGGAGCGGAATCGCCGAACTGCGGCGTCGAGGGCGTGTCCGGAAATCCATTGGAAGGCGCACCGGCGGATGTCACCGGATCCAGTCCGCGGCTCTGTACACCCGGTGTGTTCTCCGAAGCGAGCCACATCAACACGCCCGCGCTGATCACGATCGCCCCCGCCCACGCAAGACGCGCCGCCAGCTTCCGCAGCCCGGGGGAAGGCGAATCCATGATCAGTGGAGTTGGGAATTCCTCATCCAGCATGTCGTCGTAGTCGCGGCGGCGGTCGGGATCGGACAGAATCGCATAGATGCGATTCAGCTTGCGCATCTGCGTTTCCGCGATTTCCTTGAGCTGCGGATCGGTCTGCTGGTCGGGATGCAGCAGGCGGACGTTCAAACGGAAGGCATCGCGGATTTCCTCCGGGGAAGCGCTCGGCGCGAGCCCAAGCTCTTCATAGAACGTGATTTCCCCGTCACGATGCGACGCGAGCATATGCGGTTGAAGACGGTTTGTCCGTGGTATTTACAGTACCGAAACCGGGTATCGTGCCGCAACACCGGTTGGCGCTGAAACGACCGCCGGATTCA
>DATAZF010000264.1:0-6157 GCA_036272235.1 Bryobacteraceae bacterium | reverse complement strand
GCGCCCGACGGAGTCGTAATGAACAGGCGGTCGCCGGCGACGGTGGCTTGTGCGCGCGCCGCTGTGCCGTCACCCAGGTTGAATGCCCATTTCAGCTTCAGTTTGGGAATATCCGAGGCGTGAAGGCCGGCCGACGCCGCGTCCTGAAATCGCGCATTCGTGGGGCTCGTGCTCCAACCATTCCATTGCGGGGAACTCGCGGAGTATCGGAATGTCGCGTCATCTTTGCATGTCGGCGTGAATGCGGCAGCCGGCTTCGCGCCTCCGGTCGGCCCGATGTAGCCGAGCAACGCGAAAATTTGGTTGGTCGCGAGGCCCTCTGCCTGGCTCTTCATCGCGCCATTCGTGAGCGCGAGGTAGATTGCCTCGCCGCTCATGTCTTTAATGGTGCTCAGCGATGGAACGCGCCCCGCCGGAGCATCGTGACACGCCGCGCACCGTTCTTTATAAATCGCCGCCCCGTCCTGCGCTGAGAGCAGCGGCGCCATCAGGATAAACAGACACACGTATCGCATACAGTCTCCTTTCTCGTATTGGCGCGGCCTGAAGGGCCTGCGGCCTGTCGGTTTGGCAGGGCAGGAAATTTCCCCTGCCACACTTCTTCAGCTGCCGCTAAACAAAATCCTTCTTCTTCGACTGGAGGTAAAACGTAAGCCCGAGTATCGCCACGACCAGGCCGAATTCACACTCCAGAACATTCCGCGCCGCCGAATTCCACACCGGTGACGGTGCCATTGCGTTAGACATCAAACCCGGGATTTTACCCAGGAAATACCAGACCAGAGCGTACGACGAACTGCAGGCCACGTTGACCGCGATCCCCCAGCCTTCCGATTCGCTGACCAGCACCGCCCCGGTAATCAAACTGAAACCAACGAAGGGCATAAATGCAAGAATCAGGGCCATCGGAATCGCGCCGCGAGGCAAAATGCCGCGACTCTCGATGAGCCACAGCCCGGCACTTACCAGCGTCAGCCACGGAATAAGAAACATTCCCAGCGTGGAGAGCAGCTTCGCGGTCGTGTACTGCAGAAACGAGACCGGGAGACTCATCAGAAACGCCAGATTCTGCTTCTTCCTTTCATTGAGGATTCCAACCAGTGGCAGCATGTGCCCTACAAGGATCAACGACATGAAAAACCATACGCCGCCGACCACGAAAGCCGTCTCCCCACCTCGCTGAATCACGCCCAGCGCGAGGACGCCCGCGGCCATCGACAGAAAAATCTGCATGCGATTCAACCGCCAGTCTTTGAGGACCAGATGTTTGACCGCCGAATCCTTCATATCCGTGCTGTTCATACCTCCACCTCCTCGCGGCTGTGTTCTACATTTGCGACGAAGATCTCTTCGAGCGTCATGTTCTCGATGCGCTGCACCCTTGCGCCACTGCGTTCGTAGGCGTTCGCGAGATCCGGCGCAAACGCGTTCGCCGTCACGATTGCCATCCGGCCGTCCTGCCTTATACCGATGATTCCGGGCAGAGCCGGTAGTTGGACCCCGAATGGCACTTCCAGCCGGAGGCGCCGCCAGCGGTCGAGATACAGCTCTTTGTCCATGGAGTCGATGATCCGGCCCCGATCGATAAAAGTAATCTGGTCGGAGATCTGTTCCACGTCCTGCGTATTGTGAGATGAGAACAGCACGCTTCGGCCCTCGTCAGCCATCACGTTGGTGAGTTCGCGCAGGATTTCGTGCCGCGCCACGGGATCGAGTCCCGTGGTCGGTTCATCGAGAACCAGCAGCTTCGGTTTCCGCGCGAAAACCAGCAGCAGCATGGCTTTGACGCGCTGCCCGTGCGAAAGCCCCTTGATCTTCTGCTCCTGCCGCAAACCAAACCGCTTCAGCAGGACTTGCGCATAGGCGGCATCCCACTTCGGGTAGATGGACCGCATGAAGTTCATGTGCCAGCCCAGCGTGAGCCCATCGTAGAGCCGCATGTCTTCGGATGCGAAGCCGATGTCCCACTTCGCCGCGACCTGGCCGGCGGGCATCGAATGGCCCAGCACCCGCACTTCGCCGCAATCCTGATGCACCAGGCCCATCAGGATGCGAATGGTCGTCGACTTACCTGCGCCATTCGGTCCGATCAGGCCCATGATTTGTCCTTCCGGGACTTGCAGGTGGATCTTGTCGAGCGAGAAGAAACGATACTCCTTCCCCACGCCGCTCAGTTCAATCGCGAGATCGGTCATATTGTTTCCTTTTCGGCGAGACGGTCCCCCGCCTCGCGCAACCGTTCTTCCAGTTCATCGGGCCGGATCCCCAGTTGTGCCGCGATCCGCAGCGCCGAGTCCAGATGTTGCACCAGTTCCTGCTCGCGGAGGCGCGCGCCCAGCCCCGGTGTCGAAGCCACGCGTGAGCCTTTGCCTTGTTGAGTCACGATAATGCCCTCGCGCTCCAGTTCCAAATAGGCCCGTTTCACCGTGATCACACTGACTTCAAGGTCCACCGCAAGTTGCCGGATGGAAGGGATCGTCTGGCCTTCGGTCCAGTCACCGACTGCGATTCGCTGCTTGACCTGCTCCATGATCTGGAGATACATGGCCCGCTTGTCGGATTGCGAGATGGCAAAAGCCCCGTTCATAGTTAGTATACTCAGTATATACAGACATCACGCGCTGTCAAGCGGGTTTTTCGGCCCATTTTCCCGATGGCCAAAGATATCGGAATCTGATATAACGGAGTCTGACTATGAAGCGTTCAGCCGATGATTTCCTTCCGCTTGCCCCCGCCGTCCTGCACATCCTGCTCGCCCTCGCCGGGGAAGAGCTCCACGGCTACGGCATCATGCAGGAGGTGGCGCGTCAATCCGACGGGCGATACAAGCTCGGGCCCGGCACCCTTTATGACAACCTGCAACGGCTCGTCAAACAGGGGATTGTCGAGCCTGCGGGCGAAGCGGCTGAGGATTCCAGACGTCGCTATTATCGATTGACCTCGCTTGGCCGGGGTGTCATCGCCGCCGAGATTTCGCGGCTCGAAACCGTAGTTCGCGAGGCCAGGCTTCACATTCCGGCGACTCTGACGGGCCGGTCCTGATGCGGAAGCGCTGTTACGGCTGGCTCATACGCTTGCATCCGGCTCCGTTCCGCCGGCAATTCGCCGAGGAAATGCTGGCGATCTTCGACGACGTCAGCTCGTGCGAACACGCGGGCAAAGATTCCGCCGCGTGCAAAACCGTCTACGGATTGTTCGTCGATGCGGCGGCTTCGCTTTTCCGGCAATGGGTGTTGCGGCCCGAGTTTCGCCATGCCGCGGCTGACGAAGCTGTTCCTGTTGCGGCCGGCCACGCTCCTCTTTTCGCAAGCTTCGACGGCTACAAAATGCGGCCGGCGGCCGTGCTGAGCGGATGCCTTTTATCGGTGGTGGTGCTCTGGGCTGTGGCAATCGCGAGTCTCCGGCCGGAGAAACTTTCATCGTGGTCGATTGGCATGCACACTTCGCGAAAAAGTCTTCTGCAGGTCAGCCGGTCTTCGCTGGCGGAAACCGGCCCCGACACTCTGATTCTGTCCGGTCCGGAGCCGGGGAATCCATGGCGGTCGATGGCGGGCGTCTATTTCAAGTTGATGCCTGTTCTCGGAACGCTCGACGCAGACGGCGACTTCGTGATTTCCCGCTGGGAGATCGTTGGGGCGCCGCAAGCTTTGCGAAGCCTCGACCGCGACCACGATGGCAAGCTGAGTCCCGAAGAGTGTGGCTTCGGGTTGGGCGATCGATCGCGGGATCCGGAATTCGTGAGCGAAGCTCGAAAAGAATTCATGCGGACCCAGCCGGTGCTTGCCGCTCTCGATACCGATCGCGACGGTGAAATCTCCGCGCAGGAAATCAGCTCCAGCTCGCATTCGCTGCGAGCGGTCGACAGCAACGGCGACGGCGCCCTTACTCCGGACGAAGTGATTCCAGATCGTGCCACGACCCAGGCCGCGGCTATTTTCCGGCAACTGGATACCGACCGCAATGGCCGCATCTCGAGCGCGGAAAGCGAACGCAGCGAAGCCGCGCCCATGCGCGAGATTCTCAGGAACGCCGACCGCGATCGCGATGGCATCACGACTCTGGCGGAACTAACCGAAGAGCTGCGGATACGCGATGAGAGCCGCCGCCAGAACGCCGGCGCGCTCAAGGCAGCCTCGGCTCGCCCGTAAACGGGCGCGGGGCCGGACGACCCTTTGACGCCCGGTCTCTCTAGTGTTATAAGTCATAACACTAGAATGTTTAACAGTAGCGATCGCAAGACTCCCACCCCGCTCGAGCAGTTCATCATGGACTACGTGTGGGCGCATCCCGGTTGCACCGCGGAGATCTGCCGGGAAGGCCTGGCGCCGCAGCGCAGCCTCAAGGATTCGACTGTTCGCACCATCCTGCGGAAACTGGAGGAGAAAGGGTATGTGACCCACACACTCGATGGGCGCACATTCGTTTACCGCGCCGCCGACACAAAGCGTAACGTCGCGGTGCAGGCGGCGCGCCAGCTTATCGATCGCTTCTGCGGCGGGTCCGTCGAGGAATTGCTGGTTGGGCTCGTCGACAACCAGGTGCTGGAGCCGAAACAACTGAAACGCCTGGCGGAGAAAATCGCGTTGCGCAAGGAGAAGAAAGCATGATTCCCATACAGTTTCTGGTGGATTGGGCGATCCGTTCTTCGATCCTGATCCTGTGCGGCGGGCTGTTGCTGTGCGCGCTGCGAGTGAAAGATCCGTCCATACGCCTGGCGGCATGGGTCGTAATGCTCTGTGGTTCGCTGGCCATCCCCATGCTCGCGCCGGTACTGCCTCGAATGGCTCTCGCCGTGCCGGGTCCGGCCGCGGGCCGAGCCCTTCCACGGCCTGCGATTCGGCAGGATTATGAAGAATCGAGCCGTCGGTTGCCCGGTCTCGAAGTTGTTACCCCGAAGCCTGTCACCAACGAGTTCAAGCGCTTCGATTGGGCGGGCGCCGCGCTCTCGTTATACGTCCTCATACGTCCTCGTGGCCCTCACGCTTCTGCTGCGCTTCGCAATCGGCGTTTGGATGAGTTTGCGCCTGCTGCGGGCCAGCCATGCAACCGGGCGGGTGACTGAGGGAATAGAGGTTCGCGAATCGGATGGTGTGGCCGCGCCCGTTACCCTCGGGATCCTGCGCCCGGCGATCGTACTGCCACTCGCTTGGCGCGAATGGGGTCCGCCAAAACTCGATTCCGTTCTTGCTCATGAGCGTTCTCATATCCTGCGTCACGATCCCGCGGTGCAGGCGCTTTCGGCGATTCATCGTGCGCTGCTTTGGCACAGCCCGCTGAGCTGGTTCCTGCACCAGCGCATCGTGCGCGTGGCGGAAGAAGCGAGCGACGATGCCGCCGTGGCAGCCACCGGCGATCGCGCTCTTTATGCCGAAGTTTTGCTGGCTTTCCTCCAGCGCGGTGTCACCCGAGCGAACCGCCTCGGCGTGCCAATGGCGCGCTACGGCCGGCCGGACCGGCGCATCCAGCGCATTCTCGATGGAGCTGCTTTGGCGCGCGGCGTGACGCGTTGGTCTCTCGCGGCCATTCTGCTCGTCGGATCGCCGCTCGCCTGGGTCGTTGCCGCTGCGCACCCGCAAGCCGCGCCATCCGAGGCCCGATCGGCGGCTCCTGAAACTGATTCATTGCTCGTGCCCACACCTCCACCCGGAAGGTCGATGGCGCGGCTGGCCGCCGCGCAGAAATCCCTGCCGGCTCCGCAGCCTCGAAAGGCGCCCGCTGTTCTGAACGCACTGGGGAATGTTACGCCCTTCTACACCGTCAGCGTCAAGCCGAGGATAGACGGACTGTTGACATCAGTCAGCTTCAAGGAAGGGGATCTCGTGGCGGCTGGCCAGGTGCTCGCTTCCGTCGATTCGCGCGCGTTGGAATTTCAGCTCGCGCAGGCTGAGGGCCAGCTCAGGCAGGATCAGGGCTTCCCTGCGAGCAACCTGCCCGACGGCAAGCTGAAAACGGATCAGGCGATAGTGGACAACGCGAAGCTCCAGCTCAGCTACGCGCAGATAACCGCACCCGTAACCGGGCTTGCCGGGCTGCGTCTGATCGATCCCGGCAATCTGGTTCATGCGGCGGACAGCACCGCCATTGTGGTCATCACACAGCTTCAGCCCATCGCGGTGCTCTTCACGATTCCCGAAGACGCGCTTCCTGCCGTGCGCAC
>DATAZF010000263.1:0-12716 GCA_036272235.1 Bryobacteraceae bacterium | reverse complement strand
CGTGGGCCAGTCACCGCATCAATACGTGTTGACGCGCCGCATCGAGCGGGCGCGCGAGTTGCTGCGGAATACGGATTTGCCCGTTGTGGATGTTGCATTGGCAGCCGGATTTTCATCCCAGAGTCATCTCGCGCACTGGTTTCTCCGCCAGGTCGGCATCTCACCCGCCGCTTACCGCCGCCAGGTGTGAATCCTGGTTGGACCTTCTGGCGCGCATGGCGCTTCCCAAAGACCGCGACGCCAGCAGCGGATTACAGCCCGCCGGATACATCGACGATGGTGCCGGTAACATTAAGATGCTTCCTCCGACAGCAGCCATAGTATCGCCGCCGCCACTTCCTCAGGTTGTCCGCCGCGATTCATCGGCACGCGCGTTTTCAAGCGATCGACTCGTCCTGGCTCGCCCCCTTTGGCATGCAGGTCCGTGTAAATATAACCGGGCCGCACGGCGTTGACGCGTATACGCTCCCCGGCAACTTCTTTTGCCAGCCCGAGAGTGAACGTCTCAACCGCGCCCTTGGTCGCGGCATAGTCGACATACTCACCCGGCGAGCCATAGCGCGCGGCGCCGGACGAAGCGGAGACGATGCTGCCTCCACGTCCGCCATACCGCTCGGACATGCGCCGTACCGCCTCGCGTGCGCAAAGGAGTGTTCCAATCACGTTGGTGGCGAACATACGGACCAGGCGCGCGGCATCCATCGAGTCCAGCCGCATCTGGGCCTCAAGCGTTGCCGCATTATTCACCAGCGCTGCGATTGGCCCAAGCTCCCGTTCCGTCGTCTCGAACAGGCTGACGACTTCGGGCTCCGAACTGATATCGGCCCGGATCGCGATCGCCTTGCCGCCTTCGCTCTCTATCCCGGCTACAACGGATCGAGCGGCCGCTTCGTTCTGTAAATAATTGACGCAGACCAGGTATCCTCGTCTCGCCGCAAGCTTCGCGGTCGCCGCGCCGATGCCACGACTGCCGCCGGTGACGATTAATATCCCGGGATTTCGCGGGGCTGTTTGACCACCGGTCTTATTCATTCAGGCTCAGATTACGACACGATGACTGCTTCCGGCAGAACCCGGCGAGTGCGCCGCGCCAGTGAGACAATACGCTATGCGCACCCGAACGCGCCGGAGGAGAGTAAAGCCGGTGCGGCGGACAAGTGAAAATAAATGGACAGGGTCTTATCCACACACGTAATCGTCAATCATCGTTTGACCACGGCCTGGTTGAACCGCGTGGCAAGCTCGGGCGTTCCAGCCGTCGAAATGTTCTGTGCGCCACAACACGTGGATTACCGCGATAAGTCCCAGATCGGCGAGTTCGGGCACTGGTTTCGCGATTCCGAGCTCAAGCTCCACTCTCTCCATTCGCCGATGTATACCGACGACATCTGGGGCCGTTCCGGCCCGCACGCGCACATCAACATCACCGACCGCAACAAAACGGACCGCATTCAATGGGTCGATGAAATCAAGCGCGCCCTCGAGATTGCCGAAATCGTTCCGTTCCGTTATCTGGTCCAGCATCTCGGTGTGGGCGGGCAGGAGTTTTCCGAATACGCCATCGAGGCCGCCTTCAGCTCACTCGAAGAGCTCACCGTTTTTGCGCGACAGCGCGGTGTCGAAATTCTGCTGGAAAATACGCCGAACGAAATGGCGACCGCCGAGCGTCTGGAACTGTTCAACTCGATGACCCATCTGAAGCTCAACTACGTCTTCGATACGGGGCACGCGCACATTGGCGCCGGCATTGAACACGAGTACGAAATCATGAAGCCGCGCATTCGTTCGCTGCATGTGCACGACAACGACGGCAAGGAAGACCAGCATCTGTTCCCCATGAGCGCCGGCGGCTCGATCGACTGGACAGCCACGATGGCGCTTCTGCGCTCGTGTCCGGGCCAGTATCCTTTGCTGCTGGAACTGCGCGAAATCGCCGACATGCAGCACCCACTGGAAGAGATCGCGCGCGTGTTCAACCAGCTGGAAGACCTGAAAATCATACATGCCTGAACGGACGACCATTTCGGCGATTCACGCCGGCAAACACACCGACCAAACCATCGAGCTCGCGGGGTGGCTTTACAACATACGCAAATCGGGCAAGATCGTTTTTCCAATTCTGCGCGACGGCACCGGGCTCATCCAGTGCGTGGCCGTGAAGAGCGCGCTGCCGGAAGAAACCTTCGAGGCGCTGAAGCACCTCACGCAGGAATCGTCGCTGATTGTGCGCGGCAAGGTGCGGGCGGAAGCGCGGGCGCATGGCGGCTATGAGCTCGATGTCGAGGGCGCGGATATCGTCCAGAAGGTCTCTGAGACCGATCCATACCCCATTACTCCCAAGGACCACGGCGTCGATTTCCTAATGGATCACCGGCATTTGTGGCTGCGCTCGCAGCGCCAGCACGCGATTATCCGGGTGCGGCACGCGGTCATCAAAGCGGTCCGCGATTACTTCGACAACAACGGCTTCACGCTCGTCGACACGCCCATCTTCACGCCCGCTGCGTGCGAAGGTACGACGACGCTTTTCGAAGTGAACTATTTCGACGACGACAAAGCTTATCTTTCGCAATCGGGCCAGCTCTACAGCGAGGCGACCGCGATGGCGTTCGGTAAGGTTTACTGCTTCGGCCCGACGTTCCGTGCGGAGAAATCGAAGACGCGCCGCCACCTGACGGAGTTCTGGATGGTCGAGCCAGAGATGGCGTACGCCGATCTGGAAGAGATCAAGCGCGTGGCTGAGGAAATGGTCGTTTACGTAGTCGGCCGCGTCCTCGATCAGCGCCGCGAAGAATTGAAAGTGCTCGAGCGCGATGTCTCGAAGCTCGAAGCCGTGCAAGCACCGTTTCCGCGCATGAGCTATGACGACGCGGTGAAGAACCTGCAGGCGCATGGCTCCGAGATCCAGTGGGGCAGCGATTTCGGTGGCGGCGACGAGACGATCCTCACCCAGCAGTTCGACCGGCCGATTATGGTCGACCGATTCCCGACGGCCATCAAGGCCTTCTATATGGCGCCGGATCCGGATCGCGCCGAAGTGGCACTCGGTGTTGACGTGCTGGCGCCGGAAGGCTACGGCGAAATCATCGGTGGCGGCCAGAGGCTGCACGATCTTGAGCTGCTGTTGAAACGCATCGAGGAACATCAGCTTCCGAAAGAAGCTTTCGACTGGTATATCGATCTGCGCAAATACGGCACAGTGCCGCATGGGGGCTTCGGCATGGGCATCGAGCGCTGCGTGGCGTGGGTCTGCGGACTCGAGCACGTTCGCGAGACGATCGCCTTCCCCCGCATGCTCTACCGCCTCAGGCCGTGAAGAATTCTCTTGCGATTATTGGCGCGCCGCTGGATCTCGGCGCGGGCCGCCGTGGCGTGGACATGGGTCCGTCGGCGGTTCGGGTGGCCGGCCTTGGGCAGCGCGTGCGCGCCCTCGGCTATGAGGTCGCCGACCTGGGCAACGTGCCGGTAGTCCAGCCGGAGGCCGTCGACGACCCCGGTCCGGGCGAAGCGAAATATCTTGCCCAGATTGCAGCATCCTGCGAGCGGCTCGGAGATCTCGTCGGGCAGGCCCTGACGGATGGACGGAAGCCGATCGTGCTCGGCGGCGACCATTCGATAGCGGCCGGCACCATGGCGGGCGTCTCGCGGTTCTTCCGCGAATCCGGCAAAAAGATCGGTCTGATCTGGATGGATGCCCATGCCGACATGAACACGCCGCAAACCACTCCGAGCGGGAATGTGCACGGGATGCCGCTCGCCTGCTGCGTCGGCGTTGGACCCGATTCGCTTGTCCGCATGTTCGGGTTTGCCCCGAAGGTCGAGGCTTTCAACGTTGCGCTGGTGGGGCTCCGCGATGTCGATCTCGTGGAGCGCGGAACGGTGCGCGATACCGGCGTTCGCGCCTTCACGATGCGGGATATCGACGAACGCGGCATGCGCTCCGTAATGGACGAGGCAATTGCCATCGCGACGAATGGGACCGATGGATTTCATCTTTCCCTTGATATGGATTTCGTCGATCCGCAGTACGCGCCCGGAGTCGGTACGCCGGTGCGCGGCGGCGCGACCTATCGCGAAGCGCATCTGGCGATGGAGGTGATTTGCGACTCCGGCCGCATGGTTTCGATGGAGGTGGTGGAAGTGAATCCGGTAATCGATGAAGTGAACCGCACGGCCGATCTCGCAGTCGAATTGATCCTCTCGGCCATGGGAAAGAAGATTCTGTGACAGCCAGTGAAGGATCCTTCCGATGAGTACGCGCGTGGCTGTAATTTACGGCGGGCGCAGCGGCGAACACGAGGTCTCGCTCGTCTCCGCCGAATCCGTGATCGCCGCCATGGACCCCAGGCGCTACGAAGTCGTGCGCTACAAAATCGGAAAAGACGGCGCCTGGAACCCCGGTCCACTCGTCCCGGAGCCCGGCGCCAACGCGGGCATCGATGTTGTGTTTCCGGTGTTGCACGGCACGTTCGGTGAGGATGGCACGATGCAGGGCTTGTTCGAGCTGGCCGACCTGCCATATGTTGGCGCCAACGTTCTTGCCTCGGCCGTTTCGATGGACAAAGACACGATGAAGCGCCTCTGCCGGGACCGCGGCCTTCCAATCGTGGAGTACAAGGTCGTAAGCCGCGCCGACGTGGAAGCGGGCACGGTGCATTGCGAATTTCCATTCCCGCTGTTCGTGAAGCCGGCAAATCTCGGATCGTCCGTCGGAATTTCGAAGGCGCATGACTGCGAAGAGCTCCAGGCTGCTTTGAAGCTTGCCGCGCAGTACGATCGCAAAATCCTGATCGAGCGGGGCATTGAAGGCCGCGAGTTCGAATGCGCCGTGCTGGGCAACGACGATCCGGAAGCCTCCATACCGTGCGAAATCGTGCCATCGCGCGAGTTTTACGATTACGAAGACAAGTACGAACTCAATCAGGCGCGCACGATTCTGCCGCCGGATTTACCCAAGGGCGAGATCTACGAGATGCGGCGTCTGGCTGTCGAGTGTTTCAGAGCGGTGGGTTGCGAAGGCATGGGGCGCGTCGATTTTTTGCGCGAAACCGCCACTGCCCGAATCTACGTCAACGAAATCAATACCGTGCCTGGATTCACTTCGATCAGCATGTTCCCGAAGATGTGGGAATATTCGGGGATCCCTTACGCCGAACTCATCGACCGTCTGATTCATCTCGCACTGGAAAGGCACGCCGCGAAAAAAGCGACGCGCTTCACGCGATAATAGGCAGGAATGCGAAGGTTTTTTCAGCTGGGCGCGCTTCTGATTGCCTGCCTGCCCCTGTTGTCGGCGGCAGACGCGCCGCCGGACGACGATGCGCGCCAGATGAAAAAGTTCATCGACGCCTACAAGATTCTCGAACAGAGCACGGCCGATCCATTCGACATCGACAAAGCATTTTATGAGGGGGCCGTTCCCGGCTTGCTCCGGCATCTCGATCCCCATTCCGTCTTTTTCGACCCCGGGCAGTACGGCCAGCTCAAGCAGATGGAGACGTCGACGCGCAAAGGCTTCGGAAGCGTGGTATCGGTGCTGCCGGGCCGGGTGCTTGTGCTGCAGACTCTGCCGAATACTCCCTCCGCCAGAGCCGGCATGACGCCGGGAGATGAAATCCTCGCGGTCAATAATTACCGGCTTGACAGGCTCGATTCCGACCAGATTATCGAGCTGCTGACGGAATCGAAACAGAAGCCTGCGCAACTGGTGGTCCGGCGTCCTGGAAACGCACGCCTGCTCGACCTGGAGCTCACCCCGCAGGACATGCAATCGTCGAGCGTCGAACGTGTTTTCGAGCTGCGGCCCGGCATCGCCTATATCCGTGTGGCTGCCTTTGAAGAAAAGACCTCGCAACAGATTCGCGAAGGCATCGAAAAGCTCGGCGGGCGCAATCTGAAAGGTCTTGTTCTCGATCTGCGCAACAATCCGGGCGGCCTCATGACGGCGGCGCTCGAGACGGCGGCTTTCTTTCTGAAACCGGGGCAGGTGATCCTTTCGGCGAAGGGACGGAACGTCGCGGAGACTGTCGAAAAAGTTCCGGACGACAATGTGCCCTACACATTTCCCGTGGCGGTGATTGTGAACGGAAAAACCGCCAGCGCATCGGAAATCGTTTCGGGCGCCTTGCAGGACCATGACCGCGCCACGATTACGGGCGAGCCAAGCTTCGGAAAAGGACTGGTCCAGAGTGTGTTTCCTCTGGCCGAAAACACGGGGCTCGCTCTCACGACCGCGCTTTATTACATTCCGAGCGGCCGGTCGATTCAAAAGACCTTCAGCTCGCAGAAGGCGTTCGGCGCGGAAGGTTTCGCGCTGGGCGCGACCGCGACGCACCCCAACGAGCGCAACGACTTTAAAACCGACAGCGGCCGGCCGGTGCCCGGCGGCGGGGGCATCGTGCCCGATATCGAAGTGGAGCCCACGCCGCTGACCCAATTTCGCGCCGTGCTCGAGCAGGCGGCCGCCTATACCTCCTTCGCGACCGAGTACCTGCGAGATCACAAAGTCGCGGCGGGCTGGGACATCACGGGCGAGGTCCTCGATCAATTCCAAACGTGGCTTTCGGAGCGGAGGATCCAGCCTTCGCTGCAGGAGTGGAGCCAGAACCGCGATTTCATCCAGTCGCGGCTGAAGACCGAGATCTATAATCTGGCGCTTGGAGTGGAAAAGGGCGACGAGGTGGAAGCGCAGTCGGACCCGCAGATTCAGAAAGCGCTCGAAGCGGTTCTGCAGACCCGCTCCTGAAGAAATTCCGGAAGGAGAATTCATTGGCGATACTGACGCGCGAGCAGGAGAAGAACCCGTGGATATCGGCCGAGGCGCGCTTCGATAATGCGGCCGAGAAGCTTGGCCTCGACGACGGCCTCCGAAAAGTATTGCGGAGCCCGACACGCGAGATGACGGTCAACATTCCGGTGCTGCTCGATGACGGGCGGCTCGAGGTATTCACCGGCTATCGCGTGCAGCACTCGCTGGTCCGCGGACCCGGCAAGGGCGGGATTCGCTTCGCCCCCGATGTCACGCTCGATGAAGTGCGCGCGCTGGCTTCGTGGATGACCTGGAAATGCGCCGTGGTCAACATTCCTTTCGGAGGTGCGAAAGGCGGTGTGATCTGCGACCCGTCCATGATGTCCGACGGCGAACTGGAGCGGATCACGCGGCGCTATACGGCGCAGATCATGGACATCATCGGCCCGGACCTGGATGTTCCGGCGCCCGACGTGAACACCAACGATCGCGTGATGGCGTGGATCATGGACACCTACTCCATGCACAAGCGCCAGGCGACCACGGCGGTGGTGACAGGGAAGCCGATGGAACTCGGCGGTTCACGCGGGCGCAAGGAAGCGACCGGGCGCGGCTGCATGATCGTGACCCAGCAGGCCCTCCAGCAGCTTGGGATCGCGCCGGCCGATGCCCGCGTGGTGATTCAGGGTTTCGGCAACGTCGGAGGCATGGCGGCGCAATTGATGGCGGCGAACGGCTTCCGGATCGTCGGCCTGATCGAATACGATGGCGCCGTCTACAACGCGAAAGGGCTCGATATCGCGGCGCTGGCGGAACACCGAAAAGATACAGGATCGATTACCGGTTTTGCCGGCGGAGAAGCGGTCGACAGGAAAGAGGCGATGTTCCTCGAATGCGATGTCCTTCTTCCCGCCGCGACCGAGAATGTGATTACTTCGGAGAATGCCGACCGCCTGAAGTGCAAAATTTTATGCGAAGGGGCGAACGGCCCGACGACGGCGATTGCGGATGAGATCCTGGCGGACAAGAAAGTCTTTGTGATCCCGGACATTCTCGCGAACGCCGGCGGTGTGACGGTCTCCTACTTCGAATGGGTGCAGGACCGGCAGGGATTCTTCTGGAACGAAGAGTTCGTCAATACGCAACTGAAGGAAACGATGATCGGCAGCTTTGAGGCCGTCACGGCTTATGCGGCGAAGCACAAAGTCGATAACCGCACCGCTGCGTATATGCTGGCGCTGGATCGGGTCGCGATTGCGATGAAGCTGCGGGGAATTTATGCCTGACCGCAGGGGCTTTCGCCCCATGGATCAGGAGGCCGATTGCCAGTCGGCCGCAGGATGGCATCGCGCCTCACAGCTTGCGCTCTGCAATGTCAACGAAAATGCTCTAATTGTTGCGCGCCGTCTGGAACTTCGGCGACGAGAGATAACCGGAGATCGTGTTCTTGCCGACCGAATTCACCACGAGCTCATACAGTGATTTCGATACGTAGAACTGCAGCGGCTCGTTCACGTTCCTGTCCTTCTTCTCGGTCCGCTTGTCGTCAGCCATCACGTCGAGAGTGAACTTGTTCTTCTTCGGATCGGAATTCTTCAGCAGCACGCTGATGTCCCCGACCTTCTGGAAATCCTTCGTTTTGGTGACGTGGAACTCCACAATGTTGCGTTCGCCGCGCCGCTTCAATTCCGTCAGTTCCGAAGAGTTGGTTGCCACGAAGCCGCTGGTGATCCCCAGATCCCCGGAAACCTTCTTCAGGTCCAGTTTGGTCTTGTCGAGATCGGATTTCGTGCTGGCCAGATCGGTCTTGACCCCGGTCACGTCGCTGCCGACATCGACCAGTTTGGCGTTCGCGGAATCGGCCGACTGCTTCACGGTCGAAAGATCGGAATTGACCTTGTTTACGTTTTCGGCGACCTTCTGGTTCTCCGCTTCCAGCTTCTGCGCCTGCTGATCCGCGTAGGTGAGTGCTTCTTTCTTGGCCTGACTGGCCGCCTGATTGGCCTGGCGGGAGCGCGTGTCGAGTTCTTCCCGCAGATCGTCGAGATGCTTGCGCTGCGTCGCGGTCATCACAGTGCTGTTTTCCTTGATCGTCTCGATCTCGTTCTGCATGATTTCGCGGCCCTTCGCAGTGTCATTCCGCAAGTCATGAACCTGCCACAGAAGGAATCCATTGGCAGCGAGTGACGCTACGATGGCTCCTGCCGCGAGGGCGGTCTTCATGCTCGAATTCGAGCTGGGCGGCGGCGGTGCGGGATACGGGTAGTGCGGAGCGCTCATGGAAATTCTCCTAATCCGTTCAATTATATAGCCCAACCGGCGCTATCTGCGGAACCGGATGCCGCAAATCGGATCTTTCCTCTTAGACCTGCCTCACCCGTATTACGTTTCAAACAGAAAGCGCGTAGCTTTGCCCTGCCACCGCCGGAGCCGCTTCGATGCCGTATTCTGCCTGAATGGCCTCCGCCAGCGCACTGGCCTGGGCCGGCTCCCCATGCACCAGAAACACTCGCTTGAGCCGTGGACTTCCCTTCGTCATCGGTTTCATCCAGTCGAGCAACTCGCCCGCATCGGCATGGCCGCTCAATGCTTCGAGGACCGCGATTTCGGCGTTCACAGTTTCGGGGATACCGAAGATGCGCACCGATTTCCACCCGTCCTGCAGCTTCCGCCCAAGGGTATACTCCGCCTGGTAGCCCGTCAGCAGAACAGTATTCCTGCTGTCGCCCACGTTGTTGCGGAGGTGGTGCAATATCCGCCCCGCCTCGCACATGCCCGAGGCGGAAATCACGATGAACGGCCCTTTGCGATCGTTCAGCTTCTTCGATTCATTAACGTCCCGGATGTAAATCAAACGCGCGAATCCAAACGGATCCTCGTGATTCCGGAGGTACGCGTTCGTCGTCTCATCGAAACACTCCGGGTGGGCGCGGAATACCTCAGTCACATTGACGGCGAGCGGACTATCTACAAACATCGGCACATCCGGAATCCGCTTCTCGTTGATGAGCTGGTGGAGCATCAGGACCAGCTGCTGGGTCCGGCCGACGGCGAAGGACGGCACGATCAGGCGGCCGCCGCGTGCGATGGTCCGTTTGACGACGTCTTCGAGATAATCCAGTGCCTCGCCCTTTTGCGCGTGCTTGCGTCCGCCATAAGTACTTTCGACGATCAAATAGTCGACCGGCGGCAGCGCCTCCGGATCGCGAATGATCGGCAGCTCCGCTCTCCCCACATCGCCTGAAAATGCCAGGCGCACCTTGCCGTCGGTGACCACGATCGACGAGGAGCCCAGGATATGGCCCGCTTCATATGACTCCATGGTCAGGCGCTCGCCGATCTTTGTTGGCGTACGGAGATTGACTGGCCGGAAATGGTCCATCGTGGCAATCGCATCGTCGACCGTGTACAGTGGCTCAACCGGCCGATCGTTGGGATGCTTCCGGTTCACGAATTCGGCGTCGCTTTCGGCGATGTGGCCGGTGTCCCGCAGCATGGCGTTACAGAGATCGACTGTCGCGGGCGTGGCGTAAATCGGTCCGTGGAAGCCGTTTTTCACGAGCAGCGGAAGCCGGCCGCTGTGATCGATGTGGGCGTGAGAAAGGACCACCCCCTCGATCGACGACGCCGGGAATGGGAACGCACGATTTCGCTGTTCGGTCTCTTTGCGGCGTCCTTGAAACATGCCGCAATCGAGCAGATAGCTCTTGCCGTCGACTTCGAGATGGTGGAGCGATCCGGTGACGCCGCCAGCGGCGCCCTGAAAAGTAAGATTCATTCCCGGCCAGTGTATCGCTGGGGGTCATGCGGCCGGCGAATTTACTCAATCAAAGGCGGCCGCCGGCCGCCGCCGCAAACCAACATCGCAAGCGCTCTAATATAACGAGTAACCGCAATGTCCGCCGTCCTCGAACTCCGCAGCCTGGCCAAAGATTTCCCCGGACATCGCGCGGTCGACAACATTTCACTCCAACTCGAACGCGGCGGCTTCTATTCGCTCCTGGGTCCCTCCGGTTGTGGCAAGACAACCACTCTGCGGATCATCGGGGGTTTTGAACAGCCCACGGCGGGCGACATCCTGCTGAATGGGGCCATCGTCAATCGATTGAAGCCATTCGAACGCGACGTCAGCACGGTATTCCAGAGCTACGCGCTGTTTCCCCATCTCACGGCGCAGGGCAACGTGGAGTTCGGTCTGCGCGAGCGCAAGGCGCCGGATCGCGTGACCCGCGCGCTTCGCGCACTCGACCTCGTGCAACTCTCCGGCAAAAGCGACCGCACTCCAGCCCAACTTTCCGGCGGAGAAAAGCAGCGGGTGGCGCTGGCCCGCTCGCTCGTACTCGAGCCGCAGCTTTTGCTGCTGGATGAACCGCTGGCCGCGCTCGACCCGAAGCTTCGTAAGGAAATGCGCGGCGAATTGAAAGCCATGCAGCGCAAGACGGGCATCACGTTCCTGTTCGTCACGCACGATCAGGAGGAAGCGCTCTCGATGTCCGATCGCGTCGCTGTCATGAACAACGGGCGCATCGAGCAGTTCGGCTCGCCGGAGGACGTCTACCGGCGGCCTGCCACGCCCTTCGTTGCCGGATTCCTCGGCGCCATCAACTGGTTCGGTAAAACGGGCGTGCGCCCGGAATCGACACGCCTCTCCCGCAATAAACCGGAGGGCGTTCCCTGTTGCCACGGGGCTGTCGAGAGCTCACTCTTCTTCGGCAATCGCGTCCAGGTGAACTCCCGGCTCGACGACGGAAGCCGCGCCATAGTCGAGCTCCCGTGCGAGCTGAACCATTTCGGGGAAGGCGAAGCCGTCTGGATCCACTGGGCGCCAGCGGATGAACTGCGCTTCGAATGAACCTGCGCGCGCGTTTTCTTTTGCCCACCCGATTATGGATGGCGCTCTTCTTCGCCGTTCCGCTGGCTATCGTCTGCGGCTACAGTTTTCTGACGCGCGGTGATTATGGCGGCGTCGAACTGCCCTGGACATTCGAGAACTTCACGCGGCTCGCCGACCCCATCTATCTGAAGATCCTCTGGCGCTCTGTCTGGATCGCTCTTGTCGCCACGGCCCTGTGCGCGCTGCCTGGTTTCCCGCTCGCGCTCTTCATCTCCCGCGCGGGGCACCGCAAGAACCTGTATCTCCAACTGGTGCTGCTTCCTTTCTGGACGAGCTTCCTCGTCCGGACTTACGCCTGGCTCTTTATCCTGCGCGACACCGGTCTCATCAATACGGTTTTGACGCGTCTGCATGTGATCACCACACCACTGCCGCTGCTCTATAACGATGGCGCGGTGCTGCTGGGCCTGGTCTACAACTTCCTCCCCTTCTTTGTGCTGCCGATGTATGCCACGCTCGAACGTCTCGATCCGGCGCTGGTCGAGGCGGCAGCGGATCTCGGCGCGCATTCTTTCGCGACGCTGTGGCGGGTGATCATTCCTGTCTCCGCACCGGGGATCGTCGCTGGATCGGTGCTGGTGTTTATCCCCTGTCTCGGCGCGTATCTGACGCCCGATTTGTTGGGCGGCGGCAAGACAGTGATGCTGGGCAATCTGGTGCAAAACCAGTTCACGACTGCGCGCGACTGGCCGTTCGGCTCCGCCGCATCTCTTGCCCTGATGCTGGTGAGCGCCCTGTTACTGGCGGGGCTCATGCGAAGCCGGATGGCAAAGGAGTTAATGTGAGGGTTCGGGCGCTGGGTCTTTATTCCGCGGCCGCGCTGACATTTCTCCATGCACCGCTGTTGATTCTCATCGTATTCAGCTTCAACGACAGCCGCTTCACCGTGTGGGAAGGCTTTTCGCTGCGCTGGTATCGCGCCGCGCTAAGCGATCCGCAGTTGTCCGAGGGGCTGGTTAACAGCCTGATCATCGCCCTTGCCGCGGCCGGGCTTTCGACGCTCATCGGCACACTGGCCGCGTACGGGATCTGGAAACGCCGCGCGCCTGCTCTCTCCGGTTCGCTCTATCTCTC
>DATAZF010000262.1:0-7035 GCA_036272235.1 Bryobacteraceae bacterium | reverse complement strand
TGGCGCCGGGCCACGAGCGAGAGAAGCACCCTGCCGGCAATCGCGGCCGGATTGGGACTCCTGTGGAATCTCGGCTCATTGATCGGCATGGCTACGGCGCCGCACGGCGATCCCATGGCGGACGCAATCGTTGCCGGGAGTTTCTCGGTACTAAGTCTTCTTCCGGCAGTCCTGCTGCACATCTCACTTCGATCGCGGCATTCCGCGCTTTGGCTGACCGGCTACGCGGTCAGTTTCGCCGCCGTGCTGCTGCACATCGGCGACCTCATTACCAGCGCGCCCCGTTTCCACTACGCTGCCATTCTCCTCGTCACGGTCGGCTTTGGGGCGCTCACAACAATATCGGTTGTTCAGGAAACCATGACTGGCCCGAAGGATGGAAGCGGTCCTCGCCTGGCGGGTGCAATGGTGCTGTTCCTTTTTGCGATTTCATTCGTGCACTTCGAACCCGCGCACGAGTTAAAGGCATGGTCAGGGGAAGCGGCTTTGCACCACGCGGGAATTCCCCTCGCGCTCTTCGTCTTACTGCAGGACTATCGATTCCTCCTGCTCGACGCGTTCATCCGATTCCTTGTGAACGGCATGCTCGCGGCGCTGGCCGTCTGGGTTGCATTCCAGGCGGAAGCGAGGTTCGATCTTCTTTCGCATGCGCATGGGGACCCATTCTACGCCGGTCTTATCTTCGCCGGGGCTTGTCTCGCACTCAGCATCTTCGCGTATCTGCGCAGCCGCGGCCAACGATTCCTGACGCGCGTCGTCTTCCTTCGCGCCAACCCGGATCGTGCGGTCTCCGAACTCCGCGATATCGCGGGGACCATGAATGGCGAACCAGAGTACCTTGCGGCCGCCGCCGGCATCATCGCCGGGTTTCTGTCCGCGCGCCGATTCGAACTGATAGCGTCGAGCGCCATTCATACACCCGGCCCGGAATTGGCCATCGCAGTTCTCGATCCGGCTCTGTGGGACCTTCAGCCATGGGTGGAAGCTCTGGCTCCTCTGCGATTCTCGCGCGGCGACGCGTACGGGCTTGCGCTTGGTTCGAGAACCGGCGGGAGGAGATACCTGAGTGAGGATATCGAGGTGTTGGAACGCCTCGCCACGATTGTGAGCGAGCAGGTCGAAAGAATCCGCAACTCCGAGATGCAGGCCCTCGTTTCACAAGCCGAATTGCGCGCGCTGCAAGCCCAGATCAATCCGCATTTCCTTTTCAATGCGCTGAATACCCTTTACGGCTCGATCTCCCGTGAAAACGTCGCCGCCAGAAATCTTGTACTCAATCTGGCGGGCTTGTTCCGTTACTCCTTCGCGCAGAATCCGGGCCTGATACAAATCAGCGAAGAGCTTGTCATTGTGCGCGCTTACCTTGCGATCGAGGAGTTGCGGCTCGGCTCGAAACTCCGTTCGGAGATCGAGGTGGATGATGAAGTACTGGAGGCGAAGGTCCCCGTGCTATCGATCCAGCCGTTGGTGGAAAACGCCATCAAGCATGGCGTCGCGGTCCGGCAGACCCCCGGATTTGTGCGGATTTGCATAAAGAGGCACAACGAGGAAATCGGCGTTGAGATTTCCAACTCCGGGCCTTTTCGTTATGCCGCCGGCGGCAGTCCAGCCGGGCGCACAAGCGAGGCCGAGAGTAATGGAGTCGGCCTGGCGAACGTTCGGCGGCGGCTGACACTCTGCTATGGCAACGAGAACAATCTCGAAATCTCCAGTACCAATGATGTAACTGTAGTCCGTTTCTCGATCCCCGCTGCCCGGCTGTTTGAAACTATTGTCCATTGATCGGAGTTTCCAGTTCGTTTGCCGCAACAACGATGCCACTCACCGATTTTTGCTCGCACCGCCAGATAGCGTGTGTTAGAACCACACCAGACGATTCAATCGAGGGCCATGGTTCTAAAAACACTGATCGTCGACGATGAGCCGGTCGCCCGCCAGATACTGCGCGACGAGTTGGAGCAAATCGACGAGATCGCTCTGATCGGTGAAGCGGAGGATGGTACTTCGGCTCTCGCCGCAATTCACGATTTGTCTCCCGATCTGGTTTTTCTCGACCTGCAGATGCCCGGACTGGGAGGTTTCGAAGTCATCCGCAAGCTTCAGCCGGGAGAAAGGATTCCGCTGATCGTGATTGTGACCGCATGGGACCAATACGCGATTCAGGCCTTCGAAGCAGGCGCGATCGATTACCTTCTGAAGCCGATCGCTCAGGAGCGGCTCGGCCAGGCTGTCGACCGGGCGCTGAAGCTTCGCGCCCGCCCGGCAGAAGTAGCCCAGCAGTTTGCCAATGTTGCGGAAATCGCGGAGGCTCCGGCGGGTCGCTCCGTCCGCAGGATTGTCGCAAAAAGCGGGGACGAATATCTGCTGTTGAATGCCGGAGAGGTGCTGGCCTTCGAGGCCGATGGAGACCTTGTCTGGATCATTACGGCGAAGAAGCGTTATCTGGCAACGCAATCCCTGAAAGTGATTCAGGACAAGCTGCGCGACACGAACTTTCGCCGGATTCACCGCAATGCACTGGTGAATATCGACCATGTTCGCAAGATGAGCACGTTAAGCAGCCAGCGCTGGCTGCTGACGCTTGCGAACAATCAGGAGTTCGTCGTCAGCCGGCGCCAGGCGCACAATGTCCGCCAACTCCTGAGCTGGTGAGGATCAGGGATGGAACCACCTGCCGATATCGCGCTCCGCGGCCGGGTTGACTTCCGCCGCGGTCAACGCATAAGCCGCGCGCCCGGCTCCGGGACGCCCCATGGTCCGGGTAAGTGTTCCCGAAGCCCAAACCAAATCGCGGTACCGGAAAACGACGGAATGGCTCGGGTGGACGTCCACCATCTGGTTTGGGATGCGATGCGCGGGATGCAGAAACTGGCCGGCCTCGGGCAACAGGACGAACACATTCACCAGCGCGCCGTCGCGCGAGGGCTGATATCCGTCCATCATGTACCCGATCATTCTGACTCGTGGACCGTCGTGCCATAGGTCCAGGTCGGGCCATCCGACCGGCACTGCTCCCTTGCCATCCATCTTTCCCGTGGATTTCAGCTCGGACAGATCGCTGCGCATATCCATCCCCACGAGAGCAACCGCGAGGAGCATTGGAAACACCAGGGCGCATATGATTGTCCAAAGTGTGAGGGTTTCCTGTTTTTGCCTGACTGATTCATCTCGTCTTCGGATGGTCCTGACACCCACGCGCCGATGATAAGTGCCACGTGTCGCCATGACACGAGCTATTCGATGAACGAACGCTCTCTTCGGGCGTGAAGACGTTTTCCCGCCGTGTGCGGACTGCGGATTCATTCGTTGCAGCGCGCGATTATTCCGCCTGATGACGAGCCCCAGGGCTGTCGGACATAGATCCGCTCATGGCGATTTCCAGACCACCTGCCAGAAGAATCCGTCCGGTGGCATGAAGAAGCTGTAGATGAAGAGGCGCTTAAGCGATGCTCGAATCACTATGCGAAATATTGTCCGGGCTTTGGGTCTTTCGATCCTCCTGTTTCTTGTGGTCGCGGTTGCTACGCCGCCGTTAATGGCGCAGACCAACGCCGGGACGGTGCGTGGCTCGGTTCTTGACCCGTCGGGCGCCGTCATCAAGGGCGCAACTGTGGAGATTCAAAATCCGGTGTCCGGCTACAGCCGAATGGCTTTGACGGACGCCCGGGGAAACTTTGAATTCGACAACGTTCCCTACAACCCGTATCACGCCACCGCCGTGGCCTCGGGTTTTCAGAACGCTGAACAGGACATAGACGTGCGTTCCGCAATTCCCATTGAACTGAAGCTGACGCTGAAGATCGGCGCGTCGAACGAAAGCGTGACTGTGACGACGGGAGGGGACCTCATCGAAACCGATCCCTCAACTCACACGGACGTGGACAGGGATCTCTTCGACAAGCTGCCTCTCGAAAGCAACTCGTCTTCTCTCAGTTCCCTCGTAACGCTGGCAACGCCAGGTGTTTCAGCTGACTCGAACGGTCTTTTCCATGGCCTGGGCGATCATGCCTCGAACTCGTTCTCCGTCGACGGGCAGCCGATTACCGACCAGCAGAGTAAGGTTTTCTCGAATCAGATCCCGGTCGATTCCGTTCAGTCGATGGAAGTCATCGAAGGCGCTCCTCCGGCCGAATTTGGCGGCAAAACCAGCCTGGTTGTCGTCGTGACCACGCGCTCAGGGTTGGGCGTGACTCAACCCCACGGCGATGTGACGGCTTCCTACGGCACGTTTGGCAGTTCCGGCGGTGGCTTCGATCTGTCCTATGGCAAGGACAAGTGGGGCAATTTCATATCGGCGAGCGGTTTGAATACCGGCCGTTTCCTCGACGGGCCCGAATTCCAGGTTTTTCACGATCACGGGAATGAAGAGAACGTGTTCGACCGTCTCGATTTCAAGCTTTCGCAGAAAGACACCATCAATCTCAACCTGGGCTTTACGCGTTCCTGGTTTCAGACACCGAACTCTTACGATGCCCAGAATGCAACGGGATGGTCCGGCTTGACCGTCGATAATGGCGGCCTCGGGCCCGATGGCCGCGTGGTGGGGCCGCAGGACCAGCGCTCGCAGATCAGGACCTTCAACATCGCGCCCACATGGACGCGCGTCATCGACGCGAATAGCGTATTCACGTTCGCCGGCTTCGTCCGTCAGGATCAATACGACTACTATCCGAGCGGCAACCCCTTCGCGGATCTCACACCCGATCTTCAATTCGAGACCGTTGGCCAGAGCCGGAGCCTGAAAAATGCGGGAGTGCGCGCAAGCTATTCCTGGGTCAATCACGTTCACAACATCAAGATCGGCTCCACGTACGAGCACACCTTCCTTACGGAAAGGGATAATTTCGGTTTGGTTGATCCGACCGCGAATGCCCCCTGCCTGAATGCGGATGGAAGCCCGAATACGGATCCCACGCTTACTAATTCGAACGGCTGCCCCGGCGGCCTGCCGAATCAGAATCCGAACTTCCTTCCCATTCTTGCCTGTTACGACCTGACCAGAACGGCGCCGCTGCCCGCTTCCGATGGCTGTCCGCACTCGACAAGTGGCCAGTACCAGTTTTACGGTCATGCCGACATCAAGGAATTAGCCTTCTTTCTCCAGGATGCGATCACGCTCCGGAACTGGACCTTCAATCTCGGAGTGCGCGTGGACAAATACAACGGTCTTACGAGCGCGTTGCAAGCGGAGCCTCGCATCGGTATCTCTTACAATTTGAAACCGACCAACACGGTATTCCGGATTTCGTACGCCAGAACGATGGAGACTCCGTTCAACGAGAACCTCATTGTGGCGAGTTTCGGATGTAACGACGCGGTGATTGTCGCTCTTCAATCGGTTAGCGCGCCCTGCATCAACAACTCTCCGGAGGGCCCCGGCCACCGGAACGAGTTCCACGCGGGGCTTTCGCAGGCGTTCGGCAAATACCTGGTGGTGGATGGCGAATACATCTGGAAGTACACGAACAAAGCCTTCGACTTCGGCATACTCGGCAATACGCCGATCTTTTTTCCCATCGAGTGGCAGAGTTCGAAAATTCCGGGGTATGCGATCCGTGCAACTGTTCCGAATTTTCACGGCTTGACGGCTTTTGTGGTGATGTCCAGTGTGGCCGCGCGCTTCTACGGTCCCCAGGTTTCCGGCATTGGCGCCGGGCCTGGCGGAAATACGGTATTCCGCATCGATCACGATGAGCTCTTCAATGCCACCACCCATCTGCAATACCAGCCGTGGAAAACGGGCCCGTGGCTCAGCTTCAACTGGCGGTACGACAGCGGCCTGGTGGCGGGTCCCGCGCCATGCGCCGGAGGCAATTGCGGGAACGGGCCGAGCGGCACCGATACGCTCGTGGACGCTTCCGGATTGACACCGGATCAACAATTCCAGGCGGGGCTGTTTTGCGGCAGCGTTTCCGCTACGCCGACCATGCCGATCAGTCCCGACAGTACCTGTCCGGCCAATCTCTACGGCTCCAACTTTCTGAAGATTCCCGCACCGGGCACGGAAGATGACGACCATAATCCGCCGCGCATCGCATCCCGCAATCTCTTCGACCTCGGCGTGGGAGACGACAATCTGTTTCGCGGCGATAAATATAAGTTCAGCGCGCGCGTGACCGTGGTCAATCTGACGAATAAAGAGGCGCTCTACAATTTCATCTCGACCTTCAGCGGAACGCATTATGTTACGCCGCGAACGGTGACGGCGACGATCGGCTTTCATTTTTAGGTCCGCTTCGCCGGGTGGCCCCGGCCATCTGTTGGTGGCCGGTTGAATTTAGTGCCTGCGCGGGATCGCGATCAACAATCCCGCGCTAATGCCAAAGGATTGTTCGTGCTCTCGCCCAAAGTTATAGTCGTAGTCAGGCTCGAGGTACCAACCGAATCTATGCTTGGCAGTGGGCCAGAACATAAAGTCCAGCGCGACCTCGCCGGCGACTGAATTCGTGGTGATGCCGTATTTCCTCGTATGAACCCACTCCGGACCGAAACCGAACATAAACTCCACTTTCCTGGAGAGGGTCCAGGGCTTCTTGAAAAGAAGGTCGGTATCCCATTCTGTCGAGTGACGGCTGAAAATCGGTGTAACGCCCATTTCAAGTTCCAGCCAGTTCTCTATCGGCGTAACTTCTGCTGCGACAGTCGGGCTGAAGCTGGATCCGGCGTCTGTGATACTCCGGCTGGCAGCCGCCCCGATTTCGACCACGGCCGCAGGTTCCGGCTCATCGACCGGCTGCGCGAAGGTCCATCCATTTGAGGCGGCTATTAAAACGAGGAAAGCAGCTAAAACGACAGATCGCGCCATTTAATAAGTATCCCCCGCCGAGGTTCGGGCGTGTCTGAGGCGACGCAGCATTTCCTTGCGTCGCGACAAACCGCCGCTCCCACATTCATGGGACAATCCAGAGCGCTTCGTGAAGATGCAGGTTGCGAAGCCGACTTCACGTCGCTGTATCGAAAACGCTCCGGCGCTTACGATTTCCGCGCTTCAGCAACTTTCCTCGACTAATCCGACCGCGGCCCTACCGGCAGTGG
>DATAZF010000261.1:0-2858 GCA_036272235.1 Bryobacteraceae bacterium | reverse complement strand
TTCGACAAATCGCCCTGCTGATAGCCGCGAATGTAGGCGCGTGCGATTGCGCTTCCCAGATACGGATCTTCGCCCGCGCTTTCCACGATGCGGCCCCAGCGTGCATCGCGCGAGATGTCCACCATCGGCGAGAAGACCCAGTTGATGCCGTCCTGCCGCGCCTCGGTGGCGGCCACGCGGCAGGCCTGCTGCACGATGTCGGGATCGAAACTCGCCGCCAGCGCCAGCGGTACCGGGAATGTGGTGCGGTGGCCGTGGATCACGTCCAACCCGAAGAGCAGCGGAATATGCAACCGCGACTGTTCCACCGCGATGTGCTGGTAGTGGTTCGTCTCTTTCGCGCCGGTGACGTTGAACAGCGAGCCGATCTCGCCCTTCGCGATCATGGCATCGAAATCCAGCTTCTGCCCGGTCGGTCCTGTGATGGTGCTGCCGCCGGTATATTGCGCCAACTGGCCGATCTTTTCGTCGAGCGTCATCTGCGCCAGCAATGCGTCGACGCGCGCGTTCAGCTTCTTATCCGCAAGCTGTGCACTTGCGTGAGCCGTAACCGGCTCTGGCGGCGGCGGCGCAGCCTTGTGTTTGCGCGTCAGGCCAGAAAATGCCGGGCTGCAGCACAGCAGGAGCGCGAGAGCGGCGGGTGCGATGGAACGGCGAAACAGTTGATTCAACAGGCAGTCTCCTGGGTGGCCGAGCCAATCGTAATCCTAACAGCGCGCATGGTCTCGCGTTGGCGTTGGCCGTGCCGGTACCATGGGGATGGCCCTGAAATCGTTCTACGGGCGGGCGGCGATTCAGTCCCCGGCACAGGCATCTTTCTCTCCACCCCCGCGGGCAGCGCAAATTGCTTTCTCCAGCGGGGCTCGGGCAGTACCCTGAAGGAAGAAATGCTGCGTCCCCTCCAGCAGTTGCGGCGCGCCACGCTGCACGCGCTCTCTCATGATGTGCTGATGCTCGGACGGGCGGCAGCGTATTCGGCGATTCTCGGCCTATTTCCGGCCTTGCTGGTCATCACCACGGTGATTGCCCTGGTTCCGCAGGGGGACACCCTGATGGGCGAAATCCGCACTGCTCTCGCGGACTTCCTGCCCGGCAATGCCATCGACGCCATCCAGGATTACTTCACCACGCGGCACGTCCGCTCCCTGCAGGCCGTCAGTTCCGCCTCGCTGGTCACTCTCTTCGGCTGCATGGGGGTCATGACCTCGTTCATGCACGGCTTCCGCCGCGCCTTCGCCTCGCCCATCTTCGATGACGCGCGCACGGAGTGGAACCCGACCCGGGAACGCGTGACCGCGCTGGTGCTGATCCCCAGTTGCCTGGTGCCCATGGCCCTCTCCACGGCACTCGTCGCCTTCGGACATCAGATCGAGGAGTGGGTCGTCGACATCACCGATCACAGCTTTAAACCCTACGTCCTCTTTCTGTGGCGGGTATCGCGCTGGTCCATCGCCATCGTGTGCACGGTTGTCGTGCTCGCCGTCATCTACCGCTTCGGCACCCCGCGTCGCCAGACATGGAGCGATGTCCTGCCGGGCGCGGTCATGTCGGCGGTGATCTGGTTCGTCACTACCCTGGTCTTCGGCTGGTATGTGACGCGCTTTGCCGACTACAGCATCATCTACGGGTCGCTCGGCACCGCCGTGGCCACGCTGGTGTGGCTGTACATCACCGCGCTCGCGGTCTTCCTCGGCGCGGAGTACAACGCGCAGGTGGAAGCCGACCACGTCGCTCAGGCTGAGAGCGTTCCCGTAAAAGCAAAGGCACAGACGGTGTAATGCAGCGAACAGATCCAAACGCCGACGTTCCCTCAAGGAACGGCTGCTCAGAACCGATCTCCCCACATTACGTTATCTGTGGCATTGCTTTAAATCGCAGGAACTCAGCCTTCCCTGAGGGAGATACAGGCGACAGACGCGTTGCGAGTAAAATGGCAGCGTTAGCAAAACCATAACGCCCCCCCTTGCGGGCCAGGCGCTGGAGTATTCACGGATGCTGCCTGTTGGAGATGAATCCCCGTTCGCCGCTGTAGACAACCGTCGTACCAAGATTGTCGCTACCCTGGGCCCAGCCTCAAGTAACGAAGTCACCTTTCGTCAGCTCGTGCGTGCCGGCCTGGATGTCGCCCGCTTGAACTTTTCCCATGGCTCACATGAACAAAAGCTCGAACTGATCAAGATGGTGCGCGAGGTGGCAAAGGAAGAGAACAAGCCGCTCTGCATTCTGGGCGACCTGCAAGGACCGAAGATCCGCACCGGCAAGCTCGTCGACAAGAAGCCTATACAGCTCACTACGGGCCAGTCACTCACCATCACGCCGCGTGACATTGCCGGCACCGTCACCTGCATCAGCACCACATTTCCCACGCTGGCGGAAAATCTCACGGCAGGCGCCCGCATCCTGCTCTCCGACGGCCTCATCGAGCTGCGCGTCACCGCCATCCACGGCGACGACGTCGAATGTACGGTGATCAATGGCGGTACCCTGGGCGAAAACAAGGGGATCAATCTCCCCGGCATCTCGGTCAAAACGCCCTCGCTCACCGAGAAGGATGAGATCGACCTCAAGTTCTGTATCGACAACGATGTCGATGCCGTCGCTGTCTCCTTTGTCCGCACCGCTGAGGACGTTCGCTACACCCGCGATCGCGCCCGCGCCCTCGGCGGCGACGTCTGGCTCATCGCGAAGCTCGAAAAGCCGCAGGCCATCGAACACCTGGAAGGCATCCTGGAGATCGCCGACGGTGTGATGGTCGCCCGCGGCGATCTGGGTGTTGAGGTGCCTCCGGAAAAGGTTCCCGCGCTGCAGAAGCACGTCATTCGCCGCGCCGGCGAATACCGCAAGCCCGTCATCACCGC
>DATAZF010000260.1:0-15429 GCA_036272235.1 Bryobacteraceae bacterium | reverse complement strand
GCATAAGAAAACTGCCTTGCAGCTCCTTTAACCCCTTGATTTGGGGCTGGTTACTGCTTTCTCAGCAGTGACGTAGTGGCGACCCGGGGAACCCGTTTTTATTCAGTTTGCAAAGAGCTTGAAGACGCATGGAAACCCCTTGCGGCGATGCCATACGAGCTTCGGCTGGGCGGAATTCTGTCCCGGCTATATTGTGCAATACGGAATGCAGCGTCCAACGCGGGGACCGTCGTAAGTCTTTTGGATTCAGTGCGACATATTTGGCTGGCGTTGTCACTGACGGAGGGTGTCCGGAAATTCAGAGGGCGAATTACGTTCGAGACTCTTCAAAAAACTGCGGAATTTTCCCAGCCCGCGCATCGGAAACGCCGCGCGGATTTCCAAAATCCGGATGTCGTCCGCACGACCGGAGGCGTTCCTCCTCGTGTAGACGGCGCCAACCGGACGGTCACTCGCGACATTCTGACTGGAAGCGGACAAGCGGCGGTGATGGTCCGGGCCATGGCAAAACGGTAGCCGCCAGCGCCACTGCACCCATTTAGAACCGGCGAAGGAATTTCGGCGGATATCGTCCATCAGTCGGTAAACGCTGCGCGACTACCCGCGACCTGGAGTTCGTGCGGTAGAGTGCCGTGACCCCAATCGCTGTTCGCGATTATCGGCCTTATACCCAGCAGTTCGACGTGTTCAGCCACAACTGAGATCGGGAGTAGGTCACGTGTCAGTGCATCGCACGGGTCGGTGAGATCGACCAGCCGCGCAAACGGCAGCAGTTTGCTTTTGCTCCGAGCCCGCGAAGCTCAGAAGATCAGCAATCTCAGATGCCCGCACCATGACTGCCGTACTGATCCGGCAGCGGGGTCCGCTGTGGCGCTGCCAAAACTGTGTTCAGGTACCGCTCACCACCGTCTGGAAGCACAACTACAATCGTCTTGTCTTTGAATTCCGGCCGCTTGCCGATGCGGACAGCGACTGCCACGACGGCTCCAGAAGAGATGCCGGCAGTGATGCCCTCCTCCCGGCCCAGACGCCGACATGTATCGAGAGCCTCATCATCCGTTACGAGCTCGATATGATCCACCAACGTTAGGTCTAGAGTGTCTGGAATAAAACCGGCACCGAGGCCCTGGATTCCATGGGCACGGCCACTCGAAGGCTGTTTGTTAGTGATCTGAGTGATAGTGGGGCTTGCCGCCGGCTCAACTCCAATAGAGATGATCCGTTTGCCTTGGGTTTGTTTGATGTAGCGCGACACCCCGGTAATGGTCCCGCCCGTACCAATCCCCGCAACCAGGACGTCAATCTTTCCATCCGTTTGGCCCCAAATCTCAGGACCAGTCGTCTTGAAGTGAATCGCGGGATTTGCAGGATTTATAAACTGGTTCAACAGCACATACCGATCCGGATCTGACGCTACTACTTCTTCAGCCTTCAGAAGCGCGCCATACATCCCGGACGAAGGTTCTGTGAGAAGCAAACGGGCGCCGAAAAGCTTCGCGCTGTGCTGGCGCTCAGCTGAATAGCCTTCTGGGATGACCAGCGTAACAGGGTAACCCCGTGCTGCTCCGACGAATGCCAGAGCGATGCCAGTATTGCCACTCGTAGGCTCAATCAACTCCTTGCCCGGTATCAGCACCCCGCGCTGCTCGGCGTCCCAAACCATCGAGGCCCCGATGCGATCCTTCACGGAACAAGCTGGATTACGGCTCTCGAGTTTCGCCAATAGGCTGATCGGAGCGCCGTCTGTGATGCGACGTAGTCTGATCAGGGGCGTATGGCCAATGCTGAACGAATTGTCGTCGAAAATGGCATCATCTAACCTGAGATTATTCATCCGTTCCCTTTACCTCCGACAGCCCTTTGCATCCGGGCGATTTTCTCTCCTCGTCTCGAGTCTGTGACTTCCTCCGGTTTCAACGAAATACTAAACGCGTGGAAATTGGATGATGACTCTGTTTCAAACGATTCAGAATTCGTGTGGAGCATGGCGGATTTCAGCTTGCGTGGATCTCGAATGTGAACTCGGGGTGGCGGTGACAGGTCCTGCCCCGAGCCCCGAGCAGGAGGGCGCACAAATGCTACCTGTGTTCCTATCAGGAAGGCTTTTTTTGAGTTTTCAGAGGGCGTGAGCATCGTTCCCTCCGTGGCCGGAGAGGTCACTCCCACCGCTGCACCCAGGAATTTTCCCTCGAATGAATGCCAGCCGAGCCGTTGGCCTTCAGCACCGATCGGCCATACGACCGCCGCCTTTAGTTGTGGTCGACATCTTCGCCAGAAAGCCGGACCTTTCCGGCAAAAATGCGGTACAGAAACACAAAATATGCGATTGCAAAAAGGATACCGGTGGCCCACCAGATCAAACCTGTGGACAGTGCATAGCTGCCACTCATGGCTCGCGAGATGGTGATGTCGCGTGCTGCGTCTGTGCTCGATGGCAACAGGATTGGAAAGAGACCGACCGCGGCACTGCTGAGAACGGCCGCAAGATAGGAGCACGAACCCAAAAACGCCTCACGGTCGCGTCCGGCATGGCTGAAGATCAGCATGCCCAGGAGCGATGCCAGGGCGAGGCACGGGATCAGGAAGGCAACCGGGTGGCGCAGGTAATTCCCGAGTGCCAGGGGCCGAACCTTCAGGGTTGCAATAAGGCCGATCAGGGTCATCACGAGCAACGCCCCCCAAATGCTACGACCGAGCTTCGCGGCTCGATCGTGGAGAGCGCCTTCGGTTTTGAACGCCACATAGAACGCGCCGTGGACAGCGAGTGCAACCAGAGCCAGTAAACCGCCTGGCAATGTGTACCAATCAAAGATGCCGGGGTCCGGACCAGGGAGCCAATTGGTCCACAAAGCGAGAAAAAAGTATCCGTCGTCGCCGATCGGCACACCACGAAAAACGTTAGCGAGGATGGCACCGAGAAAGATCGCGACCAGCATACTTGAGATAGCGAAGCAGCCATCAAAGAACTCACGCCACACTCGCGACGCCAGGTGCATTCGCAATTCGATTCCGATTCCCCTGAGCATTAGAAGCCATAACACAATCATCAGCGGCAGGTAAAAGCCGCTGAACGCCGAAGCATAGACCACGGGGAAAGCAAAATACAGCGTGCCTCCGAGTGCGATCAGCCAGACTTCGTTACCGTCCCAGACGGGACCAATGCTGCGAAGGATCAGTTGCCTGTCTTCGTCAGACTTCGAAAGCACCAGATGAATGATGCCGGCACCAATATCGAATCCATCCAGAACAACGTACGCCGCCAGCATGGCAGCGACCAGCCAATACCAAATATCTCCCTGCATCAGGCAACCGTAAGCGGAAGGCCGCTCTCCAGATTGGCACTGGCGGGCTGTCCCGGGCCTCTGATAATTTCACGGTAGACCAGGATCACGAACAGAATCGAAAGTACCGAATATAGCCCCAGAAATCCCAGCAGCGTGAAAAGGGCATTGCCGGCCGAAACATGGCTTGAAAGGCCCAACTCGGTTCGCATCAGGCCGTAAATAAGCCATGGCTGGCGACCTAGCTCAGCGGTCATCCACCCCGCGGTGTTTGCAATGTACGGTAATGGAAAACTCAGCATTAAAGGCCATAGAAGCCACCGCGATGTAAACAAATGTCCACGCATCAGGAGGAATGCAGCTGTAGCCATAAGGGCGATGAAATACGTGCCGAGGCCCGCCATGATGTGGTAACTGTAATACAACAACGGTATGTTCGTCGGCCACTGATCGCGCGGGAACTCATTGAGTCCCCTTACCTCAGCGCTCGTGCTGCCATATATAAGAAAGCTGAGAACACGATTCAGCACAATTGGATTGTCTATCCTCTGTAGTTCCTCATCGGGCTGTCCCAAAATGACCAACGGTGCCCCGGTCTCCGTCTTGAAGAGGGCCTCCATTGCGGCGGTTGTCGCAGGCTGATGCTCCGCCATGTACTTGCCTTGCAAATCGCCAGTCGGGAAGACCTGCAGTGCGGAGCAGATCAGACCAGCCAGGACGCCGGTTTTTAGAAAAATGAGCCCATAGTCTACGAACCGGCTTTCCAACAAATAGAACGCACCGGTGGCAGCCATCACGAAGGCGCCGGTGATCGCGGCGCCGCTCATGTTGTGTGCAAACTGCAGGAGAGCCCAGGGATTGAGGAGCAACCCAGTAAAGCTGGTAAGTTCGAAAACCCCATTTGACAGCGCGCGGTAGGCGACGGGATGTTGCATCCAGGCGTCGGTCACAATGATGAAAAATCCGGAGAGCCACGACCCGAGAAATACCAGGAACCCCGCCCACCAGTGTCCCCATTTGGAGAGCCGGCGCTCGCCAAACAGAAACAGACCCAAAAAAGCGGATTCAAGAAAAAAAGAGAATACGCCTTCCATCGCGAGGGGCTGGCCGATGACGCTGCCCGTTGCCCGCGAGAACTGCGACCAATTGGTGCCGAATTGAAATTCCATCGGAATTCCGGTCACAACGCCCATAATGAAATTCACCGCGAAGATTCGCGCCCAGAAGCGGGCTGCGTCGTTATAGATAGGACGATTGTGCATGATGCCGATGGTTTTGAGGAGCAGAATCAACAGAGCCAGACCCATCGTCAACTGCGGAAACAAGTAGTGGAAGGTGATTGTGAAGGCGAATTGAATGCGATGCAGTACCAGCGCGTCCATATTATGAGTATGAGACAGGGGTCTGGCTCGGAAACAGCGCTAAAAAATGATGCCCGCTCATTTCCGGGCTCTGCTGCCACGTGAACTGAATCGTTGGTCCACCGTAAGAAAATCGCGTTCCGATCTGAGCCATGAGTTCGGCCCCCGCTGACTGTGCGGCTGAGCGTTTCCCAGAAGCGCTGCGCTACTTCCCGACCAGGCGGGAGCTATCGCCCCGAAACGCCGTTGGGAATAAAGATGGTCACAAATCCAAAACATAGCGACCAGTAGTCTCAAATGAGTCTGACGGATACACTCATCAGGACGGAGCCTCGATGGGCTAGCTCGCATCTGCACTATTGTTGGGTGGATCGGGGCAAGATCATACTGAAACGAACGACCATCGACGAAAAGGACGTTGGTCGGTCGCTGAGTTTGGCGCTGACGTCGAGCAAAATGCCGCACCCGGCGTGTGGGCTCAGGATGCCGACGCCGAACAGTTCGGGATGGCGACGATTGCCAAAAGCTTGGGAGAATTGGTGAAACTTCTGGACTCAGGAGGAGCGACGGCGAGGCTTTGCCGGGGCTGATCGTTGTGGGGGCAGAACTTACACTTTACGCAGCATCGATTGGTTAACTTGACGGAAAATGCCCATCCAGTTTGTCTGGCCGTCACACCCGCGCCTGACGGCGAAGGGTTTATCGACAAGGCGCATCCGAGTCTCCTGCCTCAAATCGAGAGCCCGACTCCGACGGCGTCGCCGGCGGGCGCAAACTTATGTTCTGAGAAAAACACCGGCCATACTGATTCAACAGCACTGGCCGGCGTTCGCTTGATCTGAGCCGATTAACACAACATAACTGGAACCGAGGCATAACTGGCAAAGCTCTACCACGAGGAACCGGACTCGGGCGATGTCGAGAGCATCCTGAATCAGCCTGGATCGAAGGGCATCGTGTCTCGTCTGTCCCTGGTTGAGATGGAATCTGTATATTTTGCCATTAAGGTCCGACGCGGCTGACGAGAACGGGCGCTCCCTCGCTCTGCGACGCCTCATCGGATCGAACTACTCCTGACGCTCTCTGGTGGATCCGTCTTTATCGCCTTATCGGCCTTTTCCCACCGGCAAAGGCAATGGCGGCAGAGGCGCCGGATTGACATATCCCCGTGTACCATCAGGCCGGATCGGCCCGGGTCCGAATCCGAGATGCTCCTTGTCGATATTGTTTTCGGCGCAGGAAAACTCGTGCACCCGCTCATCCGGCTTTCCGGCGATCCACGTCCGCGAGTAAGTGAACGGATGCGTATAGAATTTCGGATCCTCGATCAACGTCTCGACATGAATGTGATCGCGGTCCGGACGCGTCCATCGCTCCACGACGTGCAAAGCGTCGCTATGCGGGCTGCCGTTTTCATCCGCCCAGACCTGCGTGTCTTTGAAACCGATCGAGTCGATCACCAGGGCGCCGCCATCCCAGTGGCCCACTTCGTCGCCGAAGTAAGAAGGATCGGGATCTTGATCGTGCTTGCGGCCGTCGGTTGGGATCAGCCGGTAATAGCTGTAGAAGTAGAGAAAGCTCACATATTTCGCGCTCTGGATGATCTGAAATGGCAGACCGCTCGCGTTATGCCGGGGAATGCCGCCGAGGATGCACAGGCTTTCCGGATCGATGGTCGCAGTCGTGTTGTGCTTCCAGGCAGCCTCGCCCGCCGGGGTTAAAGGCAGCTTCAAGCCCGGAAGATCCTTTGCGATATTACCTCCCGGAATCGTATCCCGCGTGCCCTTCCAGAATCCGTTCAGATCGGACTGGCCATCCGCGGTCCGTGGCACCCCCTGTGGAATATCCGCCGCGCTGCTCAGCCCCGCTCCGATCAAAAAGATGGACGCCAACCCGCGAATGGTCTGAGTTTTCACTTGTTTTTACTCCTTGGAATCTATTACTATACTATTTCTATCAACTATACAAGCATTGCATGGAGGTGAGTTTTTGTGAAGAGGCAATTTTCAGTATTCGCTGCCGCCGCGCTGCTGGTGGGCGGCCTCCCGGCATGGGCGCATCATTCTTTCGCCGCCGAGTTTGACGGCAGCCGGTCCATCCGCGTTATCGGCACGATCACGCGAATCGAATGGAGCAATCCGCACTCGTACTTCTACGTCGATGTGAAGGACGAGAGAGGCAACGTCGTCAATTGGGGATGTGAAGGGGCAGGACCCGGGGCACTCACGCGCCGAGGGTGGAAGAAAGGCGACGTCAAGCTGGGGGACACCCTGATCGTCGACGGTTATCCGGCGAAGGATGGCTCGCATCTCATGGACGCGCGCCGGGTGACGCTACCCGATGGGCGCTCTGTCTCAGGCGGATCCGCCGGAGACGGCGGTCCGGGCGATGCCGATTCTCTTACGGCCCAGGACCCCGCCAAAACCAAAAAATAATTCAAGAAGTAAGTCGCACGCCAAATCCAGAATCGCCAGTCTCGCCCCGTTCGCGAGCTCAAAAAGTCGAAGGAGACTTATGAAGCTCGTTACTTACGTTATTGTTGTTACCGTTTCCCTGTCTTTCGCGTCCACTATCGGCGCGCAATCGTTTCAGGGCTCGCTGCGTGGCCGCGTCGCGGATCCGAACGGAGGCGTCACACCGGGCGCCAAGGTCACCATTGCCGACGAGGCTACAAATCTCGGCCGGTCCACTGTGACCAATGATCAGGGCGAGTACGATTTCTTCGCCGTCGCGCCGTCAACCTACACGGTTGCCGTCGAAGCGGCAGGGTTCAAACGCCTGGACCGCAAAGGCGTGCAGATTGCCACGCAGGCCAATGTCACCCTCGATCTCTCGCTCGAACTCGGGCAAGTCACCGAGCAGGTGAATGTTACGGCCGAAGCGCCAGCGCTGAGTACGGCCGATGCAACTACCGGTCAGTTGATCGAGACCCAGAAGATCACCGATCTGCCGCTGCTCGGACGGAACCCTTACTTCGAGGGGCAGCTCGCGCAGGGAGTTGTCTACGCCGCCAATCCGGAGTTCCATCGTATGGAAGACCAGAACGGAAACTCGCAAGTTTCGGTGGCCGGCGGACCGCTGCGCACAAACAACTATCTGGTGGACGGAATTTCCATCACCGATTCGAACAATCGCGCCGTGATCGTGCCCTCTCCCGAAGCCGTGCGGGAGCTGAACCTGCAATCGAGCAGCTATGACGCCGAAGTCAGCCGCACGGGCGGCGGGACGTTTAACGTGTTCATTAATTCCGGCGCCAACAGCCTGCACGGCAGTGCTGTCGGGCATATTCGCGAGACCGCCTGGCTGGCGAACAACTTCTTCGCCAATCTTCATGGCCAGCCGCGTCCCGATTCGCCATTCAAGGACTTCGCATTTTCGCTTGGCGGGCCGGTTCGGATTCCTAAACTCTACGACGGACGCAACAAGACGTTCTTCTTCGCGACCGATGAGGCTTATCGCGAGACCGACGGCTCGACGACGACTCTTTCGATTCCAACCGCACTCGAACGGCAGGGCGACTTCTCAAAGACTTTCAACAAGAACGGATTGCAGCAGATCATCTACGATCCGCTGAGCACGAATCTGTCAACTGGCGCACGTACGCCGTTTCCGGGCAACGTCATTCCGCTGAGCGCCCAGAACCCGGTTGGGCGCGCGATCGCTTCGTTCTATCCGACAGCGGCAGCGGCTTATTACGCGCAGCCGAACTACAACTTCACCGGATCCTATCCGAACCGCGGCGACCAGCCCATCTTCAAAGTCGATCACGAGTTCGCCGACTGGATCCGGGCCTCGGCGTCATACATCCATCAGAAGACGTTTGAAGTCGATTACCCGACGAATATCTTCCCTAATGCAGGCACACCCAACCAGACTTTCTGCTGCGACCGCAAGATCGACGCCACGTCCGCCAACGCAACGGTTACGCCCAACGCCACCACGGTTGTGACGGCGCGCTGGGGGTTCAATCGGTTCTACTCAAAGAGCACCCCTGAGAGCCTTGGGTTCGATCTGACCTCGCTCGGATTTCCGGCATCGCTCGCGGCCGCGACTGCGAATCCCGCGTTTCCGGCGATCACCATGAGCGACTACTCGAGCTATGGGGGCAGCACGACGAGTCAGGACGTGTTCTATTCGCGCAGCTTCAACGTGACCGCCTCGCGTTTCTTCGGCCGCCACACGCTCAAGGCGGGATTCGACTTCCGTTCCATTCACGATTTTGGGACGCCGGCCGCGGGCTCCAGCAGTCTTTCGTTTTCCAGCGCTTTCACGCAGGCGAGTCCGACGGTTTCGAATGGACTCTCCGGAAGCAGCCTCGCATCGCTGCTGCTGGGCTATCCCGCCAGCGGATCGCAAAGCGTGGTCGGCAACTTCAATGACTTCATCCGCTACTACGGCGGGTTTGTGCAGGACGACTTCCGCGTGAGCCCGAAGCTGACGCTGAACTTCGGGCTCCGCCTCGAATACGAATCGGGTGTTCAGGAGGAGCGGAACCGGATCATTACCGGCTTCAATACAACTGTCGCCAGTCCACTGGCACAGCCCGGTTTTCCGATTGCCGGCGGGGTTCAATATGCCGGCGTCGGCGGCGCGCCCACGCAGACCGGAAATGCGCTCTCGGTGAAACCCGCACCACGCATCGGCTTCGCGTATTCGATCGATAACAAGACCGTGGTCCGGGGCGGATACGGAATCTACTGGGCGCCGACGTTCTTCAGTTATCAGAACGCGATCGGATACTCGCAAACGACTTCGATCAATGCGTCGACAAACGGCAATTACACACCGGCCGTTTCGCTTTCGAATCCGTATCCGAACGGTCTTCTACAGCCGACCGGAAACAGCCTCGGCCTGGCATCAGGGGTGGGGCAGGCGATCACCATGTTCTCGCCCAACTCCGATTCCGCGGGCTATTCGCAACATTATTCGCTGGAAGTGCAAAGGCAGCTGCCTGCGGGATTCGTAGTGAGCGTGGGAACCCTTGGATCTCACAACCTGCACCTTCTGCAGAACGGCATCAACATCGATCAGCTCAATCCCTCGAACTTCGGGCTGGGCGCCGCGGCATTGTCGCAGGCCATACCGAATCCGCTCTATGGGAATGGCGGCGTAGGAACGTTATCGACCCCGAATGTCAGCCGCGTGCAGTTGCTGCTGCCCTGGCCGCAGTTCACGTCGGTATCGGTTTCGAACTCCAACACGGCGGCGAGCCTCTACTATTCGCTTTACGTGCGGGGTGAGCGACGCTTCTCGAACGGTCTGGGCATACTCGCCTCGTATACCTGGTCGCGCAGCGAGGACGATATTACCGGCGTCAATACTGCCGGAGCGAGCGCGATCACGGCTTCGTCGATTACCGGTCCGCAGAACGCCTACAACCTGAGAGGCGAGTGGGGCCTCTCCACGCAGGATGTGCCAAACCGGTTCACGATGTCGGCGAGCTACGATCTGCCGTTCGGAAAAGGTAAGAGGTATCTGAATGGCAACCGGGCGCTGAATTGGTTAGCCGGTGGGTGGTCGCTAAATACTTTCGGCATTGTGCAAAGCGGATTTCCGCTGGCCATCACGCAGGCGAACGCCAACAGCGTAATCGGCGCGAATTATCAGCGTCCGAACGCGACGGGGGTTCCGGCGGAAACGTCCGGCTCCATCGATTCGCGGCTGACCGGCTGGCTCAATCCGGCAGCGTTCTCGGTGGCGCCGGAGTTGTCTTTCGGCAATGCCGCCCGCTACCTGAACGTGCGCAGTCCACAGCTCTTCAATATCGACTTTTCGGTGTTCAAGAGCTTCGTGGTGCGGGAACGGTTCAAGGCGCAGTTCCGCGCCGAAGCGCTGAACGCTACGAATACGCCGCTATTCGGGAATCCGGGAACGAATGTGTCGACCACCTCTACGTTTGGGCAGATCACGAGCCAGATCAACTACGCACGGCTGGTGCAACTTGGTGTGCGGGTGACTTTCTGATGGCCGTACCCGCTCATTTGGCCAGTGCCCCGCTGCACTTCAAAACGAGGGCGATTCACGCCGGATACTCCTGGGATCCCGCGACGAGGGCTGTCGTTCCTCCCATCGTGCAATCCTCCACCTTCGCCTTCCGGGAGGTCGGAGTGCCCGGCCCTTACGAGTATTCCCGCAGTTCCAACCCAACCCGAGAGGCTCTCGAAAAGAGCCTCGCATCGCTCGAGAACGGCGCACATGGATTCGCTTTTGCCACCGGCATGGCGGCTGAGTTGACGGTCCTCATGCTCCTTGAGGCCGGCGACTCGATCATCGTCCACAACGACCTCTATGGCGGGACATGGCGCCTTCTCACAAACGTTCTCGCGCATAAAGGGATCACAGCTCAGTTCGTCGACCTGCGCGATACGTGCGCCGTCTGCGCGGCCATTACCGCTTCGACGAAGGCGATCTGGATCGAGACGCCCACCAATCCTCTGATGAATCTCGTCGACCTCGCGGCGATTTCCGCGATCGCGCGCGAGCACGGCCTCATCACGATGTGCGACAACACTTTCCTTTCGCCGTGGTTTCAGCGACCGCTCGATCTCGGCATCGACATCGTCGTTCATTCGACGACGAAATACATCAACGGCCATTCGGACGTGGTGGGCGGCGCGGCCATCACCTCATCAGCCGAACTGGGCGCGCGCATCGGATACCTGCAGAACGCTATGGGCACCTGCGCTGCGCCCATGGATTGCTTCCTCGTGCTGCGCGGCATCCGCACTCTGGCGGTCCGCATGGAAGAGCACAATCGCAATGCTCTCGCGCTTGCCCGCTGGCTCGAGGGCCATCCAAAAGTCGCGGCCGTCCTTCATCCGGGCCTCTCATCGCATCCGCAGCACGCGCTTGCGCAACGCCAGATGACCGGCTATGGCGGCACCTTCTCGTTCCGCATCCGCGGCGGCCGCGGCGCAGCAAACCAGTTCCTCGAGGGCCTCGAGCTCTTCACTCTTGCCGAATCGCTGGGCGGCGTCGAATCGCTCATCGAGCATCCACGCAGCATGACTCACTCGTCGGTGCCAACGATGGAACTTGATCGCATGGGGATTACGGACGACGTCATCCGCGTGTCGGTTGGAATCGAAGATATTGACGACTTGAAAGCCGACCTTGCGCAAGCTTTCACACGAGTCTTTGAAAATTTTCTTTTCCTGAATCTTGACGGCTCCGCAATTGCTCTATAATATCGATAGAGTATGAGGCGATTGCAAAACTTCGCTACATTCCCACCCAGCAACCGCTGCCGTTGTTGTCGCTGATTCCTGCGGCCTAACCCGTTAACCAGTTTAAATAGAGGATCTTACTATGGCAGCGTTGGCGTTACAAAATATCGGCCCAGAAAATTACTACATCCGTCTTGATTTGGAGGCCGTCCAGAACGGAACAGATTACGACCTTCTGCTCGACGCCATCCTGGATCAAACCGAATCCCAGACAGGCACGATTTACAGCTTTGAACCGGAAACCCTCGAATTGAATGCGGTGGCCGTCCGGTCAAGCGTGGAACCGCATTTAAACAATGTCGGAACCACGCTGAGCCGGGATACCACCCGGTGGCTCCTTTCCCTCGCCTGTGCGGTTCACGGCAGACCCGCATCCGAGCCGAACTTCAGCAGGTTCCCCGAGACTTTGCAATATCGCGTCGAGCGTCTGGCGATCGTTCCCCTGCGCTCGGAAAACAACTTATTCGGGCTGCTCACAGTGGGGCGCACCACAGAGACTCCCTTCGACTCCGCGCCGCTCGAATTCGTGCAACGCGCCGGGCGACTGCTGACTGCCCTGCTCGAACGGGACACGCTGCGACAGAAACTCGCGGAACGAAAACTCGTCGAGCGGGCCAAAGGCATTTTGCAGCAGCGCCGCCGCCTTTCCGAAGAACAGGCCTATCTGCTGCTGCGCAACAGCAGCCGGAGCCGGCGCACTCCGATGGCGAATCTGGCAAAGGAAATCATTGAAGGATCGGTAACACCGGTGGAGATCGCGCAGCGATTTGTGGATACGCGGCAGGAGCCGCGTTGGCGCGCGGCTCAATAGCCGGGGGGGAATCCTGATGAAATTATCCAAATCCTGTGACGCGCACAGCGGACGCGCGCCGCGGCCTGTGCGATTGTCGTTGGCTTCCGGCCTCGTCTCCGCGGCTGCCTGGATGATGTTCGCGGGAATGATATTTCCGTCCGCGCATGGCCAGATAGCCGTGAAGAATCAGGGCTACGTCCCCTTCAGCGAGCCGCCCATCGACTACCGGTCCGAAAATCTTACCGACCCCGTCGCACTGCTGCAGAAGCGCATCGACAGGGGCGAGGTCAGGCTCGACTACGAGCCCAAGCACGGCTACCTCGAATCCGTGCTTGCAAAGCTCTCGATCCCTGTGAACTCGCAGACTCTCGTATTCTCGAAAACGAGCTTCCAATACAAGAAAATCTCTCCCGAAACCCCGCGCGCGCTCTATTTCAATGACGACGTCTACGTCGGCCAGGTGCATGACGGCAAGGTGCTCGAGTTCGTATCGTTCGATCCGGTGCAGGGCGCGATCTTTTATATCCTGGACGAGCGCCGGAGCGAACATCCGCGATTCGAGCGCGCCGAGCTCGATTGCACCCAGTGCCACGTCGCCGCGGGGACACGCAACGTTCCAGGCGTTCTGCTGCGATCCATCTACACGACCTCATCCGGCACGCAGGCCACGATGGCGCGGTCTTTCATTACCGGTCAGGAAAGCCCACTGGCGGAACGCTGGGGCGGCTGGTATGTCACGGGCACGCATGGCTCCACGCTGCACATGGGCAATGTCATCTCGACTGACAAGGAGCACCCCGAGCAGATCGACCGCGCGGCCGGCGCCAACATCTCGGATCTGTCGCGCAAGTTCGACACATCGCTCGTCCTGACGGGCAAGAGCGACATCGTCGCGCATCTCGTCCTCGCGCATCAGACCCAGATGCACAACCTGATCACGCTGACCAACTATCAGACCCGGATCGGGCTCTACAAAGCCGGCCTTTCTCCGGATACGGCGGCTCAGGACATTCCCGCAGCGGTTCGCGCACAGTATGAAAAACCGGCCGAACAGATGTTGCGCTATCTGTTGTTCGCCGATGAAGCGCCGCTCGACGGTCCCGTGAAAGGGGATTCCGGATACGCCGAGGAATTCGCCGCGCGCGGTCCGCGCGACGGCGCCGGACGCTCGCTGCGCGATTTCGATCTCCGCTCGCGCATCTTCAGGTATCCGTGCAGCTACCTAATTTATTCGGAGGCTTTCGACTCCCTGCCGACGCAAGCGAAGGAGTATGTGTACCACCGGTTGTTCGAAGTTCTGACCGGCCACGATCAAAGCCCCGCGTTCGCACGGCTCAGCGGCGATACGCGGCGCGCGATCTTCGAAATTCTGCTGGCCACGAAGCCACGTCTTCCCGCCGAGTGGATGGCGTTTGCTACGGAAACGCCCTCCACGCCAGCAATATCAACCAGCTTCAACAGGTAAAGGAAGCGCACAGGCTGGACCACGAACAGGGACGCATGGTCAGTCTTATCCAACATAAGGTGAGCCACCAGTCTACGCATGTGGTCAAGCCGTTGTGCGCATTCAAGAAACGAAAGGAATCGCAAATGCAACGTATAACGGCTCGGATATTCAGCGCGACAGCCGCTCTGGTGGTCGTCGCGGCAGGTGCTTTTGCTCAGGACGCCGCGCCTCTCGGCGGGCGTTGGGACGCGACGTTGACCACTAAAACGGGCGTCATCCCATTCCGTCTCGACATCTCCGGCGATGGCGCGACGCTGAAAGGCACGCTCTACAACGGCTGGGAGCCGTTTGAAACCACCACCGGCGCGCGCTTCGAAAACGGCACGCTGGTGCTCAACATCGATCATTACCTGACAAAGATCACGGCGACGCTCAATGACGGCGCGCTCGACGGGCAGGTGGTCGCCCAGTCCCGCTCGGAAGGCGCGACATACGGATTCCATGCCACACGCTATGCGGCGCCCGTGGCTTCTGCAGACACCCCACAAATCGCCGGCTCGTGGGAGATCCCGCTCGACAAGCCGAATGCCAAGGGCGAAAAAACGCAGCGCCTGATCGTGTTGCAGCGCGGGTCGGAGGTTTCCGCATCGATCCTTCGCGTTGACGGCGATACGGGTGCGCTAAACGGCGCCTACAAAGACGGCAAGTGGGTCCTGAGCCATTTCGACGGCTCGCGACCAGCCGTGATGGAACTCGCGCTCAACAAAGATGGCGCGCTCGAAATCAAACAGGAAGGCGGCCGCGCCGGCAATAAGCTGATCGCATACCGCACCGAAGTGGCGCGCGCCAAAGGCGTCGCCGAACCCGAGGACTACACGACACACACGACGATGCGTGATCCGAACGAAGTCCTCGTCTGGAAGTTCCCCGACGTGAACGGCAAGACTCTTTCGAACGATGACCCGCAGTTTAAAGACAAAGTTGTGCTTGCGATCGTCACCGGAACGTGGTGCCCGAACTGCCATGACGAGGCGCAATACCTCGTTCAGCTCTACGCGAAGTATCACGACAAGGGCCTCGAAATCGTAGCGCTCGACTTCGAAGAGCCAGAGCAGCAGGATGACCTGGCGCGCGTCCACGCGTTCATCAAGCAATACAAGGTGCCGTATACATACGTGATCGCTGGTGCGCCCGCGGAGATGTGGGAAAAGGTGCCGCAGGTGGTCAATCTGAACACCTGGCCGGCGACTCTGTTCGTCGGCCGTGACGGGAAAGTGAAACACATACACACAGGATTCGCCTCCCCCGCGAGCGGTGTCTT
>DATAZF010000259.1:0-8350 GCA_036272235.1 Bryobacteraceae bacterium | reverse complement strand
CCCACGCCCCCATCCTGCTCGGTCCCTCGCTATACTCTCTCTCGAATGGGTGCGGATCCAGCATTTTTGCGTGAAGAGCAGGCGGGCGCATCGTGACGGGGAAGCCATTTGGTCAGGTGCCGTTTCAGGCACACGTCGAGCTGCTGCGACTATTTCTGACGCATCGCGAAGATATCGTCGAGAGCATAGAGGCCGTTCTGAACGCCCAGCGAAAGCCGGTGCGGCACCTGCAGGACCGGTCTCTTTTGTCCCACCATTTCGAGGATTGCTTCTTTGCTCACACCGCGGTCACCGCCAGCCAAACTCGTCTCAGAGGCCAACTGGAGGAAGCGCATTGGGCGGCAGGATTCAGGCCTCGCCAGGTTCAAGATCTGCATAACGACCTGATCGATCCGGCGGAGATGATGATTCGCGGCTTTTATTGCTGGCAGCAAACACAATGGCCGGGACGTAACGGTCGCATGCATTACGCGCACACGCTGTTCAACTTGTATGTAGTCCGGTGCCTTCAGTACCTGAGCATGCGCCTCCGGGATGAGGACCCAGGCAGCTCTGCACAGGAAAAGGCGGGCGAACGGCTCGCAGAAATTCAAGGCGTGCTCGATGCGCTCTGGAGAAGCTCACCAGCCGATCAGCCCGTGATCGTGCGCGATGCGCGCTGGCTGATTCCATTGGCGCAGAGCCTGATTACCGATGAGTTGGCGCCCTATTTCGAGGTCGCCTGGCAGATCACACAGACGCTTCCCGAAGCGGACATACTCGAAATCCGGAAGGCCCATGTTCGAATGCTTGGCGGACATTTGACCTCGCAGATTCGTTACTACTGCACGAAGGATGGCGTGTCGATCAACGAGCATAGCGTCGTTCTTCGCACACGCACCTCCAATGCTCTCGATTTCGCACTGCTGGTTCAAGGTCTCGTCCCGCTGCTCAAGGCCTATGACCGTGCATTGCAGAGCGGCGATGAGCGAATGCGGCTCGACATGGCAGGAGCCATCTGTCAGGGCATATCTGCCGATCCCGAGCTGTTTCTGAATCGCATCGACCTGTTGAGGGCTTACAGCATGATCGAGCACGTTTTCATCGCCACCGAGGCAAAACAGGAAGGTCGCGAGGGCCATGTCGTTTATTCGCCCCTGGGACAGCGGCATGTGCAGCTGCTAAAAGAGTACGGTGCACTGATTGACCGATTGATCAGGGCGTTGCGTGACGATTCTCCGCGTTTCAGGCCGGTTGACGGCGGCTTTTCTCCATACGGAGTTATCTTCGGGTTGCCATCCCATCTCATCGAGCACATGGCGCTCAAAGCCTTGCAACACGATGCCGAAACGCAATTCAGCCTGGAGGATGTCTTTGAAGATTGGAACACTGACGATGAGGACACCGACAATGGGGACGCCGACAATGGGGACACCAGCGCGGCAAAGCTCGCCTGGGTGAACGGCTGGCGGAAATTGCCCCACATCGACCGCGAAGTACAACGGTTGTACGACTACCCGCAACGGTTCGCCGAAGAAATTTACGACCGCATCGAGCACGAGCTCAGCGAAGCGTCCCTGGCAAAGCGGCGCGATGCAGATGCCGAGGCCTGCGACGCTCCAGGGTCATCCGGGAAAAGAACCGGGCATCTGTATATCGTGTCCGGGGACGACCCTGATACTGATCCGAAGGCGTCGGCGATTCCGGAGCTGCCGGCACGGTACTTCGGCTCTTCGGACCGGCAGATTGTGGCGGCGCACAAGGCTGAGCCTTATGACCGGGCGCAACTGCTGCGCGAGCGGCAGGAAGGGCATTTCCTTGTCAGTTACGAAACGCCGGGCGGATGGATTGCCCTCAAGAAGAGCCTGCTCGCGGAGGTGCTTGCAGTGGGCCGCGATGCCAGGATTGTCGGGCTGCCGCTCGACTCGGCTCAGGTGTTGCGATTCATGTGCACCGATCTGGTGATACCGGAGAACGCGGCCGATCAGGCGAGCGTGCCGTCATCGATCGAGAAAGCCTGACCTGTGACTGCACCGGCCTCGTCTGAGGATCGGCGCGGGTCAGCAAGCGTTTCCACAGTTCTTCGGCGGTCCGCTTTGGGCCCCGGGTATCGATTCTCAAGGCTTCAGATTCAGGTACTGCGGAACGCCCTCTTCCGCGATCCCCAGAGCTGTCGCCAAAGCGATTTTGGCTCCGTTGTGGGCGCTTAGACTGGCGATGTAGTTCTCGTTCGCAGCCGCGAGCAACTGCTGCGCCTGAACGACTTCGATGTTCTCGGTGACGCCCGCGCCGAACCGATCCCTGGCTTCGGTGACCGTCTCGGTCGCCAGATCCACGTTCGTCTTCGCCACCGCCACCTGATCCGCCGCGGATTGCAGATCGAGCATCGCCGTCCGGACCTCATAGTCGATGCGCCCGCGCAGGTCCTCCACCGAATTCTTCTTTGTCCGCAAGACGGCTTCCGCCTGCTCGGTGTCCGTCTTCGATCTGCCGCCCGCATAGATTGGAAAACGCACGCCCGCGATCAGGCTATAGGTTCCGTGCGAGTGCGCGAACGTCGAACCGATGTCGCCGTAATCCCCCTGCACGACCACCTGCGGCCAATAGTGCTCCACCTTCGCCGCCTCGACCGCGTACTCCGCCGCCCGAACGTTAGCCTGTGCCGCCCGGAAATCGGCACGATGATCGTAGGCCTGCTTCAACATATCGTCGAGCGTGGCGGACAACGGGGCAAACGGCAGCAGGTCTTTCACGTTGAACTTCTGGCCAGCCGCGAGCCCGATGACGCGAGCCAGCACCAGTTTGTCTTTCTCCACCTGATTCCTTTGCGCGAGAAGCCGCTGTTGTTCCGTTTGGAGCTCCACCTGCGCCCGCAGAACGTCGATCCCCGCGACTGTGCCCGCGTCTTTCTGGTCCTTCGCGCGATCGAACAAGGCCTGGGCAGTATTCAGCTCCGCCTGCACGGCATCGACCCGCGCCATATCCGAAATCACACCGAGATAGGTATTGCTTACTGCCTGCACCACCAGATTGCGCGCATCGTCGGCGGTTAATTCGGCGGCTTTCTGGCTCTCCGACGCGGACTTCAGGTTTTTCAGCGACGCGCGGTCATAGACCGTCTGCTGCACATACGCACGGGCGTTCTCGTATCCAAAAGGTCCGACGATCGACGCAAAGCCTGGAATCGGAATATTAAAGCCGAACGCCACCAGATCGATTTGCTGAGAGGTCTGCGTCGCGCCCGCTGTAACTTGCGGGAGCAGCGTGCTAAGCGTGCGGCGGCGCTCCGCCCTCGCGATGTCGGCAACGTCGCGATTTGTCAGAATCCCGAGGTTGTAGAGGAGCCCACGGCGGATGGCCTCCCGCAGCGTCAGGTCCAGTGGAGTCGCGCTCACCTGCCCGGTCGCCACGCTACCGCTGTACGAGATCTGCGCCGGCTGCTGCAGGACGGGCGCAGGCCCATTCAATATCGGCTGCGGTGGCGGCGGAACCTGCGCAAGAGCGGTACATCCAATCAGCGGAAGTAGTACGAAGATTTTGAAAGTCAATGGATTCTGTTCCTTACTTGAATTGTCTGATGACGGGCATCGGGATTGGTTGCAGGAAGGGCAGGCAATCCCCGGGCCAGCGAGTTTTCACTCTTGTAACTTGCCTCCGGACCTATAGACCCCTCAAAGTGGAAGCATGAAGCAAAGCCTTCCGCCGCAGATCGCCGCCGAAGTCGCCGCTGCCTCCGAAGCCTGGTCGCGCGCCGGCAACACCGCCCGCCTCTGGAACCACGATAAAGCCCTTTGGACCAGCGCCGACGAAGATAAATGGCTGGGATGGCTTGACATCCCCGACCGCCAGCTCGAACAACAGCAACTCTTCCACGATATCGCTGAGGAGGTGAAAGCCGGCGGGTATCGCGATGCTGTCGTCCTCGGCATGGGCGGATCGAGCCTTTGTCCCGAAGTACTGTCGATCACGTTTGGAAGGCAGGAAGGTTTCCCTGTGCTCCATGTCCTCGATTCCACCGATCCGGCTCAGGTGGCCGCCATCGAGAAGATCGCCGACCCGAAGACTTCTCTCTACATTGTCTCCAGTAAATCCGGCAGCACGCTGGAACCCAACATTTTCAAGCAGTATTTTTTCGAGAAGGCCGGACGTGACGGTAAACGCTTCATCGCCGTCACCGACCCCGGTTCGAAAATGGAGCAGGTCGCCAAAGCCGACGCTTTCCATCGGATCTGCTACGGCGTGCCTTCGATCGGCGGACGCTATTCGGCCCTCTCCGATTTCGGCATGATTCCCGGCGCGGTCGCGGGTCTCAATATTCCCATTCTTCTGCAGCGCGCCGCCCACATGGCGAAGTTGTGCCGGGATCCGCACGCGGCGTCGAACCCCGGCGTTTCGCTCGGCCTCACGCTCGGCATTCTGGCAAAGCACGGCCACGACAAAGTGACGCTGGTCGCATCCCCGGCGATTTACGATCTCGGCGCGTGGCTCGAGCAATTGATCGCTGAATCCACGGGGAAGATCGGACGCGCGCTGATTCCAGTCGACCGCGAATATCCTGGCGCACCCGAAGTCTACGGCGCCGACCGCACGTTCGTCTACATCCGCTTTACTCCCGAGGTGGATGCCGAGCAGGAAGCCGCGGTCGCCCAGATCGAGCGGGCCGGACATCCCGTGATCCGGATCGATATCGGCAACACCTACGATCTGGGGGCCGAGTTCTTCCGGTGGGAAATCGCCGTCGCCGTCGCGGGCGCGGTGATCGGGATCAATCCTTTCGATCAGCCCGACGTGGAAGCCAGCAAGATCGCCACCCGCAAGCTTACCGACGAATACGAAAAAACCGGCCAGCTTCCGGCGGAATCGCCAATCCTCGAAGCAGACGGTATGAAGTTCTTCACCGATGCGCGCAACGCCGCGGAGCTGAAAGGAAAAACGGCCGTGGAAATGCTTCGCTCGCATTTGAACCGCCTTGGCGCCGGAGATTATTTCGCGCTGCTGGGCTACATTCAGATGAATGCCGAACACGAGGAGGACCTGCAGGAAATGCGGCTCGACGTGCGCGACCGCAAGCGTGTCGCCACCTGTCTCGGTTTCGGACCGCGCTTTCTGCACTCCACCGGCCAGGCCTATAAAGGCGGACCGAACACCGGTGTGGTCCTGCAGGTCACCTGCGACGACGCGCACGACGTCCCGATTCCGGGACAGAAATTCACGTTCGGAACTGTCAAGGCGGCGCAGGCTCGCGGCGATTTCGATGTGCTCGCGGAACGGCAACGGCGGGCCTTGCGTGTGCACCTTCCGGCGGACCTCAGGCCCGCGCTTGCCAAACTGGGAACGGCCATTAAGGAGGCCCTGAACTAATGCAGATGGGAATGGTAGGTCTCGGCCGCATGGGCGGCAATATGTCGCGCCGTCTGACGCAAGGCGGGCATCAGATCGTTGCGTTCGATCTCGACGCGGCCAAAGTCACCGAGTTCGAAAAGGAGGGGATGAAAGGCGCGACCGAACTCGCGGCTTTCGTCGGCCTGCTGGAAAAACCGCGTGTCGCGTGGCTCATGGTCCCGGCCGGCGATCCGACGGAATCGATGGTCAACAAGCTCGCGGACCTTTTCGAGCCCGGCGACATCCTGATCGATGGCGGCAATTCTTATTACAAGGACGACGTGCGCCGCGCCGTTGCTCTGCGCACGAAGGGCATTCACTACGTGGACGCAGGCACCAGCGGCGGCGTATGGGGAATCGATCGTGGCTATTGCCTGATGGTTGGCGCCGACCCCGAAGTTTTCAAACATCTCGAACCGATCTTCGCCACGCTCGCGCCAGGCACCGGCGACATCGCGCCTGTCGCAGGTCGCCAAACGGCGGGTCGCACCGCGCATCTTGGGTATCTCCATTGCGGCCCCAACGGCGCCGGCCACTTCGTGAAGATGGTCCACAACGGCATCGAGTACGGACTTATGCAGGCCTATGGTGAAGGCTTCGACATCATGAAGAACGCTGGCTCGAATGACCTCCCGGAAGGGCACCGCTATAATCTCGACCTCGGCGAGATTGCCGAGCTATGGCGCCGCGGCAGCGTCGTCAGCTCGTGGCTGCTCGATCTCAGCGCGATCTCTCTCGCGCAGGACCCCAACCTCGAAGGCTTCACCGGCTTCGTGCAGGATTCCGGCGAAGGCCGCTGGACCATCCAGGCTGCGCTCGAAGAAGCCGTCCCCGCCGACGTACTCACTGCCGCGCTCTATGTCCGCTTCCGTTCCCGGCATGACCATACGTTCGCGGAGAAGATGCTCTCAGCCATGCGCAAACAATTCGGCGGACACATCGAGCAGCACGCGGCAGGCAAGTAGATGGCGGAGAGCCCCCAGCAGCCGGATCAGGGCCGCGTTGCCGACCACTGCCTTATGGTGATCTTCGGCGCGTCCGGCGATCTCACGACCCGCATGCTCCTGCCCGCACTGTACAACCTGGCGCGGAATCACCTGCTGCCGCAGGAGTTCGCCATTCTGGGCTTCGCCAAAGATGAACTTTCCGAAGATGAGTTCCGCAAGCGCGCCCGCGACGATATTCGCGCTTACGCCGGCGCCCCCGAGCAATGCGAGCTCTGCGACTGGGTAGTCGGCCGTTTGTACTATATGACCGGCGATTTCGCCAGCGCGGCCGATTTCGTCAAACTCAAGGATCGCATCGGCCAACTCGATCAGCAATACAAAACCGGCGGCAATGTTTTCTACTATTTTGCGACACTGCCCCAGTTCATTTCGGAGATCATTCATCAGCTCGGCGAGCAGGACCTGACAAAGGAGGATCAGGAAAACTGGCGGCGGGTCATCATTGAGAAGCCCTTCGGCAGCGATCTCGAATCGGCGAAAAAGCTGAACGAAGATATCGCGCAGGTACTTAAAGAAACTCAGATTTTTCGCATCGATCACTATCTGGGCAAGGAGACGGTTCAGAACATTCTGATCTTTCGTTTTGCCAACGGCATTTTCGAGCCTGTCTGGAATCGCCGTTACATCGATCACGTCGAGATCACGGTGTCGGAAACGCTCGGCGTCGAGCGCCGCGGCGGTTACTACGAACATGCCGGCGCGTTGCGCGACATGATCCCGAACCATCTGCTGCAGCTCGTCTCGCTGACCGCCATGGAGCCGCCCATTTCTTTCGCGGCGGATGCGGTTCGCGACGAGCAGGCCAAGGTCCTGCATGCCATGCAGCCGATCCAGCCGGAAGACGTGCTGACGCGCGCCGTGCGCGGCCAGTATGGTGAGGGCACGATCTCGGGCCAGCAGGTTCCCGCTTATCGAAGCGAGGAGTTCGTCAATCCACATTCGAGCGTCGAAACTTTTGTCGCGCTCAAGCTCCAGCTCGATAACTGGCGCTGGGCGGACGTCCCCTTCTACATCCGAACGGGAAAGCGGCTGGCGAAGCGCGCCACCGAGATCGTCATCCAGTTTCGCCGCGCGCCGTTTGTTCTATTCCGCGATACGCCGGTCGACAAGCTCGCACCGAACCTGCTCGTCATCCATATCCAGCCGGACGAAGGAATATCCCTCAGCTTCGGCGCAAAGATTCCGGGTGCGCACGTTCGCCTGGGCGACGTGAAAATGGATTTCCGCTACGCGGACTATTTCGGCACCGAGCCAAGCACCGGCTACGAACGGCTGCTTTATGACTGCATGATCGGCGACGCCACGCTCTTCCAGCGAGCGGACATGGTCGAAGCAGGTTGGGCCGTTGTCGGACCCGTGCTGGATGTCTGGAAAGCCCTTCCCGCCCGCACCTTTCCGAACTACGCCGCCGGCAGCTGGGGGCCGAAAGAGGCCGAAGACCTCATCCGCCGCGACGGCCGACGCTGGCGCGTGGAATAGCCTGTCCCGCGGTTGTTCAAAGGCAGATGATGCGGAATTGCTCTGCTCATTCTCGTCGATTGAACGTCGATGTTCTCTGGCGGAACAACCGCAATGCATCGGTGAATTCTTTCAGGCGCTGCCATGTCGAATTGTGGGTATCCATACATATAGATACCTGGAACCAGCCTTATACTGAGAATCTCGAAAAGGAGCGAAGGGCGGTGAACGCTGGCAATGGCGACATCACACAGCTGCTCTCACAGTGGGTGTCAGATGGCGTCATTGCCGCGATGGTGGCACACCCGAGCACATCACCGTCACCGCAGCCCGGAGAGGGCCAAATTGGAAAGGACAAGGTCTACATATCAGACAGCGAGTCCTGGGCTGCGTCCGGCGGCTTTACCATGTCTCACGGATCAGGCGGCGGGGGCTTCGTTGGTGGCTCCAAGCCCCAAACCGTGGAACTGATCAAAACTTTTGGCCAGCGCTGTCCAAGTGTCTTGGTGACAATGGATCGGATC
>DATAZF010000258.1:0-7895 GCA_036272235.1 Bryobacteraceae bacterium | reverse complement strand
AATGCAATGTCCTTATTGTCAGTCGGATGATGTCACACGCAGCCGCCGAAAATTTTGGGAACGTTTTGTTCTGCCTCTCATGCGCGCGCATGTCATGCGGTGCCGTGACTGCCACAAGCGTCACTGGATCGGCGTCGAATGGGGCCTCGTCATTCTCGGAGGTCTGATCATGGTCGTAGGCGCGGGCGTGGTTGCCGGCGTAATTGTCGCGCATCGCAACCAGGCGGAAGCCACCCCGGCGCCGCGTATTCAGCGTCCGCGTCGAATCCGCCCGATCCAGCCGCTCCCATCCGGATTGCCGCCATTATCCAGCGTTCCGACTCCAAAACAAAAATAGCGATTGAGTCACGACGAACAGGTGGGCATCAAATGGAAATGCGTCAGGCCATCGGCTTCGATTTTATCTGACCCACGTGGGCATCACGTACGCGTAGAACAGCGTCAACAACCCGATCACGACCGCCAGGAAAATGCTGTGCCGCAGCGTAAAGCGGAAGAGTCTTCCTTCCTCCGTATGTTTCATGCCCGTGGCCGCGGCTGCGACCGCGATGCTCTGCAGGCTGATCATCTTCCCCACGACACCGCCGCCGGAGTTCGCTGCAGCCATCAGAGTTTGATTCAGTCCCAGCTTGACGGAGGTAATGTCCTGGAGCGGCCCGAACAATGCATTGGCCGACGTGTCGCTACCGGTCAGGAACACGCCCAGCCAGCCGAGCAATGGACTAAAGAAAGGAAACATCGCGCCCGTGCCGGCGACGACCAGCGCCAGCGTCGTGGTGGCGCCCGAATAGTTCATCAGATAGGCGAGCGAAACCACGCTCGAGATCGCCACCAGCGGAAGCTTGAGTTGCTTCGTGGTATCGCCCAAAGACTTCATAAAAACGCGCGGCGACGCCCTCAGGATCAGCGCGGAGACGATCGTCGCGAACAGGCATGAAGTGCCGGCCGCGGAAAAGAAATTGAAGGTGTACAGCGCCCCGTAGGGACCTGGCTTCGTCACCACGGGCGGCAGCCTCTGAACGAGGTTGTGCAGTCCGGGCCACTGAAAAATGATCGTGCCGCGATCCAGAAAAGCCTTTACGTCGGGATGGCCCCAAAGCAGCACGAAGACCACCAGAGTCAGGTAAGGCGACCAGGCCAGAAAGACGCCCCCGCTGGAATGCGGGTGCGGTATCGACGCTTCTGCGTTGGAGGGCTTCCATACGTTGAGCAAAAGGGCGAGCGCGCACAGACAAGCGATCGCCGGGAGGATGGCCGCGAGGTCCGGACCCCGCGTGCTCGCTATATAGTACTGGGCGCCGGCAAAAGTGACTCCGGCCACGAGCGCGGCCGGCCAGACCGCTCTCAACGCCTTCATACCGCCCATCACCAGCATGAGGTACGCCGGGATGATCAGAGCGAGCGGCGCACAGATGCGGGTCACGTCGGAGGAGAGCGGCAACAAGGGTAATCCCGTGACGATGGCGAGTGTCTTCACGGGAATTCCGATCGATCCGAAAGCGACCGGCGAGGTGTTCGCCAACAGGCAGAGAGCCGCCGCAAAGAACGGCTCAAAACCCAGGCCTGCCAGCATGGCGGAAGCCACCGCGACAGGCGTACCGAAGCCCGCCGCGCCTTCGATGAATCCGCCGAAGGCGAAGGCAATCAGCAGAGCCTGGAGGCGGCGGTCGCCCGTCAGGCTGGCAATGGAATCCTTGATGATTTCGAACTTGCCGGTATCGACAGTCAGCCGGTAAAGCAGAATGGCGGTGTACACAATCCAGCCGATGGGGAGCAGGCCATAAGCGGCGCCGTATAACGCGGAGCTCAGGACCATCAGCGGCGGCATCCGATAAGCAAAAAGAGCGACAATCACCGCCGCCGCGGCGCCCGCAAGAGAAGCGATCCAGGACGGCTTGCGAAAGACGGCCAGCAGCACCAGCATGGTAAAGATCGGCAGTGCAGCGACCAGCGCCGAGAGCGCGAGGTTATCCGCAACCGGTATGTAGGTTTGTGGCCACATGCGTTTTGTCAAGGTATCACAACGCCCACGTTTTGAAGTGTGACAAAATTACCTCGATCGGGGAGGATTCCGAAATGGTTCTGCGAAGGCAGATTCCGGCTGTGCTCGTGCTTCTGCCATTAGCCGTTTTGCAACTTTCCGCGCAGACTCCCACGGGCGTGCGAAGGCCGGGTGGGGGCGCGGGAATGGACTACAACGCTTACGATCCAGCGACGCTCGAACGCGGCAAGACGACGTTTGTTTCGCAATGCGGCGGCTGCCATGGCTCGAATGCCAAAGGGGGCGAGGGCGGCCCGGATCTGATCCGCGCGGTGCCGGTAATCGACGACGAAAACGGCAACCTCATCGGGCCGATCGTGCGTGGCGCGAGACAAGCCCAGGGGATGCCGAAATTCGATTTGTCGCAGACACAGATCCTCGAGATCGCGGCGTTTCTGCACGATGGCGTACGGGCTGCCGCCGAACGCGGGACCTATAAGATCCTCAACATTGTCACCGGCAATGCCAGGGCGGGCGAAGCCTTTTTCAACGGCGAAGGCAAGTGCAATACATGCCATTCGCCGACGGGCGATCTCAAAGGCATCGGTGCAAAATACGATCCAATCAATTTGCAGAGCCGGTTTCTGATGCCGGCCGGCGGACGAGGGAATACGAAACGCACGACGTCCCCGATTGTGGTGACGGTGACGACGGCGCCTGGCAAATCCGTTAAAGGCACGCTGGAGCGGATCGACGATTTCAACGTGTCGCTCACGGATGCCGAGGGCAACTATCACTCGTTTGTGCGCAAGGGTGAAATTCCCAGGGTCGGGCTCAAAGATCCGTTGCAGGCCCACTACGACATGCTGCCCAAATATACCGACGCCGAAATACACAATCTGACGGCCTGGCTGGTGACGCTGAAATGAAGATACGATTCGGGCCGGAGACCGGTCACATGCTGAAAGCACCATCGTGCTCTCTCGGCATATTGCGGAAATGTGGAAACTACTCGCTCGCGGCTTTGCTTGTTCCAGCTTTGCTTGTTCCAACTCTGCTGGGGGCAGCCGCGGCTGAGAATCCGATTCTCGATCCGGCAAAGCTCCTGAAGCCTGCGACGGATTCGTGGCCTACCTATAATGGCGACTACTCGGGACGCCGCTTCAGTCCGTTGCGCCAGATCAACCAGCTCAACGTGAAATCGATGACGCTGGCGTGGGTACATCGTGCGAACGCGGGCCCGAGCGGTCCGGGAACGATCGTCGGCGGACTGGGGCCGGACGTTCCGCCCGTCGCCGGCCGCGAAACCGGCTTCGGTGGACTCCAAATCAAAGCGACACCGCTGATGCTGAACGGCGTTCTCTATTTCGCTTCTCCCGACAATGCGTGGGCCGTCGATGCGCGATCCGGAAAAGAGCTCTGGCACTATTTCTGGAAGACGACCGGTGGCATCCACATCGGCAACCGCGGCGTAGGGATCTATGAGAACTGGCTGTTTTTCGAGACGCCGGACGACTATCTCGTCTCGCTTGACGCGCGTACGGGCAAGGAGCGCTGGCACATCCAGATCGCCGACGTGAAACAGGAGTACTTTTCAACACCGGCGCCGGTGATCGTCGGCAACCATGTAATGGTCGGGACCGGCGGTGATTCGCTCGATGTTCCCGGCTTCCTCGAAGCGGTGGATCCGGAGACCGGCACTGTCCAGTGGAAGTGGTGGACGGAGCCGCTGAAGAAAGGTGACCCCGGTTCGGAAACCTGGCCGGACGAAAACTCCATGCGGCACGGCGGCGGCATGACCTGGGTGCCAGGCACTTACGACCCGGCGCTGAAACTCTACTACCTGGGCACGGGCAATCCGCAGCCGGTCGAAACCGGGCATGGGCGCGAGGGCGACAATCTCTGGACCTGTTCCATCGTGGCGCTGAATATCGACACGGGAAAGATCGTCTGGTATTACCAGGTGTCACCGCACGACACACATGACTGGGACGCCACGCAGACGCCGATACTGATCGACGGCACATTCGAAGGCAAGCCGCGCAAGCTGATCGCGCAGGCCAGCCGCAACGGTTATTACTTCCTGCTCGACCGCACGAACGGCCAGCACCTGGTGACACAGAAAATCATCGAGACCATGAACTGGTCGAAGGGCGTGAACGCGAAGGGTCAGCCGATTCCCAATCCGGCGAAGGAGTCGACGGTGGATGGCGTGCTGGTGTCGCCGAATTCCACAGGCGCGACCAACTGGCCGCCGCCCAGCTTCGATCCGGAAACGGGCCTGCTTTACGTCGGCACCAATGAGACTTTCAGCATGTTTTACTTGACCGATACGGATCCGCATCCCGAAGGATACGCGGCCGCCGAACGCAACGCGGGCGGCTACGGGACTACCCTGCGCGCGCTCGATTACAGGACGGGCAGGACTGTCTGGAGGCATCGCTATCCCGGTGGTGGCGGCTCGGCGGGGATCCTGACAACGGCGGGAAAGCTTCTGTTTACGGGAGACGGGGCGCAAAATCTGATCGCGTTCGATCCGGCGACGGGGAAGATTCTCTGGCACGCCGGGCTGACGGCAAACGTCAGTAACGGTCCGGAAACTTACATGCTGGATGGTCAGCAGTATCTGGTGGTGGGCGCGGGCGATTCGCTTTACGCATTCACGGTGGAACAGTAGGAGAGCCTGAATGAACTTTTCCAGAAGAGACTTCGTCAGAACCGCCGCGGGCGGATTGTCATTGGCGTGTCTTTCCGCTTCAGAGATCGAAGCCGCCAAAACCAATGGAGTCACGATCGGCGTGATGACTTACAGCTACCGGGCACTCACGGTGCCGCCGGGTACGGAACGCGTGGATGGTCAGATCGAAGCCCTGAAGGCCAATAACGCGCGCGACATCGAGCTTTTCGAAGCCGAGTTGCAGCCGCCCGGGCGCGAGGACGGCCTCGAAAAGTGGCGTAAAGCGACTGAGCTCGAGCACTTCAAGTCCGCCCGGAAAAAACTCGAAGCAGCGGGCATCACGACCCATGCGCTCACTGTGAACTATCGCGATGTGCTGACTGACGACGATCTCGATCGCACCTTCGAACAGGCGAAGGCGTTGGGCACGAACGTGATCGCCGCATCCACACAGGTCTCGATGGCGAAGCGCATTGCGCCGTTCGCCGAGAAGCACAGGATTTACGTTGCTTTCCATGGGCATTCGAACACGAAAGACCCGAACGAATTCGCGACGCCGGAGAGTTTCGATACGGCGCTGGCGGCTTCGAAGTATTTTCGGATCAATCTCGACATCGGACATTTCTCGGCGGCGGGCTACGACCCGGTCGATTACATCCGGAAACACCACGACAAGATCACGCATCTTCACTTGAAAGACCGCAGGAAGAACGACGGACCAAATATGCCGTGGGGCGAGGGCGACACGCCGATCAAGCAGGTCCTGCTGCTGTTGAAGGAAAAGAAGTATCCGCTGCCCGCGCTGGTGGAATATGAGTATCGTGGGACGGGAACACCGGTAGAAGAAGTCGGCAAGTGCCTGGATTACATGCGCAAGGCGATCGCCTAGAGTTTTCGCGCGCAACGGGAACGGGCGCTCGCGCGTCCGCTAAGCGTGCACACCCGAAATTTCCTGTTTCTCTTCCTCATAGCGGCGGCAGGGTTGGCCGCTGGGGCTGATGAAGATCCCGCGTGGAAGTCGAAACAGATTGCGGAGTGGACAGACCAGGACGCGAAAAACCTTCTGGCGGACTCCCCTTGGGTGAAGTCCTTCACGCCGACGATGAAATCGGCACAGGAAGGCGGCCGTCGCGGCGGAGCGGGACGCGGGCTGGGCGGAATCAGCATCGGGCTTCCCGGCATGGGCGGAATGGGGGGACGGCGAGGCATGGGCTCGCCAGGCGCCGGTTACCCCGGAGGCGGCGGAGGCTATCCCGGTGGCGGACAGTCGCGACGCAATGATGACAACGAGCCGCCGAAGCTGACTCTTCGCTGGGAGAGCGCGCTGCCCGTCCGCTCGGCTGAGTTGAAGGCGCACGATGACGACGCGCCGACCATCGACGACAAACATTACGCGATCGCTGTGTATGGCATCCCGGACCGCATGCTGGTTGGCGAACGAAAGAAACTGGCGGATGAGCTGAAAAAATCCGCCAGCATCAAACGCGATGGAAAGAAGGATTTCAAGCCTTCGAGCGTCGAACTGATCGATCGCCCCGAAGGACCGGTCGTCGTTTACCTGTTCCCAACGACGACGGAAATTTCGAAGCAGGACCGGCGGCTCGAATTCGATGCCGACATCGGCCGACTCGAACTCACGCAGTCTTTCTTCACGGAAGAAATGGTGTGGCAGGGCAAGCTGGAATTGTGATTTGTACCATAGCGGGGATAGAGCTATGCCTCTCCCGCGCCCGCCACATCCAGCAATAACCGTACCCATTATTGAAACGGAGCGGCTGCGGCTCCGCGGCCACCGGCTCGACGATTTCACAGACTGCGCCGCCATGTGGGCTGACCCGCTCGTCGTTCGCTATATCGGCGGAAAGCCATTCGCGCCCGAAGAAACATGGGCGCGGCTGCTGCGCTACACGGGGCACTGGGCACTTCTCGGATTCGGTTACTGGATCGTCGAGGAGAAGGCCTCCGGCGAGTTTGCGGGCGAAGCTGGATTCGCGCATAACAAACGTGATCTCGGGGAATCCTCCCTGCTCACGGGCGTGCCGGAAATCGGCTGGGCCTTTGTTGCGCGGGTCCACGGCCGCGGTTACGCGACCGAGGTGGTTCGCGCTATAACCGCGTGGGGCGATGCGCATTTGGAAGCCGCGCGCACCGGATGTATTATCGATCCGGAGAATCGGGCCTCGATTCGCGTGGCGGAAAAGTACGGCTACGCCGAGCGTCAGCGGGTGCTCTACAAGGGGCACGAAGTGCTCGTGTTCGTCCGTTGATAAACTGAACAGACTTATTGACATGGCTCCTTCCGAAGAGAGCGGCTTCGGCCCCTATAAAATCGTTGGGCCCATTGGCGCGGGCGGTATGGGGGAGGTATTCAAGGCGCGCGACCCGCGTCTCGACCGCACGGTCGCGATCAAGGTCGCGAAAGCCGAGTTCAGCGAGCGCTTCACCCGCGAGGCGCGGACGGTCGCGCAGCTCAACCATCCGAATATCTGCACGCTGCACGATATCGGGCCCAACTATCTCGTCATGGAGTACGTCGAGGGCGCGCCGCTCGAGGGTCCGCTGCCGATCGACAAGGTTCTCGAGTACGCCCAGCAGATCCTCGATGCACTGGACGCCGCCCACCGCAAAGGCATTGTGCATCGCGACCTGAAGCCGGCGAACATTCTCGTCACTCGCCAGGGGATCAAGCTGCTGGACTTCGGGCTGGCGAAGCAGGCTTTTAGTTCACTTGCCCCCGAAGACGCGACGATGGCCGCGCTCACTGTGGAAGGGCAGATTTCCGGGACGCTTCAATATATGGCGCCCGAGCAACTCGAAGGTAAGGCCCCGGACCCCCGCAGCGACCTTTTTGCATTCGGACTCGTGCTGTATGAACTGATCACGGGCAAGCGGGCTTTCAACGGGCCGACCCGGGCAAGCGTGATCGCGTCGATCCTGAAGGAACAGCCGCAGCCGGTGCGTGAGTTACAGCCGTTGACGTCGCCGGGGCTCGAGCGCGTGCTGCAGACGTGTCTGGAGAAAGATCCGGAGCGCCGCTGGCAGACGGCGCGCGAAGTCAAACACGCAATCGAATGGATGAGCCACGAGCCCGCGGCCGCCGCGCCTCCTGCCGTGGTTCCCGCGAAGCGAACGCGGACCTGGCAAATCGCCGCAGCCGTGGTGGGTCTGCTGCTGCTCGCACGCATTGCCTGGATTTTCCGTCCCCACGAGGAGCGGCCCGCGCCGATCACGCGTTTC
>DATAZF010000257.1:0-4247 GCA_036272235.1 Bryobacteraceae bacterium | reverse complement strand
GCGGCCAGAACCAGAGCTTCGGCCGGATAGCGCCGCACGAGTTGCCGGGAGCCGTGCACCGCGTGTTTCAGGTCGTGCTCCTCGATAAAAGTGCCGGCTCCGTCGAGTTTAGCCGCTGTACTCTTCGCAAGGTCTTCGATGGCCCTGGAACTCTTCTCGCCACCCGTGCGAACCGAAGATGCGGCCCCATGAAGGCTGTCGGCCGTCCCGTGCGCGAATTCGTCCACCTGCGCCGCGATCCGAACAGCTTCCTCTCCCGGAAGATACGTCTCAATACCTATAAAATTGGGGTGAAGCTGCTCTACCCGAAACCGTCCCTTAGGCGGGAAAAGCCGATACCCTGATCCCTCGGATTTGACTCGTGCATAGCCCTGCCCCGTAAAGCTCCGCAAACCGTTCTGCCCAGATTCACAGCCTCAGTGGGATGTGCCCGCGGCCGTGAAAAAGCGGATGTACGCGGAGTATGGAGTTGACCCGCGGCGCCACGTGCCCGCTGGGCTTGATCATTTCATTCCTCTCTGGGCCGGCGGCAGCAGCGATCTCACAAATCTGCGGTTCCAGCCGGAAACGAATCTCTGGAATGGCCGGAACTACGGCTATCACGAAAAGGACGACCTCGAGGTGTGGATCTGTGAGATCAACATTTTCGATCCCATGGCGCTGCGTGGCCGGCGATGTCATGGCCGAGCCTCCTGACGCATGGCGAGCATTGCTCGAGGCCGGCGTCCTGCCGACGTTGCGAGAGCTTGCCCGGTACTCCCCGGAGTTGCGCGCGGCGCGCAAATGGCGGACTTCATCCAGTCGGATGAAATGAGACCGGGCGCAAGTCAAAAGGATTATTGCGAACAATTGAGCTATTAAGACGATTGACATATGAAAGAAAGTAGGAAATATTACAGAGTTATTTCCAGCGGGGTCGAGGTGTATTCATGAGACAGAATTTTCTACTAGCGTGTACGCTCGTTTTGTTCGCGGGAACGGCGGCCCTGGAGGCGCAGGTCACCACTGCCACGATTTACGGCGAAGTTCACGATGCGACAGGGGCGGTGGTGCCGCGCGCGAACGTCAACGCGGTTAACAAGGGAACTGGAGTGGCGCGCGACACCATGACGGACGACCGAGGCCAGTTCGCGCTGCCGGCGCTTCCGACCGGTCAGTACACAGTAACGATCGAGGCTATGGGCTTCAAGAAATTCATCAGCCAGGGTCTGGAACTCCGCGCCGGACAGACGGTGAACCAGACCTTTGCTCTGGAAATCGGACAACTAGCGGATACCGTGACGGTATCGGAGGCCGCGCCTCTTGTCGCCACGGCATCAACCGCCCAGGAGGAGTCGATCGGCCGGACGCAGGTGAGCCAATTGCCTCTGGCGCGGCGAAGCCTCGAAAATCTGGCCACGCTGGCGCCGGGTGCGAGCGACGCCTCGGTCGGTGTGGCCGGGAGTGGCAGCATCCGGCTGAACGGCGTTGCGGAGGGTGGGACCGCCATCACTGTCGACGGCACGGATGCGGTAGCCAACCCCGAGACGCGTGGCATCAACCAGTATGGAGGTCAGAACCAGATCAGCATTATGAGCATCGACGCAGTCGCGGAAGTCCAGGTTATCAAGGGCATTCTGCCTGCCGAATACGGCGGAGTGGTGGGCGGTCAGGTGAATATTCTCAGCCGCTCCGGCACCAATCAGTTCCATGGTTCGGCAATCGAGAACTATCAGAACGAAGCATTTTTCGCCCGCGACACGTTTCTGCCTTCCACCAAGGCCAAGCCGACTTCCCGCTTCAACCAGTTCGGCGGAACGCTTGGCGGCCCGGTAATCAGGAATCGCCTCTTCTTTTTCGCGGCCTACGAAGGTTATCGGGATTCCGAAGGTCAGAGCCTGACCGCAACTGTGCCCACGCAGGCACTGAAAGACCAGATCCTCACCGCGCTCCCCTTCCCGGAGACTAAACTAGCGCTCGACACGCTGCCGTTGCCGACCAACCCGGTGAATGCCCAGGTAGGCAACTATTTCACTGCCAACCAACTGAAGCGCCATGACAACAACGTTCTGGCAAAGGGCGACGCGGTGATCTTCGGCGGGAATCTGTCGGGAACATTCAGCCGGTCGCGGCCCTACGCGCTGCAGCCTTCGATATATGTGAACGGCTCAGACGATCAGGAGTTTCTGAACGCCAACGACCGCGTGGCTGTCCAATATGTGACTACGCGCGGCGTCTGGGTGTCGGAGACCCGCTTCGGCTGGAACCGCACGGCGCTCGATCGGGTTCAGTCCTTCTGGAACGTGCAGGATCCAAACGCTCCGCCGACCAGCGATCTGCTGGATGTCGGACGGCGCGTCTCGCTGTTCAGCGTGAGTGGCCTTTTTACCACGCCCAGTTCGGAAGCCCTCGAGCTGAAAGGACGGTCGTTCAACGTGGACCAGAAGCTCACCCGGGTGGTGGGCAGCCATGTGCTCAAGATGGGTTTCACCTGGGGACGCCAGGCCGGACACAAGAGCGACCCGCAGAATACGGCTTACAGCTACCAGACTGTTGCGAATCTGCTGACCAACACGCCGACTTCCGTATCGCTGCTCGCCGGCCAGCCCCCGCACGATGGACACCTCGACGAATTCGGCGGCTTCATTCAGGACGACTGGCGCGTCAATTCAAAACTGGTACTGAATCTCGGGCTTCGCGCCGACTTCTATCCGGTTGTGAATTTCCACGCGACCACCAATACGCCGGCGCAGATCTATAACCTCAATCCGCCAACAGACCTGCAGAAGATGGACTTCGGCGCGCCACGCCCCGCCAACGAACCTTATGAGCCGGACTGGAATAACTTAGGACCGCGAATTGGTTTCGCCTGGAACGTGGACGGCAAGGGGAAAACGGTCGTGCGCGGCGGTTCCGGCGTGCTGTTCAGCCAGCAACTCTTCGCGATGTTCCAGAATCAACTCACTAACCCGCTCCTGCCCTCCACGGTGACCTTGAATCAGACCGACGCGGCCGCCGCAGGATTCAAATGGCCCCTCTATGGTGCCGATCTGGAAAGTGCGCTGCTGCAGAAGGGCGGAGGCAACAAGACCGTCTTCTCGCTCATTGACACCCATCTCGCGAACCCCTACACGGTCCAGACCAACATTGACATTGAGCAGTCGCTCGGAGGCGCGTGGATGGCGGAAATCGGCTATTTGCGGACTGACGGCCGCAGCTTTCCGCTGGAACGTCCGCTGGCTCAGGCCTTCGATCGGCAGACCGGACTGCGCCCGAACCCCGCACTAGGCACGCCGAGCGGGTACTACATCACAAGCGAACAGACCATGGTCTATAACGCCATGCAGGCTTCCGTTCGGCGACGGTTCGCCGGGCTCGGGCTGGACTTCCATTACACGCTCAGCAAGGGCTGGGCCGATCAGGGTGGCGCTCTGAGCTCGGCCTTCGTGAACTCGGACATCTACGTCACCCAGGACTTCTTCAATCCGTTCATCGACCGCGAGCCCCTGTCGCAGGAAGCGCGGCACCGAGTGGCGGCGAACGCGATCTACGAACTTCCCTGGCTGAAGAACCGCAAGGGACTCACGGCGCGTGTGCTGGGAGGATGGCAGGTAGCTTCCATTTTCACCGCGCGCTCGGGAGTGCCCCTGCGTATCACGCAGCCGTCGGGCATTGCGATGAGCCGGCCCGATTTTGTCGGCGGCAACACGGTCCTGTCCGATTACCGAAACACGCGACTGTATCTGGACAAGTCCGCTTACGCTCTGGTGCCGACATATGCAACCACGAATGCCACTACCCGGCCCGGCACTCAGAATCCCTCCCAGGTGCACGGGCCCGGGAACTGGACCGTGAATCTTTCGGTCGTCAAGACTGTAGCCTTCACGGAGGCCATCCGCGTCGAAATCAGGGCGGATGCGTTCAACCTCTTTAACCACGTGAACTACAACAACCCGAATGCGACCATCACATCGCCGATCTTCGGCACGTTGACTGGCGATGCCGGTCCCCGGACCGGCCAAGTCGGCGCACGATTCGTATTTTGAGAAGTGGCGCACGTCACGCCTTCCGTCGATGCGGAAGCCCGTGGCTGCCTTGAACGGATTCACGGCCTGGACTGAGTACAAGAACGGCCTGTACAAGACGTTTATCCGGCTCGAATAGGCCAGGTCTTTGACCGCGTAGAAGATTTCCTTTCGTAGTGGAACTTGCGGCGTGCGGCACGACGGTCGAAGTTCCAGTTGATTCTGACGCGGGCGCGATTCACG
>DATAZF010000256.1:0-28559 GCA_036272235.1 Bryobacteraceae bacterium | reverse complement strand
AGGGTTTTCATCCAGCGGGCGGCGATGGCTTCGTCGGAGAGGCCGGAGAGGGATGCGGATGGTGGTGTGGTTTTCCGGGATGTTGATTTGGTGATGTGTTTCGGTGGAGTGGCTGAAGAAAGCGTGAGCGGGAGTACGGCGAGGGAAAAAATCAGCGCTGCCATTACCAGTGTTCCGCGCTCTCGCAGCAGGGCTGCGAGCCCCCCAACTGATTTTTCAGAAACGGCGACAGGCGCTTCCGCGGTTGAAAACAAAAAGTCTCGCCGGCGCGGCCCAGGGGTCAGCTTAGCCAGGATGAGCGCCGTCGGCACAAGACCGCCACCGCCACAATCCCGGCGTCCGATCTGGAAACTTAATAAGTGGCAGTGGGCTGCCAGTCTGCCCCACAAGCTTCGGGGAAACTTTGGAGCAGAAACAAAGATGCAGGAAAAAAAGGTGCGAGTCAGCTTGCGCGCGCCGCTTTGGAAGCGCGAGAGCTGCGCTGCGATGCGGCCGGCTTGCCCCGTCGCGGACGCACCGCGAGCTTGCGGATGGCGCGAAGAAGTTCCGGAATTTCCTTGTTGCTCTTGTTGATCAGTTCGTCCGCGCCCGTACTCTTCGCGGTCAAACCCATGCAATCGATGAAACCTGAGAGAAGAATCAGGCCCGTCGATGCGTCGGCCGCCCGAATGCGCCGGATCAGCTCGATGCCATCGAAGCCGCCCATGCGCAGGTCCGTCACTACCACGTCGAAGCGATCTTTCTGAAACAGTTCCCAAGCTTCCTCGCCACTGAGCGCCGTATCGACGCCGTAACCATGATCCGCCAGAATCATCCTACGGGCTGTTAACCCTCGGGAGTTGTCGTCGACAAGCAGAATTCGGGCGGGGGTTGCATCAGGTTTTCGCATCACGGGACCGAGTCAACGTAACAGAGCCGTCACGCGACTGTCAACGAATTTGCATCCGTATGAAAGAACGGCGGATTGAGTTCTTGACTTCTATTCGACCGCGCGTGGAGCGGTGTAACCCGTCTTGGCGAGGATCGTGTACTTGATTGGTTTGCCGGTTTTCTGATCCATTACGCGGAGCGGCTCATTGGTGCCAGGGTTCACGAGTTGCACGGTGAGCTTGCGGAACTTGCCGTCCTTCGCCTGGTTGTTGGGCGAATAGCCGAGCGAGTATTGATTGCGGAGCGATTGGGAAATCGATCCGAAGACGCCGGGGAGTTCACCGGTGAAGCGGGGGAAATAGGCCTGCCCGCCGGTTTCCTTCGCGAAGGTCTTCAGTTCGTTGTCGGCCTGGAGGAAGTCAAGCTCCGCGACCGGGCCCATGTTCGCCATCATACGTTCCACCTGCAGCATTTCGATGGAATAAACGGGCACGCCCGATTCCTGCAGGCTCTTGCGTGTCTTGTCGTAGGTCAACTTGCTGAACGTGTCGATGCCGGAAGCGATCAGCAAAATCGCCTTGCGGCCTTCGATCTTCGACATACGGTCGGCTGTATCGGTGATGGCATCGAACATGTTGCTCTCGGAGAAACCCGGAATGCGAAGGCGCGACATAGCATCCATCGTCTTGCTGCGGTCGTTGGTGAAGTCGCTGAGGATGGTCGAGCGCAGATCGTAGGCGATGATCGCGACGTAGTCCTCTGGCTTCAGACTCTGTATAAAGCCGTAGGACGCGGTGAGAGTCTGTCCCCAGCCGCTGCTGTAAAAAGCCTGAAAGCGGGCGCTGAACTCGATGACCATTGCGACGGTCATCGGCGCTTCGCCGACGGAGAACTGCGTGAGCGTCTGTGGAACGTTGTCCTCGAGGATGCGGAATTTGTCACGCGGGATGTTCGGGATCGGGTTGCCGTGGTTATCGATCACCTGCACGTCGACATTGACGACGTTGGTTTCCGCTTTGAAGGTGGCATCCGTGTTGCCTTCCTCGCCTTTCGTCGCTTTCGGACTAAGCTTCGACGGGATTTTCGGAAGATCGCTGTCTGGAGTGCCGGCGGTTCCGGTATTATCGCTCGCCGGCTTTTTGCGCGGCCGTGCGACCGTCTGACTCCCGGGCTCGGGACCATCCTGCGCCCAGACGCCGACCAAAAAGGTCAGTGCCGCCGCGGCACCCATGATCCAGATTTTCCGGCGAGTCATCCACGTTTTCATACACGCACACTTTCAGTTCAATAATACGAAAGATCGACGATACAGAAGACGGGCCTGGCAATGCCGAGGTTTCCCCGCGAATGTTGTTCCGCTAATTGACCCACGGATCGCGGTCCGTCCCGTGCTTTTTCAAATAGACCTTGAACTTCTTTCGGGCGCGCTGCAGCTTGTATTCTTTCCAGCGCTGCTGGAAATCGAAATTGAAGCTGGTGGCGGCGATACGGGTCCCAAACTGAGATTTCATATACGCAAATCCGAAGATCATCCCGCCCAGATGGGCAAGGTTGCTCACAGTGCTTCCACCCTGGAACGAGCTCAGAAAAGCGATGGCCCCGAAGATCATGACCATGTATTTGGCCTTGATCGGAAACAGAAAGCTCATCAGCACGGTCTGATTCGGGAACAACATCCCGAAAGCCAGCAGGAGCCCGTAAATGGCGCCGGATGCGCCGATTGTTGCCTGATACTGGTTGCCCGTAAGCATGTCGACGATGACCACGCAGATACCCGCGCCGATGCCGCAGATGAAGTAGTACTGCAGGAATCGCTTCGTTCCCCACGTCTCTTCAATGGGAGCGCCGAACATCCAGAGAGTGAGCATATTGAAAAGGATGTGCGAAAAGCTGCTCAGGCTGTGCAGAAACAGATACGTGACAAGCTGCCAGAGCGCGAGGTGCATCACCATCGCGGGAATCAGCTTGAGCGGAATAAACGGACCATCGCCCACCCACCTGGCCCCGAAGAAATAAATCAGGTAAATAGTGACGTTCGAGATGACAAGCCACTTTACGCCGGTTGGAAATGACCAGTTGAAGAGAGAGGCACTGCTACGGAACCTTGTGTCGTAACGCATGGGGGGAGCCCGACTCTATGCGTGTAGGATATCAGGCGCGACAGCGCACTAACCCGAGGGGTGTGCGGCACGAAAGTGGAGACTAACGCAGACTGGCGGAAAACCGGCGGGTCTGAGCGTCCCTGGTACGCACCCGGAAACACAACATGGTGACGACCGCCGAATGTTGGCGCCGAGCAGCGAGGCGGCGGCTAAACATTGGCGATGACGCGCGCGGCTTCAGAAGACTTACCAGGCTCCGCATCCGCCGGTGGGTCCGCCCGCTTCGCATAGCGCGTCAGTTTCCAGCCCAGGTATTGAATGCCGAACGCGGCGCCGGCCCAGACCTGCCAGTGAGAAAACAACCCGGAGGGGAATACAAAGTCACCAGCCCACTCCAGATCCGTGCCGATACGCCACATGGCGAGCGAAGCACAACCGAGAGAGAACAGCGTCAGGATGCTGGCCGCGAGGGTCGCCATGCGGCTGTTCTTGCCCGGGCGGCCTGACACGACAGGTCCACGCCCGAAGCGAATTTTGACGACCATGAATGGGGTACTCGAAACCACTATAAACCTTCGTGCGACCGCGCCGCTATGCGGTTATTGCCGATGGCCGTGATCACTGCGGTTGCATCCCCCGGCCGCGATACATTAGTTGTGCTCTCCGTCGCGAGTTGCGCGCGACGGGCTTATTTCGCACATGATTTCGCGGGATGCTGGAAAAAAACCTTTTGGCGTCGATTTCCTGGAAAAAGTCTCATGAAAAAAATCAAGACGGCTATTTTTGGCACGGGGTTCATGGGGAGGGTCCACACCGAGGGCGTTCGCCGTCTCGGCAATGTCGAGGTGGCGGGCATCGCGGCTCGCACGGCGGCGCAGGCGCGCAAGTTCGCGGATGAGGTTTGGGTGGAGCGCGCCACGGGCGATTACAGGGAATTTCTGGCGGATCCGGAAATCGAGGCTGTTCATATTTGCACGCCGAATTCGCTCCATTTCGAAATGACGGTAGCCGCGCTTAAAGCGGGAAAGCACGTCCTTTGTGAAAAGCCTCTGGCGAACTCAGTGGCCGAGGCGCGGGAGATGGTGCGACTGGCAAAGGAGAAGAATCTCGCGAACTGCACATTTCACAATTTGCGTTACTATCCGCAGGTGCAGAATATGCGGCGCATGTGCGAGAACGGTGAGCTGGGAGAAATTCTGGTCGCACAGGGCACGTACTCGCAGGATTGGCTGCTGTTCGAGACGGACTGGAACTGGCGTGTCGAGACCGGGCCCTCGCGCGCGTTTGCCGACATCGGCACGCATTGGTGCGACATGGTGGAGCATGTGACCGGACTGCGGATCTCCGCCCTCTGCGCGGATCTGCAGATATTCCACAAAACACGCCGGAAGCCGGTCGGCTCTGTGGAAACGTTTTCCGGCAAGACGGCCGCGCCTTCCGAGTACACGGAAACGGCGGTCGTCACGGAAGATTTCGGGTCCATGATTTTCCGGCTCGGCGATACAGCGCGCGGGGCAGTTACGGTGAGCCAGGTTTCGGCCGGGCGGAAGAACAGGCTATTCGTGGAAATCTATGGGACGAAAGGCTCGGTTGCCTGGAACGGCGAGCAACCTGATGAACTTTGGATCGGGCAGCGCAACGAAGCTAACCGGGTAGTGGTGAAGGACCCGGTGCTGCTGGCTGAGAAGGCGCGGCCGTATGCGGATTTGCCTGGCGGCCACAGCGAAGGGTATGACGACACCTTCAAGCAGGTCTTCCGGCGGTTTTACCGCACCGTGGAGGATCGTGGAGCGGCGGTGGAGTATCCGACTTTTGTGGATGGATTACGACAGCTCGAGATTCTCGATGCGGTGATCGGGAGTTCGCGGGCGCAGGCCTGGGTGAATGTTTGAAGTTGTGGGGCGCTTCCGCCTCACAGTCGAGGCGGAGTGCCAGCCTGATGCCACGCAGGTTTTTGAGACCGAGTGTCTGGGATGAAGAGGCTGCGGAAAAAGCGATGCAAAGTTACGATGGTGGAACAGGTTTCAGCCTGGGTTTTCAATACCCCGTCGACAGGCGTCAGCCTGTCCCACCATCGTACATACCCGCCGCGCCTCGAAGAGAGTCTTAACCACGTCCCGTAGGGGGTGTTGAAAAACTACGTGGCATCAGATTGCCAACCGCTCCAGATGCGAATCTGATCAGGCCATGTGATCGTCCAGCATCTTCTGGACGTCGCCCTTGCCAGTGGCGCCGACTTTGGTTGCAACCAGCTGGCCGCCTTTGAACAGCAGCAGAGTCGGAATTCCGCGAACCTGGTAGCGCATGGCCGTCTGGCCCTGCTCGTCGACGTTCAGTTTGCCGATTTTGGCTTTGCCGTGATATTCGTCGGCAAGCTGATCGATGATCGGCGTCATCTGCCGGCATGGGCCGCACCATGAAGCCCAGAAATCCACGAGCACTGGCTCAGTCGATTTCAGGACTTCCGTGTCCCAGCCGGCGTCGGTAAAGTTGAGTGTGTTTGCTCCTGCCATTTATCCCTCGTCCTGAAGATCAGATTCAGCTGCTGCGTCAAAAGATGCAATCCGGCGGTACAACCGCGAGTACTCCGCCGCCGAAGTTTTCCATGAAAAGTCGTGCCCCATGCCTCGCATCATCATGGCGGCCCACGCTTTCCGGTCGGTCCAGGTCGTGCAAGCCAGACCAACGGCATCGAGAAGCGCTTTTCCATTGTAATCATGGAACTTGAAACCGGTGGATTCCGGATGTGGCGCGGCGACGATCGTGTCGTCCAAACCACCGGTCGCGCGAACGATCGGGATAGTGCCGTAGCGCAGACTATACATCTGGTTGAGTCCGCACGGTTCGTAGCGGCTGGGCATGAGAAACATATCGCTGCCGGCTTCGATGCGGTGTGCGAGAGCGTCGTCATAGCCGATTTTTACCGAGATGCTCCGGGGAAACCGGGCTTGCAGAGAAAGGAAAAGGCTCTCCCATTCCGCTTCGCCGTTGCCGAGAACCGCCAGACAGACACTGCGCGCGAACAATTCGGGCGCCGCTTCGCCGATCAAATCGAATCCCTTTTGCGCGGCGAAACGGGAGACGACGCCAATTAGCGGACGGTCTATTCCGTCGGCCGGAAGATCCATTTCGCGCAGGAGCTCGCGCTTGCAGATCTGCTTCCCGCTGAGATCGGCGATGGAATACTGTGCCGGAATATGAGGATCTGTCGCAGGATTCCAGCGGCTGTAGTCCGCGCCGTTCAGGATGCCGTGGAGAACGTCGCGGCGCTCCCGCAAAAGCCCATCCAGCCCGAATCCGAATTCCGGCGTTTGGATTTCCTCGGAGTACCTGCGGCTGACAGTGCTCAGTGCGTCGGCGAAGACAATGCCGGCTTTCAGGAAGTTGATCTGGCCCCAAAACTCGATGCCGGCGGGATTGTCGAATTCGGCGGGTAACCCGATCTGGCTCAGGGTTGTGCGATCGAAAAGGCCCTGATAGCCGAGATTGTGGATTGTGAGCAGAGTGCGGGTGCCGAGAACGCCCGGGTCGGCGGTCCGCGGGTCACGTAGAAAGGCAGGAATGAGGGAGGCCTGCCAGTCATGACAGTGGATGATATCCGCCGGGAACAGCCGGCGGGAGATTTCGATAGCGGCCTTCGAAAGCAGGGCGAAGCGAAGGTGGTTGTCCGGGAAATCTCCGGCGCCGTCTCCGTAAAGGCCGGGCCGGTCGAATAGCTCGGGTTGATCCACGAAATATAGAACCGTGCCGTTGGAGGGCATCTCCCAGATCGCTGCGTTGTAAGTTCGGTTGTTGAGGAAGATGGGTAAATCCTGAATCACCAGTGAGGAAGGGGCATTCCTTGCTTCCATATAGCGGGGAATTACGGTTGCGATCGGGTGCCCCAGTTCTCCGAGAGCGGCCGGAAGAGCTCCGAGGACATCGGCAAGTCCGCCGCTCTTCGCCCACGGGCTGGCTTCTGAAGAAACCATCAGGATTCGGGGCTGCGGGCTCACGACTGCAATGGTAAACTAGCGCAGAATCAACACAGGACCGAGGGAGTTCGCGAGACGCGACTTATAATTAAGTTTTGAAGCGCATACTGTCTGTTGCCGGAATTTGGTTGTTGAGCCTGAGCGGGCTCTACGGCGCGGAAAACCTGCAGTTGGGCACGAGCGAGAACCTCTTTGCGGTCCTTGCCGCGGCCAATGCCGCCGGGTACGACGAGGGAGTCTCCCTTCCCGATAACAATCCCCTGCGCGCCCAGCTGCGCGAGTACCTCGCCAAACAGAATATTGCGGTATTGCCGGCGTTGAAGGCCTATTACCGCAAGCACATGCTGAAAAACGGTGTGCAGGACCTGTCGGAGTACATCTCCTACGCGCTTTCGGTGACCGGGCCGCCGGATTTTGCGTGGCGGACGCGCGATGTGGATGTGCCTCCCGACGCCATGGCGCTTTCCGGCTTTACGCCCCTCCTCGTCGACTTTTACAAGCAGGCGAATCTCGCCGAGCTCTGGAACCGTTCGCAGCCTGCTTATGAAAAAGAGATGGAGAAGTACCACACTCCGCTGCTGACGACGACAACCGGGGTTGACGGCTATCTGCGGGTTCCGGCGGGCGGGTATCTGGGGCGAAGATTTCAGGTCTTCATCGACCTGCTGGCCGCGCCGGAACAGGTGCAGACGCGAAACTATGGCGACGACGCTTTCGTTATCGTGACAGCGTCGGAGAAGGCGCGACTTTTCGACATCCGGCACGCTTACCTGCATTTTGAAATCGATCCCATTGTGATCAAGTTCGGGGTCGAACTAGATCAGAAGCGGTCGCTGATCGATTTCGCCCAGCTCGCGCCTCTGGAACCCAACTACAAGACGGATTTCGTGTTGCTTTCGAACGAGAGTCTGATCAAGGCCGTAGAAAGCCGTCTGGACAAAAATCGCGGGGAAGTCGATCAGGCCGCACGGCAGGGTTACATTATGACTCCGTATTTCGCCGAACAGCTTCCGGTATTCGAAAAACAGGAGCAGGGGCTGCGGTATTACTTTGAAGAGATGGTGGCAGGCATCGATCTCAAACGGGAAAGCAACCGCATCGGCGACATCAAGTTCGATGCCGCGCCGCTGGTCCGATTGGGTAAACAGGTCACGGTGGCCGCTCCCGAGCCGAAGCTCTCGCCATCCGGGAAGACGCTCGAAAAAGCCGAGGATCTGTATACCAATCGCAGTCTGGACCAGGCCAAAGAGCTTTACCTGAAGTCGCTTCAAGAGACCGGCAGCGCCGTCGAGCATGCTCAGGCGTGGTACGGACTCGCGCGTATCGCGGCGCTGCAGAAGCAACCCGACGCCGCCGTCAAGTTGTTTGAAAAAACTCTCGAGGCAGCGCCCGACGACCAGACCAAAGCATGGACTCTGGTGTATCTGGCGCGGCTCTCCAGGGCTGCCAGTGATCCCGAGAGGGCAGCGAAATTTTATCAGGAAGCGCTTGGTGTGAAGGGCGCTTCGGAGGCGGCGCACAAGGCCGCTCAAACCGAGTCGCAAAACATTCCGAAATAACTCAGGAGATTTCATTTATGAGACGTACAGCCCAGCTCACGATCTGTCTGCTTTCCGCTCTGGCCACAACAGGACTGGTATTGGCCCAGGCGCCGCCGGCGGCCCAGGCCCCGGTAAAGAAGGCCTCCGGTAACGCATTCGGCCCGAAGACGAAAGCGGAAGCCGAAGCGGTCAACGAAGTAATTCAGGCGCAGACGAAGACGCCGGACGATATGATCAAGGCGGTCGACGCGCTTGTGACCAAATATGCCGATACCGTCTTCAAAAGTTTCGCGCTCGAACTGGAAGCGGAAGCCTACCAGCAGAAGGGCGACAACGCAAAGGCGATCGTCTACGGCGAGCAATCACTGGCTGCCGATCCGAAGAATTTCGAAGCGGATAACCTGCTGGCCAACGTGACTGCGGCAACCACCCGCGAGACCGACCTCGATAAAGAAGAAAAGCTGACCCGCGCCGACAAGTATGCGCATGACGCGCTCGACCAGTTGGAAAACGGGGGCAAACCGCAACTCTATGCCAATTTGAACGACGAGCAGTGGGACAGGCGGAAAAAATCCTCTGAATCGCTTTCGTGGCAGGCTCTGGGTACTGATGCTTTGACGAGAAAGAAGACGGATGAGGCTGTCACGGATTTTGAGAAGGGCATAGCCGCCAATCCCGATCCCGTGCTGATGATTCGGGCAGGCCGGGCGCTCCTCGCTGCGAAGAAGCCGGATGAGGCGATCACCTATTTCGAAAAAGTGATGAACTCGCCGGACGCGCCGGCGCAGATCAAGAGTATCGCCCAGGCGGACCGGGTGCGCGCCGTGCAGGCGAAAGGTCCGGCAGCCGCGAAATAACTGCGTTTGCCGCAGGTCGTCCCTGAAAAGAGCCGGCCTGCCATGATGCGGATGCAATCCAGTCTGGACGAGCTCGAGCAGACTCTCGGCTATTATTTCCGGGACCGTCCGCTGCTGGCGCGTGCGGTGACGCATAGTTCCAGTGCGAATGAGCTGCAGCCGGTCGCATCGGTCGAGCTTCCGGCGGACAACGAGAGGCTGGAATTCCTGGGAGACGCGATCCTCGGCCTCCTCGTGAGTGAGTCGTTGTTCAATCGCTTCACGGGCTTCAGCGAGGGGCAACTATCGCTGCTCAAGAACCACCTCGTGAGTGCCACTCATTTGCTGGCTGTGGCGCACAAGCTGGAACTGGGACGATACCTTCAGCTGGGGCGCGGCGAGGAAACTGCCGGGGGCCGCACCAAACAGCGTCTTCTGGTAAACGCCTTCGAGGCCGTGCTGGCGGCTGTTTATCTGGATGGCGGTATGAATGCCGCGCGGGAGCTTCTCGCCCATTACGCGCTGCCGCCCGATGAAGAGCTGGCCGAGCTTGCGGGAAGCGGCCCGCCGCATGATTTCCGCGCGGAGCTGGAGCGTCTGAGCCGCGACCGGAAGCTGCCGCGGCCGCTCTATTTCCTGATGGGCGAGAACGGGCCGGGGCATGCGCGCACGTTCACGGTGGAAGCCCGCGTCGGGAAGGAATACGTCGCGTCCGCCGAGGGTTCATCGAAGAAGACGGCTTCGCACAATGCCGCGCGCCGGGTCTGCGAGCTGCTTCGGGGCTCGGCCGTCCTGTCGTAGACTAGGCCAGTGTCCTCTCCGCAAGCGGCGCGCCCCATTCGGAAATTACCGGACCTGCAGCGCAGCGCGTTCTGGCTTTACGGGGCCACCGCGACCGTTATGCGCGAGCCGATGGGCCTCGTGCTGCGGCATGCTTTCGAGGCAGGATTTCATAACTGGCAGGTTCGGCTCGAGGTCCTGCGCTTGGCAGTCGTGCTGCTGTTGTTGTCGCGGCTCTTCCTGATTTCCGGACTCTATTACGAGAAGGTCTTTATGCAGCCGGAGGCCGCGACGGACTATCCTCGGCGCAGTTATCCGTTGGACTTCCTCGCGGGTCTGGCGCAATTCATGATTGGTGCGGCCATGACGACGGTGATGAGCACGCATTTGCGGCTTGCCGGCGGCGTGTCGCCTTTTGTGTTGATTACCGTGGCGTTTCTGTCGGTTGATATTCTCTGGCTGCTGATTGCCGCGGCGCGCGGTTTTTCAACCGTGCCTGTAATTGCGGCGCATACGAAGGTCAATGCAACGATGCTTGTCGCCGGCACGATCGTCTGGGGCGTGGCGCGGGGCGCCGGCGCTGACGCAGTATTGGCGGATCAGGCTGCTCTGGGGCTGCTGGCGGCCTGGACGTTTTACAGAATTTTGCAACAGATCCGGATCTACGAGGCGCTCGATCGCGGGTGAACCGGCGCTCGCCCTTCAGCCGCCGCTGTGTTCTTTCTGTTCTTTCTGGAAGTATTCGCGCTCGGCGACTTTCTGATCTTTGACCTGGCTGCTGGCCGCTAACTGGCGACGAGCGGCTTTAAGGCGGGCTTTGCTGATTCCGTCCGAGCTCAGGGCGAAGCCGGAAAGCAGTTGCTCGATATCCTCGCTCTGGCAGGCGGTGCAAGCCGGAGTCGGGGAATTCTTCAATATCAGGAGCTCGAATTCGTTGGCGCACTGGCGGCAGCGGTATTCGTAAATGGGCATGTCTCTGCCGGTATCGTAACAAACGGTCCCCGGCGTGCTGGCACTGCCGGCATGGATGAAGTGCGCGTGAAGTGCGACGTTTGCGGCGGGTCGGGTCAATGCACTGAGTGCAAGGGAACCAGCAATGGGGGACAGTGTTTCAACTGCGCCGGTACGGGCCATTGTCCGCAATGCCAGGGGACGGGAAAGCGCAAGGCGGAAAACGCCGTCTAAATACCCCGTTTCACAATTGCGGTCACTGTATGGAGCCTTTCCGCAGCCGCGAGGGAGCCGTCGGCGGGAAGTGGTGTACCAGGTCCTGAGGCTTTACCGTATGGTCCAATTCGCTTCTTGCAGGGCCGATCGGTAATGGGCCTCCACGGGTCGCTCTCAAGATCTTGCGGATTGCCAATCCGACGCCGCACGATCATCTTTCGGAAACGCAACATGCTTGCAGTCGCCCCGCCGCGTGATCCGTAATAGGGGATGTGGCAATCGATTTCGCCCGGACCGTCGCTGATAACCAGTCCCTGGTGTTCAGCCTCGCGGTGCGTTTCCTGCGGGATCGCGAAGGGGCGGAAGAACTCGCGCAGGACGTCTTCCTGCAGCTCTATAAACAGATTCGGCAGATCGAGAGTCCGGCGCATGCCGCGAGCTGGCTGCGGCGCGCAATCTGCCATCGATGTATCGACGAGGCGCGCAAGCGCCGGCTGCGTCCGCGGATCGCGCTTGAGGATGTTCCCGAGCCCGCGAGCGAGAGCCGCAATGCCGATCCATTTTTGAACGAACGTCTGCGGCGCCTCGTGGGCGACTTGCCCGAGAGCGCGCGCATGGTTGTCCTGCTGCGCTATCAGGAAGACCTCGATCCATCGGATATCGCGGGGATGTTGAATATGCCAATCAGCACGGTCAAGAGTCATTTGCATCGCTCACTCGCGGTGCTGCGGGGGAGATTGACGAAACAGGCGGTGTGCGGATGAGCTTCGAAGGCGATCTGCGGTCCGCGCTGCGGCGGGAGCCGGCGCCGGAAGGTTTCGCGGCGCGCGTGCTTGCGAAGACGGCAGCGGCGGAAAGAGCAGTGGTGGTGCCGTTCCGGGGAATGCCTCTGACGCTGGCGATGGCGGCGGGGCTGATTGTCGCCTTGATGATCCCGCCCGGCCTTCACGAGTACAAGCAGCGGCAGCGCGGAATCGAAGCGAAAGATCAGTTGATGGTGGCTCTGTCGATCACGCGAGTGCAGTTGAAGCAGGCCAGAGGAAAGATCCGTCAGGGAACGAGGGCCAAATTATGAACAAGGTATTAATCCTGGCCGCTGCCGCGGTTACCGCGTTCGCGCAACAAGGGTTCGATTTCAAGGTGCTCGACAAACTCGGGGCGAATGCCACGGAGTCGACTAACATCACTCTTGACGGCAACACGTTGAAGCTGGCGAGCGCCTTTCTGGGCGACGACAAGGACGTCAAAGATGTGGTGAAGAACCTGAAAGGGATTTACATCCGCAGCTTTGAATTCGCGAAATCCGGCCAGTACAAAGAGGCCGATCTGGCGCCCTTGCGGGCTTATCTGAAATCGCCGCGCTGGAACAAGATCGTCGACGTGAAGGAAACAGACGAAACGAGCGAGATCTACCTGTTGCCGCTGGCGAACGGCCAGCTCGGGGGGCTCGCGATCATATCGGCCGAACCGAAGGAACTGACGGTCGTGTTTATTGAAGGCGTGCTGAATATGGACGATATCGGCAAGCTGAGCGGCAACATGGGAATCCCGGAGATCAACCTGCCGAAAGATGAGAAGAAATCCGGGAAGACGAAAAAGGAGTAGCCATGATGCGTCTTTCGCTCCTGCTTCTTTTTGCTCCGCTTGCGTTCGCCGAGACACACGACGCCACCGAAATTATGCGGCGCGTTGCGGAGAACGTTGACCGCGCGACGGCCGCGAGGGCGGCATGGGTGTACGACCAGCAGGTGTTCATCCGGCTGAAACGGGCCAACGGCAAACTGGCGAGGGAAGAAAGCCGGCAGTATACGGTCGCGCCCACCGGGAAGGGGGCGAAGAGAAAGCTGGTCAAGGTTGAGGGAAAGATCCAGCAGGGTACGCATGTGGTGAATTACTCGGAGGCGGGGTTTCGACAAAAAGATTCGGATATCGACGGCGCATTTACCGACTCGCTGGCGCGCGACCTTCTGTGGCGGCGCGACAGTCTGGGCGGGATGATGTACTGGTTTCCGCTGGAATCGAAGAACCTCGCGAAGTACAAGTTTAAGTACGAGGGCGAGGAACGCTACCGGGATTACGACGTGTTCCGCATTTCTTTTCACTCGTTGGAGGACGAGTGGGCTGGGGAGGCGCTGATCGAGCGCAACGAATATCAGCCTGTACTGGTGACGTCGGCGTGGCTGGGGAAAGTGCCGGCGGCGGTGACGATCGCGCTCGGTACCAACGTCAGGCAGATCGGTGCGAAGATCACGTACAAGCGGTTCGATAAGGACGTGTGGTTTCCGGTTGAGGTTGGGGGCGAGATGAAATTGCGTGTGCTGTTTCTATACGCGCGCACGATTGCCTTCAGCGCGTCGAATAAGAACTTCCAGAAAGCCGACGTGCGGAGCTCGGTTGAGTTTGCCGGCGAAGCCGACGAGTAATGTATTACTACCCGCAGAATTCTTTGTAACCTTCTTCCCGGCCTGTGGCTTGTGCTTCGCCGGAATGGAGGGATTGCCAATTCCGCGCAGCTTGCCACCTGCTCCCCACGCAGCGTTGGTGAAATTCGGCTTTGCTAAGCTCGATTGCAAATGGGCAAACTGTCGATCCGGGATCTTGATCTCAAAGGAAAGCGCGTTTTTATTCGCGTGGATTTTAATGTCCCGCTGGCGAATGGCGGGCAGGAGATCACGAGCGACAAGCGCATCCGCGCATCCCTGCCGACTATTCAATATGCTCTCGAGCAGGGCGCGGCCGTCATTCTCGCGTCGCATCTCGGGCGTCCCAAAGGTAAGCCGAATCCGGAAATGAGCATGAAACCGATTGCCGTGCGGCTGGAACAGCTTCTTGGCAAGCCGGTCAGTCTGGCGCCGGATTGCGTGGGACCGGCGGTCGAAGCCATGCTTCCGAAACCGGGTGAAGTACTGCTGCTCGAAAACCTGCGCTACCACCCTGAGGAAGAAGCGAACGACTCCGGTTTCTCCGCGAAGCTCGCGAAGCTCTGCGATGTTTATGTCAACGATGCCTTCGGATCGGCGCACCGCGCGCATGCGTCGACTGTGGGAATGATCCGGTTCGTGAAGCAGTCCGCGGCAGGGCTTCTGATGGATCAGGAACTGAAGTACATGACGATGGCCACGACGAATCCGGCACGGCCGTGCGTGGCAATTCTCGGCGGCGCGAAGGTTTCGGACAAGATCGAAGTTATCGAGAACCTCTCGAAGGTTGTCGATAAGGTCCTGATCGGCGGCGCGATGGCATATACGTTTTTGAAATCGCAGGGCGAGCCTGTAGGAAAATCGCTGGTCGAAGACGACAAGCTCGATCTCGCGAAGACTTTACTGAAAGAGTTTGGCGGAAAGCTGGTGCTCCCGGTCGATCATGTGGTCGCGTCCGAGTTGAAGGAAGGCGCGGAACACGAGACGGTAGTGAAAATTCCGGACGGCAAGATGGGGCTCGACATTGGCGAGAAGACGATCGCGGAATATTCCGGAATCATTCGGGGCGCGAAAACGATCATCTGGAACGGACCGATGGGGGTCTTCGAGAAGCCTCCGTTCGACCGGGGCACCGTAGCTCTCGCGCTGGCGGTCGCGGATTCCGGCGCGATTTCCGTGGTCGGCGGCGGCGATTCCGAAAAGGCGATCAAGAGCGCCGGGGTTTCCGACAAGATCAGCCACATCTCGACAGGCGGCGGCGCTTCCCTCGAGTTTCTGTCGGGAATTAATCTGCCGGGCGTGGCGGCGCTTACGGACAAGTAGTGCCGCCGACGATTTTCCTGCTACCGGGACTGCTGTGCGACGAATTCGTCTGGCGCGATCAGTCGGCGGCACTGCGCGAATGCGCGGACGTCATAATCCCCGATTTCCGAAACCTGAGTTCGATTACTGCGATGGCGGAGGTGGTTCTGGCCGCCGCACCGATGCGATTTTCCCTCGCTGGACACTCGATGGGTGCCCGAGTGGCCCTCGAAATTGTAAGGCGAGCGCGCGAGCGAGTGGAACGGCTGGCGCTTCTCGACACGGGGATTCATCCACGCGGCCCGGCTGAAGAAGCGAAGCGCGGCGCTCTCGTGGATCTGGCGCGCAATGAGGGAATGGCCGTGATGGCCGCGCAATGGCTGCCCCCGATGCTCCATCCCGGGCATTTGTCACTGCTTCCGGCGCTGACGGAGATGGTCATGCGGTCGACGCCTGAAAGCTTCGCGGGGCAGCAAAAAGCGCTGCTCGACAGGCCGAACGCGCGCGAAGTGCTGCCGATAATTCAATGTCCGACGCTGGTTTTGTGCGGCAGGGAAGACCGGTGGAGTCCCGTTTCTCAGCACGAGGAAATGGCGGCGGCGATTCCGCACGCGAAGCTGGTTGTGATCGACGACTGCGGTCACATGGCGCCGGTCGAGCAGCCGCGCGGCGTGACGGAAGCGCTTCTTGAGTGGATACGGTCAGGCAACCTGCAGGATCAGGCACTTCAGGTATAGCGTTTCCGGGACTGTGAGAAGAATCGGGTGATCCTGCGCCTGCGTCCGGCGCTCGAGAACGCGCAGGGTACGGCGGGCATCGAGCGACGCGTCCGCCGCAATTTCCAGCAGCATGGCTTCGCTGATGTGGTGCGAGCACGAGCAGGTCACGAGGATCCCACCCGGCGGTAGCAAGCGGAGCGCACGGAGGTTTATGTCCTTGTATCCGCGCAAGGCGCCGTCGATCTGGTTGCGCGATTTCGCAAAGGCCGGAGGATCGAGAACGATCGTGTCGAAAGTGCGACGGGCAGAGGCATAGCTCGACAGCAGGTCGAACACGTCAGCCTCGCGAAACTCGATATTTGAGATGCCGTTGGCATCGGCATTGCGCTGCGCGGTGGCGAGAGCGGGGGTACTCGAATCCACGGCTTCGACGTGCGTGCAGGTGCGTGCGAGGTGCAGCGCAAAGCCCCCTGTGGAGGTGAAGCAGTCGAGGGCATTGCCGGTGGCATAGCGTGCGGCCGCGAGATAGTTTTCGCGCTGGTCGAGAAAGACGCCGGTCTTCTGCCCGTGCAGGAGATCGGCTTCCATCTGGAAACCGTTCATGCGAATGTGAACCGGCGCGGCCAGATCGCCGGCGAGCAGCCGGGTCTCGCGTGGAAGATCTTCCAGCGACCGCACTGCCGCGTCATTTCGGGCAACGATCGCGGACGGCGAGAACAGCGAGTTCAGGGCGGCGACAATCTCCGGTGTCGAACGATCCATTCCCTGATTGAGCGTCTGGACGACGAAAGCGTCGCCGGAGCGAGCGTCCTTGTATCGATCGTCCGTATATCGATCAATGATGAGAGCCGGGAGGAAGTCCGCTTCGGCGTGAACAACCCGGTACGCAGTCGAATCCGTGACCACTTGTTCGCGGAACTGCTGAGCCGCGGCTATGCGCGCCGCGATATCAATGGGCGCCGCGGAAGTGTCGAGCATCCGGAGAGCGATCTGCGAGGCGGCGCTGTAATGGGCCTGGCCGAGAAATTTGCGGCTGGAGTCCACGACGCGCACGATGGAGCCCGGTTCGGCGTCGCCGGTTTCGAGGACATCCGAGCGGAAGATCCAGGGGTGGCCGGAACGAAGCCGGTCTGTACCTTTGCGGGATATGCGAATGGTTTCCTGCGAAATGTCTGGGTCCAATTGAACATGGTCGCAGATGGATTCGGTGGCAGTACAGAAGCCTTCAGAGATGACGCTGTCATCTATAGTGGTCATATGCTCAACCGGCTGGCCGGGATGCGGAAAGCGCGCGGAATATCCGCCATCGATCTGGCCGCACAAGTGGGAGTGACACGGCAGGCGATCTACGCCATTGAAGCTGGCACCTACATGCCGAATACCGTCGTGGCGCTCAAACTCGCCAGAGTGCTGGGGGCTTCCGTTGAGGATCTGTTTGCAATCGAAGAAGAAAGCCCGGCGAATGAGGTTCGCCCGTTCGAGCCGCTGGACGAAGCAATGCCGTTAGGCCCGGGTGAGCCGGTACAGGTTTGCCAGGTGGGTCGCAGAACAATTGGCGTCGCGCCGACAAGGTTTCCGGCGTGGCTCCCGATGGCGGATGGCATCGTCAGTGCGTCAGGCCGCGCGACGATGGCAAGAGCGCCGGAAGACTCGAACCGGTTGTTGATTGCCGGATGCGACCCGGCATTGTCGCTCCTTGCCCGGCATACGCGCGAAGCCGGAATCGACATCATCCTCGCGAACGCAAACAGCGCGCGATCGCTCGAATGGCTGCGCGCGGGCAAGGTCGATATCGCCGGCAGTCATCTTAACGATCCGATTGCCGGGGGGCGCTCCTGGTCGGTAGTGACCTTTGCATTGTGGGAGGAGGGCTTCGTCGTGCAGCGGGGCAATCCGCGGGGGATCCGGAGCGTCGCGGACCTCGCGAATCCGCGCGTGCGATTCGTCAATCGCGATGAAGGTTCAGGAAGCCGCCGCCTCTTCAATTCGCTGCTCGAACGCGCGGGAATGACCGCATCCAAAGTGAAGGGAAGCGAAACCAGCGTGCCCGGTCATCTGGCTGCGGCCTGGGCCGTTGCGTCGGACACCGCCGATTGTTGTATTGCCGCCCAATCCGCCGCCCGCCGGTTCGGGTTGGATTTTATTCCGCTCGCGGGGGAACGGTTTGAACTGGTTTTGCATAAGCGCGACCTGACAAAGAGGTCCGTGCAGGCTGTCCTCGAGGTTCTGAATCGGGCTAAGTTCCGGCGGCAATTGGAAATGATCGCGGGCTACGACGTCACGCGGGCGGGTGAGACGGTTCTCTGAGGCGTCAGATGTACCGCCGGCGGTCTTTGCCGCCGGCCTTTTCAACTTTCCGGCCGAAGGCACTTCGCGCAAATCAACTCACGGCCGAGAAATGACGCCCGCCCTGCTTCGGTAGTGACCCAGGGGCGCAGCGTCCATGGCGGCTCATGGCGGACGTGCTGGCTGTGTCCACACTCGAGTTCCGCAACCCAGTCGCCGGCGTCGTCCTGACGGAAGCCGACGATCTTGCGTTTCACTTGCTTTACTTCCGCAATGTTCCAACCAGATCGCGAACAGTTTTAGCGCCCAGATCCGGCAAGAGGGTTTTGAGTTCCCGCGCGATGTTCACGGTGGCCGACGGATCCCAGAAAGTGGCCGTCCCTACCTGAACGAGAGAGGCGCCGGCGATCAGGAATTCCGCGGCATCTTCTCCAGTGGCGATTCCGCCGATCCCGATGACTGGAATTTTCACGGCGCGAGCCGCCTGCTCGACCATACGGAGGGCAATCGGTTTGATCGCCGGCCCGGACAAACCACCGTAGCCTGCGCCGATCCGGGCGCGTCGCGTCCTTGCATCGATTGCAAGCGCCACGAACGTATTGACGAGCGAGAGGGCGTCGGCGCCGTTCTCTTCGGCGATCCGCGCAAATGGCTCGATCGACGTCACGTTGGGAGAGAGTTTTACGATCAGCGGCCGCGCGGCGATTTTCCTGACGTCGGCGACCAGACGCGCCAGGGCGGATTCGTCGACTCCGAACGCAAGTCCGCCATGCTCCGTGTTTGGACACGACACGTTGAGCTCATAAGCCGCGATACCTTCGGCGTCATTCAGGGCATGGACAACTTCCAGGTAGTCGCCCGCGGCATATCCGAACACATTGGCAAGGATTGGCGTGGAATAACCGCGTAGCGCGGGGAGTTTATCGGCAATGAAGGCCCGGACCCCGACATTTTGGAGTCCAACCGAGTTCATCATCCCGGCGCGGGCTTCCCAGAGCCGCGGCGCCGGGTTGCCTGAGATAGGCTCTTTTGAAAGTCCTTTCACAACTATTCCACCCAACTGATTGAGATCGAGGAGTTTCTCGAACTCGATGCCGTAGCCGAACGTGCCGGAAGCGGCGAGCACCGGATTCCGGAAGCGAATCCCGCAAACGATCACTTCCGTCGGGTTCGGAGCGTTATCCATTGTTAGGGCTGTCAGCAAGGCTCCGCAAGCATGTGCAAAATATGTGAAAAAAACATTTCCGTGCGGATTGTAACAAAGAATCTTCGATGATAAACTGTGGTCGGTAGTACTGCAGTACCTCTGGAACTAGTACTTGAAGCACTCATGAACGACACTGGCATTTTAGGTGTAAAAGCCTGGCGGTTACGAAAGGGCATCAGTCTCAGCGCCATTGCTGCGTCCACCAAACTCAGCGTCCGCCAGCTGGAAGCTATCGAATCCGGGGATTTCAGCCGTTTGCCTGGCGGAATCTACAATACCAATTACATCAAACAGTACGCCAAAGCGATTGAGTTTGATGAGTCCGATCTGCTTGCGTTCTATCAGGATGCCTGCAATCCCGTGAAACCGGCGGCGCGCGGCGAACATCAGCCTTCGCGCAGTTCGCGGCTTCTCTTTCAGCACTGAGTCCGAACGTTCCCGGCGCTACAATCGTCTTCGTGCTGAAACACGTTTTGCTGAAAAACCGTTATGCGGCAGCTCTGGGTCTTGTCTTCGCGGTTTCGATCGAGGCCCAATCCCCGTTGGTGGAACGCGTCGACACGACAGCCTTCATTCAGGTTGAAGCGAAGAGTTTCAACGCGCTGACGCCGCAGCAGCAGGCGCTCGCTTACTGGCTGAATCAAAGCTCGATTGCCATCGACCCGATTATTTACGATCAGCTCTCGCGATTCGGAATTCGGCAGAAACGCTTGCTCGAGGCGGTTGTCAGGGACGCGCCGGCATCGAACAGTGGCAAGGTCGATCCGGCTCTGTACGGACGGATTGTCGAGTTCACCAAACTTTTCTGGGCCAACAAGGGAAACCACAACGAGCTGACGTCGCAGAAAATCCTGCCGAAGTTTACGGCCGATGAATTGAAAAAAGCGCTGGAACAGGCCGGGCACAAAGATCTCATACCCGAAGTGGATGCGCTCGCGCAGTCGTTGTTCGATGCCGATTTCGAGCCGCTGATCACGGCAAAGAGTCCAGCAGGCGGCAAGGACATCATCCAGGCCAGTGCCAACAACTTCTACTCCGACGTCTCGCTGGCGGACCTGAAGAATTTCACCGAGCGCTACCGGCTGAATTCGCGGGTGGTGAAAGAAAACGGCAAGCTCGCCGAGCAGGTTTATCGCGCAGGCACCCCGGATGGGCGCCTGCCACCGGGACTCTACGCGGCACAACTCAGGAAAGCAAACGAGGCTCTTACCAAAGCACGCGCGTATGCCGATCCAGCGCAGGCCAAAGTGATTTCAGACCTCATTCGCTACTACCAGACCGGCGAGTTCAAGGACTGGCTACAGTTTGGGACAGACTGGGTTCAGAACAACGCCCCTGTCGATTTCGTCAACGGCTTTATCGAAGTCTATCGGGATGCCCGCGGGGCGAAAGGAACGTCGCAAAGTTTTGTGTCGATCACCGACGCGAAGGTTTCGGCGGCGATTGCGAAAATCACGGAAAACGCGCAGTATTTCGAAGACCGCGCGCCGTGGGACGCCCGTTACAAGAAGCAGGGTGTGAAAGCTCCCATCGCCAATGCCGTCGAGACGACGATCGAGACCGGCGATTTCCATGTCACCACGATCGGCGACAATCTGCCCAACGAAGACGAAATCCACGCGAAGTACGGTTCGAAGAGTTTCCTGTTTTTCGGCAGTTCTCACGCCATGACCGAAGCGATCGGTTTCGGGTCGATTGAAGAATTCGGAGCCTCGCCGGCCGACATCGCGCGCGCCAAAAAGTATGAGATCGAAGCCAGCGACCTGCTGACCGAGATGCATGAAGTGATCGGCCACGGGTCCGGCAAGCTGAGTCCGAAGCTGACGCAGCCGGCGACGTCGTACCTCAAGGAATACTTCTCCACTCTCGAAGAAGCACGGGCGGATCTGATGGCGTTGTGGAACATCTTCGATCCGAAATTGAAGGAGCTGGGGCTGGTGTCGTCAGATGAGGTTGGACGGCTGATGTACGACGACGCGGGGCGGCAGATGCTGATGCAACTTCGACGCATCCCCAGGGGCGACACAGTCGAAGAGGACCACGAGCGCGACCGGCAGTTGATCGGGCGCTACATCATGGACAAGACCGGCGCGATTGCGATGGAAGATCGCAATGGCAAGACCTACGTCTACGTGAAGGATTACAAAAAGATGCGGGAGGGCGTCGGGATGCTTCTTGCCGAGTTGATGCGGATCAAGGCGGAAGGCGATTACGACGCGATCAAGGCGTTGATCGATAAGTATGGGGTCCATTTCGATCCGAAGCAGCGGGATCAGGTGGTGGAGCGTTACAAAAAGTTGAATCTGCCGACTTATTTCGCCGGGATCAATCCGGATCTGGTCGCGCAATTCGACGGGGCGGGGAACGTGAAGAAGGTCGAGATTCAGTATCCGCGGGACTACGTGAAGCAGCAGTTGGCTTATAGCGGCAGCAACGCAAAGCCGTAGTTTCAGTGATATGCTGGCACTCGAAATGAGTGCCGAATCCGCACCGCCGGCGACCCCGGAGCAATTTCACAAATATTGTGGGGCAGGCTGCCAGCCTGCGCGGGATTGTCAATCCCGCTATCCCGTGGCACCTGGAGAGCCCGTGCCGAGTCCCAATCGGCCGCGGATTCACAATCTGCCCCACACGTTTGCTGTAACGACCCTCAGGTTTTCGCTGCTCCTCGCGATTGCGCCATTACTTGCGGCGCAACAAACCGCGAAGATCGAAGTTCTTCCGGTCCAGGGAAATATCTACATGCTGGCGGGGGCGGGCGCGAACATCACGCTGCAACTGGGCGATAACGGTGTACTTGTGGTTGATACCGGCCTCGCCCCGATGAGCGCTCAGGTGATCGCCGAAATCCGCAAGCTTTCCCAAAAGCAGCTTCGTTATGTAGTAAATACCGATGTCCACGAGGACCACACGGGCGGCAACGAGGCATTTTCCAAAGAAGGTGGTACCTCGACCGTAGTCAATATCGTGAACACGCCCGGCCAGACCGCATCACAGGCGATCAAGATCGTCGGACATGAAGGGATTCTCGACCGCATGAGCGCGTCGGTGAACGGGAAGCCGGCGCGTGTATCGCTCGCGTGGCCGACCGATACATTCTTCGATGAGCCGAAGGAATTTTACTTCAACGGTGAATCCATCCAGGTTCTGCACCAACCGGCTGCGATTACGGATGGCGACAGCCTGGTCTATTTCCGGCGCTCCGACGTCGTGAGCACGGGCGATATCTTCATGACCACCGGTTACCCGAACATTGATCTTCCGGGCGGCGGAGGGATCCAGGGAGTGCTCGACGCGCTGAATCGTATCCTCGATTTGACGATTCCGGCGCATCACGAAGAAGGCGGCACGATGGTGATCCCGGGGCATGGGCGCCTCTGCGACGAAGCCGATGTGATGGAGTATCGCGACATGGTTACAGTGATCCGCGATCGCATCCGCGCCATGGTGAAGAAGGGAAGCACGATCGAGCAGATTGTGGCGTCGCGGCCGACGATGGATTACGACGGCCTTTACGACGTCAGCCGGCAATCGGCCGACGCGTTTGTCGAAACGGTTTACAAGAGCCTCACGGAGAAGACCAAGTGAAAATCGCGGTGGCTTTGCTGGTTGTTGTGGCGGGTATGCCGCTGCTGGCGCAAGTCAACCTGTCCGGCGAATGGGTAGCCCGGCAGCATGAAGACCAGCTGGAGCGCGGACCGGGTCCCGAACTGGGCGACTATCTCGGGATTCCGGTAAACGATGCCGCGCGGCTGCGCGGGGACAGCTGGGACCCTTCGCGCATCACTCTGCCGGAGGAGCAGTGTCGTGTACACCTTTCGACCTATATCTATCGCGGACCGATGGCGTTGCGCGTGTGGGAGGAGAAAGATCCGGATTCGCAGCACGTGATCGCGATCAAGAACTACATCAGCACCTACGAGCAGACGCGGACGATCTGGATGGATGGCCGTCCGCATCCGTCGAAGAATGCGCCGCACACGTGGATGGGGTTTTCGACCGGCAAGTGGGAAGGCGATACGCTGACGGTTTACACGACGCACATCAAGACTGGATGGCTGCGCCGCAACGGCCTGCCGGAGAGCGACAGGGCCACGATGGTGGAGCATTTCATTCGGCATGGGAATTACATGACGCACGTCAGTATCGTGACGGATCCCGTTTATATGACAGAGCCTTTGATCAAGAGCGAGGACATGGAGTTCGACACCAGCGAGCAGACGGCGTGGCTGTGGCCCTGCGAGCCGGTGGTGGAAGTGATCCGGCCAAAAGGTGTGGTGCCGAGCTATCTGCCGGGCCAGAATCCGTTCCTTCACGAGTTCGCGGCGCGCTGGGGACTGCCATACGAGCCAACGCGCGGTGGCGCGGAAACAACGTATCCGGAATACCGTCTGAAGTTGAAGAAGATGGTTCCCGAACCGCCCCTGAAGTAACAACCACCGGAGACGGGGCGAGAGCCGCGTCTGGCCCGCCGCCCCCGCAAGGCCTTCACATTAGTCAGCGGACTTCAGAAACACGACGCTATCGTCTGGCGCGGCGTTTCGATGCTGTTGAGCCAGCAGCGGCTTTCCTCCTCGCCGGCGCGCGCTTGCGTTTTGTGGCTGCTACAGACCGTTTCGCGGGCGTGTCGGCCTTTTTCCCTGTTTTTTCAACCATTGTGTGCTCAGCGTCTTCCGGAATTCCGGTACGCATCAACTCGCCGCGCCGCGCGATCATTTGACGTCCGAGCGCTTCGAAATCGATCTTCATTTCCTGTGCTTTGGGAAGCACCTGTTGTTCTTCCTCATCGATGTGGTGGCGAACGCTTTCAGTCAGGACGGCGAACTTGGCGCGCAGATGCCCTTCGTCGGCGGCCCCCGCTTCGATCTCGGCGATCAGAAGCCTGGCGACGTGGTGCTCTTCGTCCGCTTCGTTCATCATCTCGACGCCGACGTGCGGGCGAACTGCCGGGTAAAAAATTTCCTCCTCCATAGCCGCATGGAGCTTGAGGGTGGTCAACGCGTCGCTGACGGCTTTCTTCCTGACCGTGGCGTTCTCGGCATTCTCGAAATCCGTGAACAGGCCCTTCAGCCTCTCGTGGTCGGACTTGATGACGGAAATCGCATGATCCTCGGGCAGTAACCAATCGAACATTTTCTTGTCCCCTTTTAACGACAGCCGGTCGCGGCTGCGCGAGAGCTCAGACAGCAATTGTTCTGCCAGAAGTTCAGCGCGCTCCTTTTTTGGCCGCCGCTTTCTTTGGAATCTTCGCGCCCGATTCGCGCGCTTCGTTCAGCGCAATGGCTATTGCCTGCTTGCGGCCCGTGACCTTCTTGCCGCTGCCGGATTTCAGGTCCCCCTCCTTGTACTCCTTCATCACTTTGTGAACTTTGGCCTTGCCCTTCGATTTGGCCGCGGATGTTTTCTTTGCCATGTCCGTCGCGATGGCAATCGTTCTGCCAATGCAAAGTCCTCTCGACGGTTGATGTAGCCGCCCTTGTAAAGTCAGGTATCGATCAGCACGGTATGGCTCGTCGCGGCATTGCTGCCAGGACCACCAGTCGGCTGCGCGATTCAAATGAGGATCTGAACACTCCTCAAAACGGAGTGTTGTATTGCTTCCGGGCGCGTGCCTTCTGTGGCGCGCCCTTGAAGTCGAGCGTCACGTCGACAACATGAGTATCCGGATTGATATCCGACTTCGCGCTCGTGCCGCCGAGGTTGTCGAACAGCCCCTCTTCTTTGACTCTGCCGAGGAAGTAATCCGGATAACCGGAAGGGAAGGAATCGCCGGTCTTGACGCTCCACATCTTTCGAATCGCCGCCTCCCCGTCGAGTCCCAGGCCCCCGACGTTGAGCTTGCCGAACGTGTAAGCCGGACCGGTTTCCACGACGAGGAAAAACGCGACGGTCTTCTTCGCCTCATCCACCTGTTTGTCGGTCGTGACCCGCGCGTCGAGATAGCCCTGATGGCGCATGGAATCCTGTACGCGGGTGGCGGCCTGGCGGATCTCCTCGAAGTTCGCGATCGTCAACTTCGGGAGCTTTGCAGTCTTCAGAATGCGAGCGCTCTCGTCGTCCGATTTTCCGAACACCGCTACGCGTGTGAGCTTGTATTCCTCGCCCTCGTCGACCGTTACCTTGACATCAACGCCGGTGACGTCCGTCGACGGCTCGGTCGTGATCCTGGGGAAGTTGACCCGCATGTAGCCTTTGGCTTCATAAAGCGGAACGATCTGGTTTTGGAGCAGCGTCCGAAAGCCGTTGTCCGTGAACGGTTGTCCAAAGGCGACTTCGGAGATCTTGTTGTGCAGATCGATTGCGGAGATGACCTTGCTGCCTTCGAAAGAGACGGCCGAGACAGCGGGGAGGCCTTTGATCGGCGTGAAATCGATCTCGAAGTGCTCCGGCGCCGTGGCAATGACTTTGGCTGCCACCTGCTCGGGATGGCCTTTCGTCGTCAGATATTGCTCGATCTCGCTGGATGTTCGCTGCAGGACCTGCTGAGTCCCAGGCATTCGCCCGATGAAAAGGGGATCGCGCGTCTTCAGAAAAGCAGTGATCTCGTCGGCGGATGCGGAAAGTCCGTCGATCCGAATGGGATACAGGATATTGATTTCCTGGACCTCGAACGTGATGTCGTAACCGCCGCCAGCGGTCGCCGGCTTGTAGGAATATGCGATGGAATCGAAGTATCCGCTGGCGAGCAGGCGATCCCGCGCGGCGTCAAAGACGGCGCTGTTACCGACCGCGCCGCGCTTCAATCCGGAAGCGGTGACGATGGCTGGCGCGGAAAGAATCTTATTGCCTTCGATAGTGATCGAATCTACAGGAAAGTCACGACTCGGATTGGCGGCCGGCGGCGCCGCGGGAGTCGGAAAATTTGTCTTTGGCGGGGGCGTCTGCGCCGCGAGCGCGACCGTAAACAGCACTGAAACCAAAGAGATCCGTGGCATTTCTGAAACCATGGTAGCCCGTTTTGCGCGCTCAGAGCTTTTTGACGGCCCATGTAGAATAGGAGTTACGTGACATACGATTTGATTGTGATTGGTAGCGGCCCCGGCGGCTACTCGGCAGCGGTGCGCGCGGGTCAATATGGTTTGAAAACCGCGATTATCGAGAAAGATGGAAAGTTGGGCGGCACTTGCCTGCATGTCGGCTGCATCCCGACGAAGGCGCTCCTGCATACCGCCGAGCTCTGGAGTTTCGCCAATCATTCCACCGACGAAGGCATCACTATTGAGAAACCGGTGCTCAATTATCCGAAAGTGATTGAGCGCAAGAACGGCATCGTCCTGAAGCATGCCAAGGGCGTCGAGTTCCTCATGAAGAAGAACAAAGTCGACGTCATTCCCGGTTACGGAACGATCAAGGCCAGTAAGGGCGATCTAAAGCAGATCGAGGTCAAGAGCGAAAAGGGAACGCAGACGCTCGAGACCAAAAACATCCTGATCGCCACCGGCTCGGAAGCGCGCATGCTGCCGGGATTGAAGCCGGATGCGGAATTCATCCTCACCAACATCGAGGTTCTGAACCTCACGCAAGTGCCGAAGTCCCTGATGATTATCGGAGCGGGCGCTGTGGGAGTCGAGTTTGCTTCGATGTTCCGCCGATTCGGTTCGGAAGTGAGCCTGTTCGAAATGCTGCCGCGCATAGTTCCGGTCGAGGATGAAGAGGTCTCGAAGGAACTGGAGCGGGTGTTCAAGAAGGCGAAGATCCGGGTCGAGACGGGCGCGAAGTGCGACAACGTCGAGAAGACCGGCAAGAGCGTGAAGATGAAGGTCACGCTGGCGAACGGCAAAGTGGAAGATGTGGAAGCCGAGAAGCTTCTCGTCGCCGTCGGACGCGCTCCCAACACAGCCAACATCGGTCTGGAAAACACGAAGGTGCAAGTCGACCGCGGCTTCATCAAAGTCAACGAATTCCAGCAGACGGCTGAGCCCGGTATCTATGCGATCGGCGATGTGGTCGCCGGAACACCCCAGCTGGCGCACGTGGCCTCGATGCAGGGCATGGTGGCCGTCGGTAAAATTGCGGGTAAGCCGGTGACCCCAATCAACCGGAATCGCATTCCGGGCGCGACCTATACCGAGCCAGGCATCGGCAGTGTCGGACTGACGGAAGCCCAGGCGAAGGCCGCGGGATACAAGGTGAAAGTCGGCAAATTCCCATTTGCCGGAAACAGCAAAGCGACAATTCTGGGCTCGCACGACGGCTTCGTGAAGGTTGTGGCGGACGAGAAGTACGGCGAGATCCTCGGCGTTCACATCATCGGCCCGCAGGCTTATGAGCTGATTTCGGAAGCTGTCGCGGCCATGGAGGCCGAAGCCACGGTTGAGACCATGATGCACACGATCCATGCGCATCCGACGATCTACGAAGCCGTTGGCGAGGCGTTCAACAACGTATACGGCCTGGCAATCAATGCGTGAATGCGTAGTACAGGATCTCGGACGCATGAGCTACGGCGAAGCGTTTGGGATCCAGTCGAGGCTCGCGTCCGAGCGCAAGCAGGGCGCGGGCGTGGACCGTTTGCTGTTCGTCGAGCATCCGCACGTGGTGACGATCGGGCGCAACGGACACGAAGAAAATCTTCTTGCGCCGGAAGAAACGCTGCGGCGCGCCGGAATCGAGTTGTATGAATCGGACCGCGGCGGCGATGTGACATACCACGGGCCTGGCCAGATCGTCGCGTGGCCGGTCATGGACTTGCGCGAGTGGAAGCGCGACGTCGGGGCGTTTGTGCGCGGGATCGAGCAGGTTTTGATCGATACAATGGCCGACTTTGGAATCGCCGCGCGGCGAATCGCGAAACTCACAGGGGTATGGACGGGAGACGCGAAAATCGCAGCCATCGGCGTTCATCTCAGCCGCTGGGTTTCGACACACGGTTGGGCGCTGAACGTCTCGACCGACCTGCGCTATTTCCAGTACATCGTGCCGTGCGGTCTGGCGAAACCGGTGACTTCGATGGAGGCACTGGGTGTGCATGCCGACGCCGCGGCTGTGAAGGACGCGTTGGCCCGGCACTTCGGACGAGTTTTTGAGTTTGAGATGCAGGCAGATCCTGCACTTGTGGGAGATCCGTACTAATGACTGACGTCGTAATGCCCCAGATGGGCGAGAGCATCGTGGAAGGAACCTTGACCAAATGGCTGAAGAAGCCGGGCGACAAGGTGGAACGCGATGAGCCATTGTTTGAGATTTCGACCGACAAAGTCGATACCGAAATTCCTTCACCCGCCGCGGGGACCCTGGGCGAGCTGCTGGTTCAGGAAGGTCAGACGGTTCAGGTGAACGCAGTCGTGGCCCGGATCAGCGAAGACGGCGCGGGTGCGCCTGCCGCTGAAGCGCAACCTGCGGCCGCGGCACCTCC
>DATAZF010000255.1:0-3162 GCA_036272235.1 Bryobacteraceae bacterium | reverse complement strand
CGTCCCACTCTGCGAATTCATACGGCATGTTGCTCGACTCCGGAGCTGTTGCGAAAGCCGAAGGCGCTTCACTTAATGTTTAGTACAGCCGGAACGTTACTTCGATCGGCACAATCGTCGCAACCGGTTTGCCGCTCGGTCCGACGGCCGGTTTGAACTTCCAACCCTTCACGGCTTCGATCGCTTTCTCTTCCAAGCCGAGGCCCGGGCCTTTGACGACCGAAATGTTCACCGCGCGCCCGTCCGTCGTGATCGTCACCTGCAGCACGACCGTGCCCTGATACTTAGCCTTGCGCGCTTCGTCGGAATATTGCGGAATTGGGCAGTACAAGCACACCGGCACGCCGACGCCGTTCACGCCAGCGCGAAACGCGCCGCCGCCGGTGCCGCCGCCCTCACCCGGACCGAGACCGCCGCCCGAGCCGCTGCCAATACCCGTTCCATTTCCGTGACCCAGCGAATCTGAAAGCGCATTGGCCAGGGGATCGCCCAAACCGTTCGGCCCATTCACCTTCAAATCCGGCGGACCGAGCAGCGATGGATCCATCGCCAGCTTCGGATTTGGATTCTGAATCTTGATTTGCGGCGGCGTAAACTGCGTCCACTTAAACTTCGGTGGGCGCCCCTTGTTCGGCGGCGTCAGAGTGTGATCGTTCGCGCCACCGCCTCCGCCGGCCTTCGTAGCGCCTGCAGGCAGCTTGGCCATGTACGGCGAGATGTCCAGCGGCGTCACATCCAATTTATTTTTCGCTACTGCGGGCTGTTCTTTCCACCAGATGAGTGGCACAACCAGCAGCGCGATGACCGCGAGGTGCGCGCAGAACGCGATGATCTGCGTCCAGCCAAAATTTTCGTCCTTCGTCCAGATGTCTTTGACTTTGACCGGCTGAATGCCCGGCGGCAGAGGCGGCTGCTTCGTTGGCGAGAAGAATTCCTTGAGGCGATAACCGAAGCCGCCGAAATTCGTGCCCCAGTTGACGGCCAGCCGGCTGTTCATCGGCCCTTTGGGAACGGGCTTCGACTTGAAAAAGTCTTTGAGGTTCTCGCTGAATCCGCCGCCGTACTCGTCCGGCATCAAGGTCGAATGCACATTCGGATTTACCTTGATCGGTTTTTCGGTCAGAAATTGCTTGAGGTTCGACCAGAATCCATCGGTTACGACACGTTGGGGCGTGTTGAATTTGGGTACCGCGGAGGCAGGTACGGGCTTCGCTTCGTGAACCGAGGGATCGGTCCCGTCCGGCTTGTTCATTCCTGGCGGTATGAGGTCAATAAAGTTGCTCGGCACGTGTTCCCCTAACTCACCCCTGCCCTTATAGACGCAACTGTCCCTAGTTCGGTGGCGGTCTCAGTTACGATTCTGGCGCTTCCTGATTGGTTGCACCTGTACCGACTTACAGCCTGGACGCCTTTCATTGTAACATACGTGATTACGCGAGTTTCCGATGTTTCCCCTCTTCGAGCACCGAGGGCATCCGAAGGAAATGACGGGTATAGAAGGGAAACGATCTTTCGCTCCATGGCCGAGCCACTTGAACTGAAGAAAACTCTTAACCTGCCGAAAACCGAATTTCCAATGAAGGCGAGCTTGCCGCAAAACGAGCCGAAACAGCTTGTTGCGTGGCAGGACTCGAACCTCTACGAACGCATTCTGGAGGCGCGGCAGGGCAAGCCGATGTTCGTTTTACATGATGGGCCGCCGTATCCGACGGGCGAGATTCATCTTGGGACCGGGCTGAACAAGATTTTGAAAGATTTGGTGGTCAAGACCAAGAGCATGGCGGGCCACTACGCGCCGTACGTGCCCGGGTGGGATTGCCACGGACTGCCGATCGAGACCAAAGTCGAAAAAGAGCTGGGCGGCAAGGACAAGGTTTCGCCGGCGGAATTTCGCGCGAAGTGTCGCGAATTCGCGGGGCGCTTCGTCGAGCAGCACAAGAAAGATTTTAAGCGGCTGGGGATTTTTGGGCGGTGGAACGATCCGTATCTCACGATGAATTTCGGCTATGAGGCCGTCATCGCGGGGGCGTTTCTCGATTTCATGGAGAAGGGCTACGTCTTTCGTGGCAGCAAGCCGGTGTATTGGTGCATTCACGATGCGACCGCGCTGGCGGAAGCGGAAGTCGAGTATGAAGATCATCACAGCCCGTCGATCTGGGTGAAGTTTCAGATGGTCAGCGGCGGCACTGGGGAAGCCGCGAAGATCGCGCCCGATGTCAGCGGCGTGATTTGGACAACGACTCCGTGGACGATTCCGCACAATCGCGGGCTCGCGTTTCATCCGGACTTCGATTACGTCGTGGTGGATACGCCGCGCGGGAAATTGCTGCTCGCGGCCGATCGCGTTGCGGCGCTGCAGGCGGAGTGCGACATCAAGGAAGCGGTTGAGGTTGCGCGATTTAAAGGTCGCGATTTCGAGGGCATGAAATTTCAGCATCCGTTTCTGCCGATTCAGGTGCCGGGTGTGCTCGCGACGTACGTCACTCTCGATCAAGGCAGCGGCATCGTGCATACCGCGCCGGGGCATGGTGTCGACGACTTCAACACCGGGCAGAAATATGGCCTCGAAGTCTACGCGCCCTTGAACGATCGCGGTGTTTACACCGAAGGTCTGCCGGAATACAAAGGCAAAGACGTTTTTACGGCGAATCCGATCGTCGTGAAGTTGCTTGGCGATCGCGGGGCTCTGCTCGGTCACCACAATTACAAGCACAGCTATCCGCATTGCTGGCGCTGCCACAACCCGGTGATCTTTCGCGCGACGGAGCAGTGGTTTATTCGCATGGATGCTGTCGCGCACGGCGCTAAGCAGACGCTGCGCGAAGAGACGCTATCGAAAATTCGCGGCGTGAAGTGGATTCCGTCGTGGGGCGAAGATCGCATGTACGAAATGATCGCCGAGCGGCCCGATTGGTGCGTTTCGCGCCAGCGTTTCTGGGGCGTGCCGATCATCGTTTTCTACTGCGAAGGCTGCAACAAGCGGCTGGAAGACTTTACGGCGTTGCGCAATGTCGTGAAGTGGTTTGAAAAAGAAGGCGCCGACGCCTGGTACAAGCACACGGCGGAAGAATTGCTCCCTGCGGGCACGAAGTGTTCGTGCGGCACAGACAAGTGGCGCAAGGAAAACGACATTCTCGACGTGTGGTTCGACTCGGGATCGTC
>DATAZF010000254.1:0-12854 GCA_036272235.1 Bryobacteraceae bacterium | reverse complement strand
TTTACTGCAGGTTGATGCCTGGTTTGGAGAGGTCCGCGAGTTTGGTGGAATTTTCCATATTGCCGAAATCCCGGGGGTGTTGTTTGTCGCGGGTGAGGCTGGGCACGTCAGTACTCACGAAGTCGATCAGTTCTCCGGCTGTAACGAATCCGTCCTTGTCTGTGTCGGCCGCACCTTCGAGGCCGCGTAGCACGGACCATGTGAAAGCACCATGGCCGGTTCCGAAATCAGGACCCTCAAGGGAAAGCTCCTTGGGCCGGGCGGCCATCAGGCCCAGCATTTCACCAGGGGCTTCGCCGATCTCGGCGACGCTGGCGCCGAGGGTGGTGGTCTTTTGGCCTGCGATTGTTGCCGCGCGGCAGACGTCTGCGAGAAGCACGACATGACCGACTTTCGTCAGAGCCTCCTCGACGACCGAGTGGAGTTCGGCCATCGGAAGTGCGGTCCCGGCAAGGTTTTGCGGATCGCTGTCGTAGGTCAGGATGTAGGCGCCGGTGTTATCGACAGTGCCGTGGCCGGCGATCAGGATGAACACGGTGTCGTTGCTGCCGGGGCGGGTCTTCAGGAAGGTCTTCAGGCCGTCCCGGACTGCGGCGGTTGTCGCCTGCTCGTTGATCAAAAGAAGCATCTGGTCGGCTGGGACGCCTCCGCCGCGTGGGCTGGCGAGGTGCTGGCTCAAGGCTTTGGCATCGGCGTCAGGATATTGCAGCCAGGCTTCCGTGGGGAGTTTCTGGTATTTTGAGATACCCACGACCAGGGCATAAGTCTTTCCGCTTCCTGCCGCCGCGCGCATTGGGGCTGGGGCGGGCAATATCGATAGCAGCGCTGCGCAAAAAGCCATTTTCGCGGTGGCCAGTCTCATGGTCGGTTTCACTCCCTGACATGGTGCCGAAAAACTCTGCAACCCAACGGGGCCGCAGACCAACGTCGATTGAAAACAGGGCGTTTGCATTGTTCTATCCCCGTTTATCGGCGTTCATCGGCGGCTGATTTGCCTTTTTCAGCACTCGCCCAAATCAATATGCTAGCGAATTCAGCGAAGAAGAGCACCGATTCCTGGATTTGCATAGATCGGGGTGCCAAACGCAAAACCCCTGGATATCCGCTAAAGATCGCCACCCATTTGGCCGATAGGGGAACTAGAAGGGAAAATGTCGTTGGACCCACCACTCTCGCCTTTTTGCGGCGACCGGGACAGCCAGAAAACATGTGGCCTGAAATCATAGCCGCCGGGTCCCTCGTCGCCGCTCTGGCCTCGACGAGCGTTCTGCTTACGACGCGCCGCCGATTGGGCGAGAGCGTGCGCGAGATAGAAGATCTCGCCAATTCGTCGCTTGTGATCGAGGAAGAGCGCAAGATGCTCGAATTGATCGCCAGCGGGGCTGCGCTCAACGAAGTGCTGAATACCCTGACCCTGGCGATCGAGCGCATCTCACCCGGCGCAGTCTGCACGATCATGCTGCTGGACGAAGAGCACTGGCAGTACCTCTCGGTGGTCTCCGGACCGAGCCTTCCTCAGGTCTACCTGCAGGCGCTCCGGGGTCTGGCGATCGGCCCCGACGTAGGCGCATGCGGCACAGCCGCTTTTCGAAACGAAACGACCGTGGTCGAGGACATTGCTACGGACTACCGGTTTGCGGACGCGCGCGACTTCGTACTCAGTCACGGGCTGCGCTCGTGCTGGAGCCAACCCATTTGCGGCTCGCGAAACAACGTCCTCGGCACCTTCGCCATGTACCACCGGCATATCGCCAAACCGCGTTCTGAAGAGCTGCGGATGGCCCGCGCCGCCGCTCAACTGGCAGGGAACGCCATTGAGCGTCTGCGCGCGGAACAAGCCTTGGGAGAGACATCGAGAAGGCTCAGCCTTGCCGAAAGAGTCGCGCGTTTTGGTGTCTGGGAAGCCAACTTCGAGAGATCCACCATGACGATTTCCGAGGGCACCGCGGCCATTCTCGAACTTCCGGCGGACAAAGGATACCTGCCAGTCGAAGAGTTCGACGCCATGGTCCACACGGAGGATCTGGCTGCGCTCCGTGCCGCCGCCGACCCGTCGCGCGCCCACAGCGAAACCGTTCAGAACGAATTCCGCGTGATGTTGCCCAGCGGCGCGGTGCGATGGATCCGCAGTGTCTGGCGCTTCGACCTCAGCGAACGCCTGCCCAAGCGGGCGACCGGCGCGATGATCGATATCACCGAGGAGAAAAGGATGCTTGCGCAGTCGCAGGAGGGGCGCGCCGCTGCCGAGAACTCCGCCCGTGCAGCCCGCCAGGCGGAACGCCTCGAGCAGGACCGCAAGGCCATCCTCGAACTGGTTGCCAAGGACCAGCCGCTCGACCACATTGTCAAAACCATCGCGCAGGCGGTCGCCAGCCATCTGCCGGGGTCCCTGTGCTCCATCCAGATCGAGTTGGCCGATGCACCGCGCATCTCTTCGTATCCCAACTTCCCGGACCGGATGGCGAGTGTTCTCGACCAGATCCCGATCGGGGCCCTGTGTGCAACACGCTCGTCGGAGCCCGTCGCGAACCTTTCAAGCGATCCCGGCTGGCTTCGACTGACTGCCGAGTCGTTACTGTGCCAGCGCTACCGCGCCGTGCCAATCCTTCGCGATAGCCGGCCCACGGGCATGATTATTTCCTTCTTCGACGAGGATTGCCCCGATGGCCATGCGGAACAGAAGCTGCTCGAATCATGGGGACAATTTGCCAGCCTCGCAGTCGAGCGCCGCGGACTTTATGAACAGTTGTCTTTCCGTGCCCAATATGATTCCCTGACTGGCCTTCTGAACCGCGCCGCTCTTTATGACCGCCTCGATGCGCAACTCGCCAGAACCAGCGAGGAAGGCGGTGAACTGGCGGTGATCTATCTGGACCTCGATCACTTCAAAGAGATCAACGACCGTTATGGGCATGCGGCGGGCGATAAGGTATTGCAATCCGTTTCGCGGAGCATTCGGGCAAACATCCGGCACACCGACATCGCGGCGCGTATCGGGGGCGATGAATTCATCGTGATTCTGCCAGGTGTGGGCGACAGCAGGGAAGCGGGAAGGATCGCCGACCTCGCGATTCAGGCTATTACAACCGCCGATTCCGGCAATGGAAGAGATTTGATCGTCGGGGCCAGCTACGGGATCAGTATCTATCCGGACAATGGCGTGGACATGGACGCACTTCTGACCGTAGCTGACGAGGAGATGTACCGCGCAAAGTTAACGCGCCGCGTACCTCGATCCACGCGCGTGCCGGCATCCGTGCTCATCAGCGCTTAAGGCTGCATCGGCGCGTAGTAGCCGAGGCGCCAGCGAGCTTTGAGGGTTGGCAACCCCTTCGGCTGTCGTACGCGTACTTCGACGTGGCGGTATTTTCCATCGCGCTCCCCATTCGTCGGGGAATACGCCAGCACATACTGATTTCGCAGCTCGATCGCGATCTTCTCGGCGATAGCGGGTAGTTGACTGAATTCCGACGCCCCGAAAGCCCGCCCGCCGGTCTGATCCGCAATCTGCGCCAGCAGTCGCGGACCCGACACTTCCACCGTCGTCATCTGCGGCAACAGGTTGGGCTCGAAAACCCCCATCGCGTAAATCTGAGTGTCCGCTTCCCTGACTACGTCCTTGATATCCGACGCGGTATACCGGCTGTGGTTGTCGCCTCCATCGGACACCACGACCAGCGCCTTGCGCGGGTTTTTCGCCTTCTTCATCTCGCGGACCCCGAGATCGACCGCATCGAGCAGCGCCGTCAGGCCACCGGCGCGCAGCGATGTCATCCGGTTCTCGATTTCCCGCATATCGCTCGTGAATGCCTGTGCCACCTGAGCCTGATCGTTGAACTGAATCAGAAACGCCTCATCCTGCGCGTTCATGGTCTTGAGAAATTCGGCCACGGCGCGGCGGGAGGTGTCCAGTTTAAAATCCATACTCCCGCTGGTATCGACCAGAATTCCGACCGAAAGCGGGGCATCTTCGCCTGAAAAATGGGTGATCTTCTGTTCCGCCCCTTCCTCGAGAATAGTGAAGTCTTCCTTTTCGAGGCTAAGCACGAACCGGTTAATCGGATCGGTCACTGTGACAGGAATGACGACCAGCGTGGTGTCAACGACGATCTTTTGAGCGGTCAGCAGCGCGAGCGCGGCCAGCGCCAGCAGTGGGACGCGAAATGAAATAGCTCGCATACCGCGCGCCGATGAGTCTAGCACGCGATAACATGTCACGGAAAGGCGGTCCTCGTATGGAATGTCCTCGCAGGGAGACGAACGGGATCACACGGCGTGAATTCGCGGCGGCGTCGGCGGGAGCCATTGCGTTGGCAAGCGATCTCGCGGCGCAGACCGCTCCGGCAACATCCCTCGATCTCGCGGAATGGAGCTATTTCTGGATCGGCGTGGAACGCGCGGAACTGGCGCGTGGCACCGTCGTAAACGGCAGGCAGATGTATGTGGAATACATGCGGCCCGCGCAGCCGAAACATCCGTACCCGATCGTGATGGTGCACGGCGGCGGCGGCCAGGGAACCGATTGGATGGGCACTCCCGACGGCCGACCGGGCTGGGCGCAATACTTCCTGCAGGAAGGCTACCCGGTTTACGTCGTTGACCGGCCGGGTCACGGGCGCTCGCCGTTCAATCCCGATATCGACGGGCCGTTCCCGCGTGGCGCGCAGGCCTGCGAACAAGTGGAGAGGCAATTCACGGCTCCGGAGAAAGCCGAAAAACCCTATGCCGTTTGCGCAAAGCTGCACACGCAGTGGCCCGGCACCGGCATGATCGGGGATCCCACGGTGGATCAGGTCGTGGCTGGACAAGGCGGGTCTTTTCTTGCCGACCTCGAAGCGACCCACAATGTCTGGCGCCACAACATGTCCCTTCTGCTGGACAAGATCGGTCCCGCGGTCATCATGAGCCATTCGATGGGTGGACCCAACGGCTGGATCGCCGGTGATGCGCGCCCGAATCTCGTCAAGGGGATCATCGGCGTTGAGCCGGCCGGCGGACCGTTCGGGAACTTGAAGTGGGGGTTAACTGCGAACAAGGTCGAGTACCAACCCGCAGTCACAGAATCAGGCCAGCTGAAGACGAAGAAAATCACCTCTGCCAACGAGGGTGAGGAACCTTGTTTCATGCAGGAAGAGCCGGCCCGTCAGCTCGTGAACCTGAAGGGCATACCGATCGCGATCGTTACGTCCGAGGCGTCGTACCACGTGGCATACGACTGGGGCAGCGTGGCTTTCCTGCGTCAGGCAGGTTGCAAGGTGGAGCACATCCGGCTCGCCGAACGCGGCATTCATGGTAACGCGCACTTTATGATGATGGAGAAAAACAGTCGTGAAGTGCTGCAGCCGATTCTCGACTGGCTGCCGAAGGCCGTTGAGAAGAAGGCTGTGGTTCGATCCGCGCGCGCGGGCGAGACGGCGCTGAAGCTTGCAGGCATGGGATTTTTCTGGGTCGGCACCGAGCGCCGGAAAATGCCTTACGGAACCATTCAGGCAGGCCAGATGTACGTGCAGTATTTGACTCCGGCGCAGGTGCGCCATCCGTATCCGGTTGTGCTTGTGCATGGCGGTGGCGGCCAGATGCTCCACTACATGGGGCTCGGCGATGGGCGTGCGGGTTGGGCTCATTATTATTTGCAGGCTGGCTACAAGGTATATCTTGTCGACCGGCCGGGGCACGGGCGGGCGCCGTATCATCCGGATGCGCTGGGACCGATCGGCCCGAGCGTCCCCTATGCGGCGATTACAGTGGACACATTGCGCGCAGCCACGGGATCGAACCACCAGTGGCCCGGCACCGGAGACGTTGGCGACCCGCTGATAGATCAGTTGATGGCCGCTGCCAATGCCGCTCCGCAGGACAATGTGATGGCGCATACCCTGTGGGCCAGCCGCGGTGCGGAACTGCTCGACAAAATCGGTCCCGCAATCGTGCAGGTGCACTCGGCCGGCGGCCCGTTCAGCTGGATCGTGGCCGATGCCCGGCCGAAGCTGGTGAAGGCGATCGTGAATGTAGAAGGCGCGGGCGCGCCGTTCACCGCGGGTACGCCATGGGGCTTGACGGATGTGCCGCTCGCGTACGATCCGCCGGTTTCCAACCCGGCACAGCTCGCGCCGCGGGAAACCGGGGGATACAAGCTGCAGGCGGAGCCGGTGCGGAAGCTGAAGAATCTCGCCGGGATTCCGATCGCATATGTGACGGCAGACAAGTCCGGAAGAACAGGCGCTGCCGTAGTGGCGTTTCTGAAGCAGGCGGGCTGCGATGCCGAAGATTTCCAACTGCGCGACAAAGGCATCCTCGGCAATGGGCATTTTATGATGCTGGAAAACAATCGCAAGCAGGTCTTTGAAGCGATCCGCCGGTGGATTGAAAGCAAGGCGGAGCAGGCTGGCGATTAGCAGCACACTTCCGGATCAGGCACTGCCGATGAGAACGCGTGTCGCGAACACGAGCAAGCCTCCGAGCCCTACCTGCAGAGCGGCGGAGAGCGGCGGCGTATCCATATAGTGATTCCGGATCCACGCGATCACCCCCAGTTCAAGGAGCACCACGACCACAGCCGCGGTCATAGCCGTGCGGAAGTCGGGAAACAGGAACGGCAACGTGTGGCCGATGCCCCCGAGGGCCGTCATCAGTCCGCTGACGAGTCCGCGCATCCATGGATGTCCGCGGCCGGTCAGGCTTCCATCGTCGGATAGCGCTTCGGCGAAACCCATGCTGATGCCCGCGCCCAGGGATGCGGCAAGTCCGACCACGAATGCGTCCCTGCTGCTCTTTGTGGCGAAAGCCGCGGCGAACACCGGGGCCAGCGTTGAGACGGAGCCGTCCATCAATCCGGCGAGGCCGGGCTGGACGATCTGGAGCACGAACAGGCGGCGGCTGGCTTCGTCTTCTTCTTTCTTCGTGTTGTGCCCGAGCTTCTCTTTCTCCAGTTCTTCCGCCCGGTTTTCGTGCGAACGTTCTTCGCCGGCGAGGTCGTCGAGAAGTTGCCGCGTGCCGGGGTCCTCGGCACGGGCGGCCGCGCTTTCGTAGAACCGGCGGCTTTCGATCTCCATCGTGGCTGCCTGCTTGCGGACCGTTTCGAGGCCGAGAGGTTGCATCAACCACACGGGTTTGCGGGTCACGAAACCGCTGACATCGTGGCGGCGGATGAGGGGGATGTGAGTTCCAAAGCGCTCGCGGTAGAGCTCGATCAGGCGGCGGCGGTGGCCCGCTTCCTCTTCTCCCATTGCATCGAAGATAGCGGCCGATGCGGGGAAATCCGTCCGCAGACCTTCGGCGTAGTCGGCGTAAACACGTTCGTCGTCTTCTTCCAGCGAGATGGCGAGCGCGAGAATTTCGCGCTCCGTGAGACTGTCGAATTTGCGCATGGGGTGCGCCTTCAGGATCGCATCGGGTGAGCCGCTTGCGTTACTCAAGCGGGGTGGATCAGGCTCCGGCGAAATCGTGCGTTGCGTCCAGCCGCGTCAGCGAATCCAGAGCCGACCGCTTCTTCGGTGTGCGCGAATACGTCTGCGGCTGGACCTTTTGCAGCTGGAAGTAGGGCTCGAGCCGCCGCATGGCGTTCTCCATGCTCGATCGGATGTGCTGGCGCATTGCGTCCGCGGCGATTGGCGGATCGGCGGTCACCAGAATCTTCATCAGATTCTCGTGGTGGGACGGCGGGTTGCCGGGGGAAGGCGCGCGCGTTGCGCATAGCCAGGTCGAGGCGAGCGCGGAAGTCCGGCTGATCGCATCCGACAAAGCCGTGCAGCGTGCGCATTCGGCGATGCGCCGGTGCAGTTTCTCATGCAGGCCCAGATAGATGAACCGATTGCCCTCGGACTGGACCGATAGAGAATCTACGCGCATCGCGAGTTTTATCAGCTCCGAGCGCTCGTCGCGCGTTGCCTGTGTGGCGAACAACATGGCTGCCTGCGATTCCAGTGCTTCCCGGACGACGTAGTGCCCTAGAACGTCCGGTCGCGTGGGAACTCGCACTCGCGTACCGGCGCGCGGCCGGCTTTCCAGCAACCCTTCATGTTCCAACCGCAACAACGCCTCGGAAACAGGGAGGAAACTCATGCCCAGCTCAGCCGCTACTTTACGCCGCGAAATGACCTGGCCGATCGCTAGCTCCCCACGCAGGATTCGCTCGCGAACCGTCACATACGCCTCACCCGCCAAGCCGTTGTTCTCGGTAGACTTTCTTACCCGATCGGCTCTTACACCCATTACAACCAGTGTAGACGGCCCGCGAGCGGGCGGCAGCGGCAAAATGGCGTCAAAATTGAGATATCAGATCTTGCCGATCAGCTTCCAGTACGGGACCGTCAGCACGAGGACCGCTACAACGATCACGGCATAGGCTACAGCGGCCGTGAATCGCTGTTTACCGTCGAACGCCTTGCCGCCGGTCAAGCCTTCCGACATCGCAATCCAGAAGTTTTGATACGAAAGGAAGAAAGGCGCCGAGGCGACAGTCGTGGGCGCCACGACGACCAGCGGATTGTAGCCGGCTTTCATCAGGACGTCGACCAGCGGCAGGAAAAGCACGGGAATGACGATGAATCCTGTTGGATCGATAAACCTGAGGATTATTACGGAAACAGACAGGACCGCGATCAACAGGAATGGATTGGAGGTCATCTGCAGGGCGATCGGGATAAAGTACCCGCCAAGCCAGTCGGTAATCTTCACAACCTGCACAACTCCCTGCAGGCTGAACACGCCGCCGATGAAAAGAAGCAGGGTCCAGGAAACGCCTGTTCCCATATCGCTGTCTTTGATGATTCCGGCGAAACCGAAGACCGCGAGACCGAACATGCCGACCACGAAACTGGGGTAGTGCAGGAATCTCAGGGCGGGTTGGAAGGTTCCGGGAATCGCCCACAACACAATGGAGATGACGACAACAATCGCCGTAATCGCTTCATGCCGGGTCATCGCGCCCATCGAGTGCAGGTGTCTTTTGGCGAAGCCGCTGGCAACGTTGAGAGGCGCTTCCGGCTTCAGGACGATCTGGTTGGCGATGATGATCAGCACGCAGATCACAAGAGTGGGCAGCGCCATCACCTCCGCATATTCGAAGTAGCTCAACGGAAGGTTCTTGGCCTGGAAAACGCTTTGGATTACCGGGCCATTCAGTGAACTGAGCAACAATCCGACGCCCGGCACCACGGCCATTTCAACCGTCGTCAAAATGATCAGCGCCGAGCCTTTGCTTGCTGGCCGGAGTTCCAGAGACTGTACGACAGCCCATGCGATCGGAACCATAATGGCAGTGCGCACCGTCATCGAGGGAATTCCCATGGCGAGGATTAATCCGATCACGAAGAACGCCGACAGAATGCCTGTGTAGGTCGCCGGGAACAGCGACAGGATGTAGTAGGAGATGCGTTGCGCGAGCCCGGTATTCTTCATCGCGCAGCCGTAAAACAGGACGGCGGCGAGAATCCACCATGATCCCTGCGAAAACCCGCCCAGTGCGTCCGGAGGCTTTACGCCGGCGGCCATCATCAACGCCATCATCAACACGGCGGCGATGCCGTTGTTGAGAACCTGAAAAACCCACAACGCCACCGTAAAGCCGGTGATGGCGAGAACGCGCTGGCCAAGAAGCGAAAGACCATGCGGCGTCGGCATATAAAGGATGGCGAGTCCGACGACCACCGCAATAGCAAGTTTGACGACCTTGCTACCGAACGTGGCGGCAGGCGCGGGTGTTGCAGGTGCGGCGGGTTTGGGCGGGACCTGGGTGCTCATTGGATGCGGCTCATGTTCGATTCCGTTTTTCTTTTGAAAACGAAGTTTATCGCATATCAGTTTGTCTTGAGAGAATTGAGAGGGTCAGAGCGCCGTTTCGGCGCCGCTCCCGCGACCCGAGGCGTTTAAACGGACGGGATGGCGGTCTCGCGATCGCATCCGCTTCGCCAAAGAGAGATGCGGTGCCGCCACGCGGCTACGCGAGCCGCCACCTCGGGAATACCTCCCTCGATGAAACCTTCCTGAAGCCGCTTCGCGAGCGTCCTCCGGGCGGCAAGCGCGGGGTCTTCGGACTGACCGGCAGACGCGTCGAGGGTGTACTTCAGAAGCGTCTCGATCGCGCAGTCGGGGAGAAGCACCTCTTCGAGAAACGCAATCTCCGCTTCACGCTCGCTCTCGAATCGTTCGAATACGCCGAGCGTATCCGGCCCATGGAATTCGCCGTCGTCGAAAGCGGCGCAATCGACCGAGGCGCTGATGCGGAGCACCGTGCGGAGATTCTTCAGGTTCATCGGCCCACGCTGATCGACCGTGTCTTCACGCCGCAGAACAAGGTCGGTGTAACGCGGCTCGGCGCAGATAAACCGCATCGCGCCCGGTTTCAGGTCACCCTTTTCCGGATTTCTGAGGGTATCCGCGTAATGGACAACGGAGTAAGTTTTCACTTGCCGCGACACCATATCAAAGCGGACACCCAGCAAAGCAATCGGGCGTACATGATCGTTTCTGACAATGATCGAGTAGGGAAGCGCTGGCGTGAGGATCTCGTCCGGCTCGCGGCCGAGGAGCGCGCGAAGAGCTTCTTTGAAGTCATCAGCGCGAGGCCCAATCAGACCCACTCCTGTGACGCTGCTCGGCTCAACCTGCATGGAATGTTTTTACGAAGGCTCTATGATTGTAGACGACCGTGGCAGAATAAACCGATTCGAAAAACTATGATTCAGGACCCCGTCATTATCGCTTTGGATTTCCAGTCTGCCGCCGAATCCGACAGGCTGGTAACGTCGCTTGGCGATTCGGCCGGTTTCTATAAAGTGGGGATGGAACTCTACGCGGCCGGCGGGATGGACTACGTCCGCAGTCTGATCGATCGCGGCAAGCGGGTCTTCCTCGATCTGAAATACTACGACATCGGCGAAACGGTTAAACGGGCAGTGGCAGTTGCGGCGCGTTCCGGCGCCGAGTTTTTGACCATTCACGCCGTCGGCCAGGTGATGCGCGCGGCGATCGAAGGGCGCGGCGATTCCACGATGAAGCTCCTGGCGGTGACGGTTCTTACCAGCTTCGACCAGAATGACCTTCGCGAACTCGGCTACGATTGTTCGCTCGATGACCTCGTCAGCGCGCGTGTTCGTTTGGCGATGCAGGTGGGAGTCGATGGAATCGTCGGATCTCCAGTCGAAGCTCGCAGGATACGGGCGCAGGCCGGTGGCTCGGCCATTCTGGTGACTCCGGGAGTGCGGTCGCGCGGCGCCGCGGCGGGCGATCAGAAGCGCGTGGCGACGCCGGCGGAAGCCATGCGCGATGGCGCGAGCTACGTCGTCGTCGGCCGTCAGGTGACACGCTCGGTCGATCCGGCGCTGGCGCTGGCCGCCATTCACGACGAGCTCCAGGTCCACGTCTGACGAGCGCGTGGCACATATCGATCTCTTTCTCGCGCACTACGGATATTTCGCGATTTTCGCGCTGCTGATGCTGGGCATTGTCGGCCCCCTGATTCCCGATGAAACGATTCTCGTGCTCGCGGGGATTGCGGTCCACCGCGGCGAGTTTACGCTCGGAACGACCATCGCGGTCGGATTCGCAGGCAGCCTTTGCGGTATTACGGTGAGCTACGCTCTGGGACGCACCGGGGCTATCTACGTTCTGGAAAGATTCGGTCCGGCACATCGCTGGGTGGGGCGCCATTTGCCGCAGGTGGAGGGGTGGTTCCAGCGCTACGGCAAGTGGACGTTGTTTTTCGGATACTTCATCGCGGGCGTGCGCCACTTCACGGCGCTCGCCGCGGGCATGAGCAAGGTGAAGGCTCGCACCTTCGCCCTCTACGCCTATCCTGGCGGATTCGTGTGGGTGGTTTGTTTCGTGGCGATCGGCTACTATCTCGGTGCCGAATGGGAGACACTCGCACGCAGATTCAACCGCGGGGCGTTGATCGCGGCGGCGGTGGTGGCGGTGATCGCGATTGTGGGCTGGTTGGTACGGCGGAAGAATCCGATCGATTAGGACACATACGAGGCTCCATAAGCGGAGCGGCGAAGTCCTCAATCCAGTTTTTTGTGGGGGCCGAAGCCTTCGATCTGCACGAACCGGGCGGCATCCCGATCATCGGACTCTTCTTCTTCCGCATCTTCGAAATCCGGCGCGAGAATCGCATAGATCATGTCGAGCTTGTCCTGGAGCAAGCTGTTCTGTTCCTCCAGCTGCCGGATTCGCTCGAGCAGTTCCTTTTCGGTCGGCATTTCCTTATTGTGCACCTGACGGCAGCCGAGCGCCTGGCAGCGTACCCCAGTCGCCAATGCCGGATTGGTCGATTGCTCCGCAGGGGCGCTGCCCTATTGGAGTCTGGTTTCCTTAAACTGTGTCGCGGTCGTGCTCTGGCGGCGCGGACCCAACGAATGGCGCGGGTTGATCGGGGAGTTCATGCGGGGTGAAAACCACGAGGGCAGGTCTGCATCGTGGACGAAAACTTGTGAGACAAGCCCGGTATTTCGCCCGACAGACTTCAGGCGAGCCCGTGGCTGTGAACAACACTCCAGCCGATTCGATTCCGACAGCAGGATCGGCCAGCCGGCAGCGGCAATGCGCGGGCGTTCAGCGGTCTGCTTCGATTCGGGCGTTGTCGGGAACTGAGTCGTCGTTCCCGCCCTCCAGTTTCTGCGCGACAGGGTCGAGTGTTTTCTCTCCCACGTGCGACCGGATCTCGAAGACGAGTTGACTCTTCGTCCGTTCCAGTGCAGCCACAATACGCTCTTCCATTCCACGGAGGTGCTGCTTCAGTTCTTCATCCATCACTGCCACTCGATAAGCATGTTCATGGCCTTTGCTGGCAAATGCGCGCCTTGGGCGGGGTGCCCGGTTCAGGTCCGCGCACGTTCGCTCCTGGCGTCGGGCTA
>DATAZF010000253.1:0-9379 GCA_036272235.1 Bryobacteraceae bacterium | reverse complement strand
GGATCTCGACGACGCCTATGAAGCCGGGCTGCTCACGCCGGAGCAAATTGCCGCGGCCGTGCCGGTCTACGCGGATTTTCTCGACACCATCGAGACGCAATTTCCGGGAGCGACGGAGCGGGAGCGTTTTCAGGAATCGATCCGCCAGTTGATCGACGATCAGGTTTCCGGTTTTATCGAAGGCACCGTGGCGGCGGTACAAGCGGCTGGCGTAAACGATGTCGACGCGGTTCGCCGCTTCCCGTCGCGATTGGCGCGGTTTACGCCGAGGGTACGGGAGACCAGCCTGCGGCTCAAGCGCTTTCTGATGGCGAATGTTTATTCGTCCGATGAGCTGGAGCAGGACAGGCGCGAGTCGATTGCGAAGCTCGACCGCGTGTTTGAGTATCTGCTGGCGCATCCGGAGAAAACAGGCGGCGAGCGGGGGCATCGCGCGGTTTGTAATTTCATCGCGGGGATGACGGACCGGTATTTCCTGCGTTTCTACGACGGCCTGTTTGGGTAGCTTGTAGATCGCATCCCAATGGGGACAGCCTGGGATCCAGAGCTTTGCGTTGGACGCCACACATCGCGAAGCCGAAACGATCCGTAAGCAACGGTTGAAGCAGCGGCAACTTCTCGTTCTCGTCGACGACTGATCCATCATTTTGGCAGCGATGTCTTTGGCAGCGCACTCGAAGCGTTCCTGGTCGAGCCGCCTGGGTCGCGCCGCACAAAATTCCTGACCGTAATCGAAAACGCATTTCTCAGGTCGCACTTCCGGTGCCAATGTAAGCGATTGTTCTCTCTCAAATCCGGGTCATCCAAAGGTCACACAAGGTTGATTGAGTTGTCATTTGCGCGGACTATTCTGCGGTGGGTGATCGTGAAATGACCTTGTCTAAACGCTTACCTGGAACTCCGTTCCGGCCAACAAAAACAGGAATCGAGATGAGAGGGAAAATGCAGAGAATAATAATGCTCAAATGCATGAGATCGCTTAGGGCGAGTGTTCTCACCGCGGCGATCCTGACTGTGCCGTATATCGCCGACGCTCAGATCAACACGCTCATTGACGGCAATAACGGCAAGTTGCCGACGCCGCCTGGCCTCTATGTAACACCGACAGCGCCACTGACCGGCGCAATCCAGCAGCCGCTGAACCCCGGCCTCACGAATTATCCGAACTATGTCGCAGGGGAGGCGGTGAAAGCCGTCCTCAGCCCGGATGGTTCGACGCTCGCCATCCTGACTGCCGGCTTCAACTCGCTCTATAACGCCGCCGGCGCGGTGGATAAGGCGGCTTCCACGCAATTCATCTTTCTGTATGACGTGGCTGGCGACAACAAGACGAATCCCGTCCTGAAGCAGGTCATCCAGCAGCTCAACTCATATGTCGGTCTGGTATGGGCGCCTGGCAGCCAGACGCTGTACGCAACGGGCGGCTGCGACGACGCCGTATATTCTTATACCAACAACGGCACCAGGTTCGTTCAAAGCGCAAAGATCAGCCTCAGCCACGCGCCGAATGGCTGCCTCTCCAACAGCGCCAACCAGAAGGGCCTCGGCATTGGCGTGGAACCGAATGCAGCCGGCCTCGCGATCACGCCTGATGGCAACACGCTCGTCGTTGCCAACAATTACAACGATTCGATCAGCGTGATCGACACCGCGAACCATACGGTCCGTTACGAATACGACCTGCGCCCGTGGTCCACCTCCGGCGCTCCCGACGGCACCAAAGGCGGTACTTTCCCTTACTCCGTGGTGCTGAACGGGGCCATCGCCTACGTCGGCGCCGATCGCGACCGCGAGGTGGTGGTGGTCAACGTCTCTGACCCGATCGCTGGTTCGTTCGTCGCGCGAATCCCGCTCGACGGAAACCCGAACGGCATGACGCTGAGTGCTGACGGCTCAACCCTGTATGTCGCGCAGGACAACCAGGACCAGGTAGCGGTGATTAGTACGTCGACCAACACAGTGACCGCGAAAATCGACACCCGCGGCCCATCCTGGCTGGGTTTACCTCAGAGCACGACGGGCGCCGCGCCTGCCGCCGTGACCATTAACCCCGCGAACAGCACGCTCTACGCGGTGAATGCCGGTTCGAACTCGGTGGCGGTGATCCCGCTGACTGGTCCGAATGCCTTGACCACCACCGGGTTGATTCCAACCGCGTATGACCCGACCGATATCGCGTTCAGCGCTGACGGCGCGTGGATGTATATCGTGAACGGCAAGAGCGATCAGGGACCGAATCCAGGTTATGGTTTCGGCAATCTCTCTGCGATCACCTACCTGACATATCCGGGCGGCAATGCCGCCGAATCGGCAAAGCTGAACGCCAACAACGAATATCAGTTCCAGCTCGAACACGCTACCCTGGTGAGCGCCCAGGTTCCCGCGACGGCAGACCTTGCGGGCCTCACGTCGACAGTGGCGGCGAACAACGCCTACTCGGTGACACCGCCCGCATCCGACGCCACGGTGATGAGCTTCCTGCATTCGAAAATCAAGCACATCATCTACGTGGTTAAAGAGAACCGCACGTTCGATCAGATTCTTGGCGATCTGGCCAATGGTTCAAACGGCGATCCCTCGTTGACGCTGTTCGGCAGGCGCGTGACACCGAGCTTCCATCTGATGGCGCAGAACTTCGTGACGCTGGACAACTTCATGGACCCCGGCGACGGGTCGATGGACGGCTGGTCGTGGACTATGCGCGGCCGCGTGACCAATACGGAAACGCTGACGCAGCAGATCAACTACGCGCGCGTGAACCGCGGCCTCTCCTATGAAGGCGAAGGACAGAACCGGAATATACCGTCAAACCTGCAGACCACCGCGGCGCGTAACTTCTTCTTCGACCCGACGGGCGCCACGACGCCTTATTCGACCGGCACCGCTGCGCTGAAGGGCGGCACGGCCAACACCCTCGCGGGCGACGGCGACCATGCCGCGACTGATGGCCCGACAGGCTATCAGCAGGGCTATATCTTCAACGCCGTGTTGAACGCGGGCGGCACGATTCGCAACTACGGCTGGATGGCCAACACTCCTGGGAGCATCGGGACCATCGCTAATCCGATCTCCGATCCGTTTACGGCAGGCGTCGTTCAGACGACGGCGGCAAACCAGCTGATTAATCAGAACGGTTACTACGACCCTTACTTCCGCGCCTTCGATATGAGCTATCCCGATCTGTGGCGCTTCGACGAATGGAATCGGGAGTTCCAGCAGTTCGTCGCCAACGGGAACCTGCCCTCGCTTGAGATGATCCGCGGCCTCAGCCACGATCACACCGGCAACTTCAGCTCCGCGCTGGGAGGCGTGAACACACCCGAGCTGCAGCAGGCGGACAACGATTATGCGGTGGGCCTGCTGGTTCAGGCCGTTGCGCACAGCCCGTACGCGAGCAACACTCTGATCTTTATCATCGAAGACGACTCCCAGGACGGAGCGGACCATGTCGATTCGCATCGATCGACCACCTATGTGGTAGGCCCGTACGTGAAACAGCACACGGTTGTCAGCACGCGCTACAGCCAGCCAGGTGTGCTCCGCACCATCGAGGACATTCTGGGGACGGAACACATCAACCTGAACACGTATTACACCCGGCCGATGGCCGACGTGTTCGATATCAACTCGTCAGGCGCCTGGACGTTCACGGCTGTCGCTTCGACGCTGCTGAAGTCGACCACGCTGACTCTGGCGCAAAACAAAAACGGAGACAGCAATATCCTTTATGCCAAAGGCCCCGACCTGAAGCCGACGCATGGCGCCGCGTATTGGGCTGCGAAAACGCGCGGGTTCGATTTCTCGGGCGAAGACCGGGTTCCCCGCGACCTCTTCAACAGAATTCTGTGGGAGGGTTTGAAGGGCACGCCGGCACCGGTTGCGCACACCCGGTTCCAGAGCATTCCCGCCGCGGACAGGGATGCCGACGGGCACGATGACAAGAATGATGACGACGACAAGTAAGACACATTTCTTAAAGGAATAAATACTCTATGAAACGCACTTCTGTTGTCCTGGCAATCGCCGTGTGGGCCGCGGTCTCTGCCGCCCACGCGTCAGCGGAAACAATCTATTCCGCAAGCTTTACGGGCACCGTAAACCAGACCGAAGGCGCGACGGGTGAATCCGTTGGCGATACGGTAAGCGGTGAGTTCGATCTCAACCAGACGACCGGCGAGTTTCTTGACTTCACGATCGACGGGCAGTCCGTCGCACCGGGTTTTTTGTCCTCCGCCGGCATCGGACCGGCTCTGTTCGATGCGATTTATACGGCGGAGGTGTCGCCGGTATCCTCAGGATTACCGAGTAACAGCTCGTTCAATCTGGATCTGTCGTCGCTTACCACCTGGCCGTCGACGGATACGGCTTACACGTTACTGACCGATACAAACCAGCTCGCGACCAACCTGGATACGGTGAATAATCCGTTATCCGCCTTCCCGAGCACGTTCAATTACTATACGGCGAACGCCGACGGCACAAATGTGGTGTCGCTGAGCGCGGACTTGACTTCGATTAGTGCCACCAGCACGGTGACACCGGAGCCGGGGACGTTCGCGCTGCTTGGGTGTTCGTTTCTTGGTGTGGGTATTTTCCGCCGGCGCCGCCGCGCTTGAGGTTCGTGCCGACTATCGGGCCGCCCGGGCCAGGCGCCCGGCGGCCCGTTTTTTCATCCCATGTGGGGGCTCTTTAACCTGTTGCTCACCTTGCGCTAATGAAAGAATTGGAAGCTGGATTTTCGAATGAACTCCCGTCGCCTCGTAGCACCGTTGTTTCTCCTGGCTGTTGTCCAGCCGCTGAGTCCGATTTTGCTGCGCGCGCAAGTGGACCGCACGGCCATCACGGGGACCGTGACCGATCAGCAGGGGAACCGGGTGCCCCAGTCGCGAGTACGCGCCAGCGAGAGCGCGACAGGCTTTCAGCGCGAGACGCTGACAACCTCGCAAGGCACTTACGAGCTGCCCGGGCTTCCACCCGGTACTTACTCGATCCAGTTTTTCAAAACGGGTTTCTCCACGTTCACCGTTGAGCGAGTCGAGCAGACGGTGGGGCAAACGAGAACGCTCAACGCCCGCCTCAAACTCGCGCAGGGCGCGGCGCAGACGACAGTGACGGAACCTCTGGTGCAACCCGACAAGGTGAGTGCCGCGATCGGCACCGCTATTGAGTTGACGCAACTCGAGAACCTGCCCATCAACGGCCGGAACTGGGCGACCCTGACAGCGCTCGCGCCGGGCGCTATCGATAACGGCGCCGGGGACCAGAGAACCATTCGCTTCGCGGGACACGGACTGGACGACAACAATCTGACGCTGGACGGAATCGACGCGACGGCAGTGTACAACCAGGAGCAAAGAGAATACATGCGGCTGAACATTCCGCTCTATTCCATTCAAGAGTTCCAGGTGCAGTCGCAGAATTTCGGAGCGGACACGCAGAGCGGCACCTCCGGCGGCCAGGTGTCGGTGGTTTCCCCATCCGGCACAAACAGCTTTCACGGCCAGGTCTTCGATTATTTCCGAAACGATGCTATGGATGCCCGCTCGCCCTTCGACGCGGCTTCGCCGGATCCTTTTCTGCTGAATCAGTTCGGGGCGGGGTTGGGCGGCCCGATTGTGCGCGCCCGAACCTTCTTCTATCTCAATTACGAAGGTCTGCGGCAAAGGTTGGATGGAACGCAGATCGGGCTCGTGCCGAGCCCGGCATTTGCCGCACAGGCCGCACTCGCCTCGCCTGCTCTGCTTCCGATCCTGAACGCTTTTCCTGCAGGCACGTCGCCCACTTCGACCTCCGGCGTCTGGAATTACGACGCTCCCGGCAGACAAATCGACAATGAGGATTCCGGGATGGTGCGCCTGGATCATTACTTTTCCAGCCGGGCGACGGCGTTCGTTCGCTTTAACGCGGATGTAGCCGGGGAGACGATTCCGGCCGGCCAGCTCAACGTTACGCAATTGATCAATACGAAATTCAACAACGGAGTGGTTGCGCTTTCGCATGTGTTTTCGCCCTCCCTTATCAATGAAGTGAAGTTCGGGGTCAACCAGACGATCTATCACACTGCGTACCTCTCGCCGGTGCCGTTCGGAGTCGCGGTATCCGGTTTCAGCCCGGTGACAGGAGCATCCACAACCGACTATCCCTCGAAAACGTTCGACCTTATCGACGATCTTTCCTGGGCAAGAGGCAAGCACATTATCAAGTTCGGGTTTGAAACAAGATGGATTCTTCTCAACCAGGGCACGTCGCAAAGCGGAACCCTGACTTACAATTCGACGGCGGCTTTTTTCGACAACAGCATGGGGTCGGCTTCCTACACCGCGCTGCTTTCTCTGGTGCGCCAGCGTAAGACTCAATATTTCGGTTACGTTCAGGACCAATGGAAAGTGACTCCCAATCTGACGATCACGGCGGGGATCCGCTACAACTTCTTCAACGCCCTGCACGCCCTGAATCACGAGGCCGTTCCGTTCGATCTCGGCACTTGCGGCGGTTATTGCCCCAACACGTATTCGTTCTTTCATCCGCGGTACAACGACCTGGATCCGCGCCTCGCGATCGCGTGGGCGCATGGGGACACGGTTCTGCGCGCAGGCGGCGGCATCTATCACACGGATGGTCAGGAAGACGACCAGAACCTGCCGATCTCGAACACTGTCGACCGCTACACGTTCAGTAACACCGCCTTTCCGGCGCTTTCGTGGCCGTTGGCGCCGTTTCTGGCTTATGCGGAAGCCGGGGGACTGGGCGTGGTGACGCCTCGCGATCTGGATCGGAACCGGAAAGACGACTATGTGGTTTCATGGACCGCCTCGATTCAGCGAAAACTGCCGTTGAATATTCTGGGAACCGCCGCCTATCTGGGAAACAAAGGGACCGATGTCCTCACCACCACCTACGTGAATCTGGTAAACCCGCAAACCGGCGTTGCGCCATACCCGGCATTGGGTCCGGTTTCCTGGCGGGGCGATGTTGGCAACAGCACCTTTCATGCGTTGCAGTTTAACGCCCGGCGGGCATTTCAGAGCGGCTTCCTGCTTTCGGCGAATTACATGTGGTCTCATTCGATCAACGACGGAAGCATTGGCGGCGGGGAATCCGACACACCGCAGGATTCGTTCTGCCGCTCGTGCGACAAAGCCAGCAGTGACGATGATGTTCGCCAGGTATTCAACCTTTCCGCCGTTTACCAGTTGCCATTCGGGGCGGGCAAGCATTATCTGACGAGCCCGGGCAAGGCGCGGGCGCTGGTTGGAGGGTGGACGCTCAGCGTGATCGGAACCACGCAAACGGGGCTCCCGTTCAATATCACGATGACTCGTTCGAATGCGTCTGTGCCGGGCAACTTCGCGATCAGCGGATCGGAGCGGCCGAATTGGGTGCCTGGCGTCTCGCTCACGCCCTCCGGCGGATCTACTGTGCAGGAGTGGGTGAACCCCGCGGCGTTCTCCACTCCCGCCGGCGGGACGTTTGGCGATCTGGGCCGCAACGCGTTTCGAGCTCCAGGCATCTCGGATGTCGACTTCGCTTTGACGAAGGATATTTCGTTCGTTGAATGGCTGAAGCTGCGGCTTCGGGCCGATCTGTTCAACGTCCTCAATCGTGCTCAATATGGTGCGCCGAATGCCAACTTATCCGCGGCCAACTTCGGCGTCATTACGAGCACTGTCAGCAGTTACGCGACCGGCCGGGGCACACCGCGTGAGTTTCAGCTTTCGGCCAGGGTCTCGTTTTAAAGTCCGAGGCCGGTGCTGGCCGCTGGAGCGCCTTTGTCCGTAAACAGTGGCCGCAGTACCAGTACTTGATTATCATGTGGCTAATTTACGCTTCCTTAAGCCGGGCGCACAATCTATTCATGGATCTCCGAAAATCTATCGCCGACCTCAAGACGGAGCTTGGAAAGGTGATGAACCGAACGATTGATGTATGGGAGGCTATGGCGACTGAAATCCACGAGCGGCGGGTGAAAAACGCGATGGACAGGGGAATTCTCGTTGCTGCTCCAAACGCACGGCTCGAAGGCAAGATTCAAGCAGGCGGTAGCCTGGCGGACGATCTCCGGGCGGACGCCTGGCTACAGTGAAGGCGTCTGGGGGTGCGACAAGCTCGGCGCATGCGCGTCAGCATGTCTTCCCGATCACCTGATTCCGACCAGCCGGATCATCGCAACCGACTCTTCCCTTCCGGCGGGCGTCATGCGCCGGTGCTGTTTCTCTAAAGTTGATCGCCATATTGCTCAAGCGCAACCTTTACAAGCTGGGCTCGTGTATGGACGCTCAGCTTCTGAAACAACTGGCTGATCGACGACTTGATCGCACCTTCAGAAACCTGCAGCCGCGCTGCGATCTCCTTATTTGCCAAACCCTGAAACAGCAGTCTCAGGACTTCCTTGTCGCGCAACGTAAGCCGTGGCTCGTCGGCGGCTCGAGTCTGGTCCATGTTATTGAAGACGCTGCCCATGTAGACGCTCTCCAGAAACACTTCTCCGCGGGCAATCTGCCGTATAGCCTGGCAGAGCATCTGCGGAGTGTTGTGCTTGTGAAATATTCCGCGAACTCCCGTTTGAATCAGTTGAACCGCCTGCCGCCCTCCAACGCCCGCTGTCACTATGAGAATGGAACCGGCAAATCCGCCTTCCCTGACGCGAGTCAGAAAATCGAACACACGCTCGGCGCCCAGATCGAAATCAAGCAGGATCAGGCTGGGCTGCACACCGCCCCGAACCATATCGAGAGCCTCCGCCGCGGACCCGCACGCACCAACCACTGCCATGTCGGACTCTTTGCCGAGTTTCTCAGCCAGGGCCTCCCGGAACAGCGCATGGTCGTCAACCAGGAGCAAGCTGATTCGGCGTATTCCAATTTCATGCATTTCGAATTCGGAGCTCCGCCAGCGGTAGTTCCACTACGAAAGAACTGCCATGTTCGGCCGGCTCGAACCACAAATCCCCGCCGAAACTCCGCGCCAGAGCTCGCGAGATGAACAATCCGAGTCCGGTAACTTTCGCGTTCTCCTGAAACGGCTGAAAGAGCAGATGTGGTTCGGCAATGCCGCACCCGGTATCGCGGAACGTAATCAGGGCACGTTCTGCTGAAGCGCTGGCTTTGATATGGAGTCTTCGCTCTGACTCTGCCTGAACAGCTCTCTGGCTGTTCTGCGCCAGATTCAGAAATACCTGCATGAGTCCGAATCGGTCGGCACGCACGCGGATCAATGGGTCTTTCAGCTCCCAGGTCACGCAGCCCTCCATATCGACCCAGCCCGGCTCAATGATAATCCTCAGTTCATCGAAGATCTGACGCAGTGGCACTTCTTCCACCGGTTCCGCCGCGCTTCCGTAAAGTTCGAGGGAGGCGACACGCCCCAGTCCCGTAATGAG
>DATAZF010000252.1:0-14630 GCA_036272235.1 Bryobacteraceae bacterium | reverse complement strand
GGACAACAGGGAGTTGGCGGTGGAAATTTTTCTGCCCTCGACCGTGACAGGTCCGAGGGATTTGGCGCCGTTGGCACGGCTGGCCTCGATTTGTTTGAGCGTTCTCATTTCCCGGCCACATTGTGGCAGACGTTTTTGGGGAGGCGGACGCGCGGGTCGCGTATCTCATTCATTCCGTGCGGAAGAAAAAAGGCAAAACGTTGAACTGGCCGCCGATAAACTACTGAGACCTCCATGAAGGTTGAGCCACGCCTGGAAATTCCGGTGAGACGTTTCGACGATGGCCGCGGGGTTGAAAACCCTCGGACTTCATCCGGTCAATCGCCGATTTGGACAGGTCGTCGACCAGAATCAAGTGGTGTAACCCGGCGGCCGGATATAGATGTTCCGGCCGTGCACGTTTTCAAGCCGCAACCAGGCAATGGACCGCAGAAGCGTTTCCGAGCCCCGCGCGCGCGGGAGGATGTCGGCGTCAAGCCCACCCGCCGCGGCCGGCAGGCTGACGAGACCAAGCTCAAAAACCTGCGACTTCATGGCCTCAATTTGCTGTCTGATAAACTCGCTCGTCTGAACCATTTCGTTCGCCCCTACAGATAACTGCCGAGCGAGGGGTTTTCGGATGAGAATTAGCTGCAATTCACGCCTCGCCGCGCTTTCGGAGACGTCGAAAGGTGATCTCCCCGAACGCCGAATCTCGGGAGCACTTGACCGAGACGCCGGCAAATAGCCAACCTGGATCGTAAACACTTCGCCGTTAGTCGCGGGCTTGATCTGCACCTTCGGTGCCCACGTTCCGGTATCGCCGTTTGTCAGGCGCGTGAGCAGAGGTAAGGGCGTCAGCAGAAAACACCCGCTATGGATTCAGCTCGAGGTTAGAACTGGATGCTCAGAAGAGCAGCGATGGCAACGCCCAAAATCAGCCCGAGAGATCGGCTCCGAGGGACTTCCTGCTGGTTTTCCGGCGTCCATTCGACGAACTGTCCGAGCAACTGGATGGCAACAGCCGACATCGACCGAGCGCTTGCCGCTTTACAAGCACATCTCCCGATCAGGCGTACAATTAGCTCAAAATGGACTGGACCACGATTGCCTTTTCAACATGTTCGGGCGGACTCGCCGGCGCGATCCTCAATCTGTGCATGACCCCGCTCGTACCGCGCCGCGTGCAGAGGAACATCATGAAATCAACGAACCGTAAGGAAGCAGTCCGGGCATACAGAGATTGGACGTCGAAAGCTTACGATCTCTACATGCGCACCGAAGTGACATGGGCGGGCGCTAATCCGCCCCGGGAGGTGAAAGGTACGGTCGCCGATCCCGAGTACCTTGAGCTGCTCAACGAAGCAGATATTTCGATCAAGACGGCTTTCAAGGAAAGCGAATATCAAGGATTCCGCGCCTTCGTGACGTGGTTCGAGCGCACTCTTGGCAGCGCATTCAGCAAAGGCGATTTATTGAATTTCGCAGAGTATCATCAGAAACGGAGCGTCCTCGTATCAGCGCTAAATGAACAGATCGGAAAATGACGCGCGATCTGTAGTGAAGCTCAGGTGTCGGTCCGGGAATACTTGTCCCAATGCGCCGCCGCCCATCGACGTGCGCGCGTGATGGAACTCCTGTTTGTCGTGATGCTCGGGGGTTGCTGCATCCCGCGAGAGTAGCTAAACGGGTGCAGAAATCAATTGAAAGTTGAATCAGGGTCCGCGGCGGATTTTCTGTCCGGTGCCGAAACAAGCTTCGAGATGAGCCTTAAATAGCCATGCGCCCGCGCTCTGCAGTCCTCGTCTACACTCGCCGCTTCGTGAACCTGCCCGATTAACTTCGCCGACAATATCTGCCGCTCTGATCGCGATGGCTCCGCGCCAAGCGTGTGGATGCCTTCCGCGATTCGCTGGTGTCGCCTGTTCGGTAAGCGGAGCTTGTCGCCCTTAACGATTGTGCCGGTGATCGCGGCTGGCCCCTCGCTGAAAAATCTGTTTTTGTGGACTCTCATTCCAGTGCTGCTGAACGTCTTCTTAATCGGACACAGATGCCAACGCATAAGGCCGGCGCCCGACAGGGTGATGTCATCAACGTAGACAGTGAGCACAACGTTATCGCGGAGCATACGGACATACAGGGCATCGAATGCCTGTTTGTGCGCAAGAAAGGCCATGGGCATGCTTATGGCGCTGCCGGTCGGCACATGCTCCTGATAGGTGCAAAGATCCGCCAGAATCTTCGCGATGTCGCCCTTGCAACGGAATTCACGCAAAAACCCAACAAAGACCTGCCGATGCGTCGTCGACGGATAGAATTTCGATATGTCCGTTTTGAGCACCCGTCCTCGCCCGACATGTTCCCTGGCATTTGAGACGTAAGAACGGCCCTTCACTCCCGAATGGAGATAAACGGGGGGCTGTACGCGCGACAGCAGCGTGAACAGGCGCGCATGCACCAGTTTCAGTTGCCCCTGCGGCTCTTCGATCACGCGAGCCTTTCCGTTCTCGTGGGTAGTGAATACGCGGTACGATTCCCGTTGCCGCGTCAACGCGATTAGATTCGGCACGTCGATACCCAGCAACTCCGCCAGTTTCTTCTTGCTTTCCAGCCGATACAAACGTGACTGTTCAATAGGATAAGTTTTCTTCGCCATTCTGAGTTTTGTCTTCCGGGCCCGCGATCTTGTGCAATAGATGCAACGCGGCCATCGCTACTTTGCCGCGCGCGCGATCAGTTACTTTTCGATGATCCAATTCTTCAGCGAAGAAAAATAGCGAGGACAGCGGAACATCCAGGTCAGAGGCGTACCGTTCCAGCAGATCGATGCTGGCTTTCTTTTTTCCGCTCTCAACTTCGGACAGGTGAGACTTTGAGACTGCCAGCCGTGCTGCCAGTTCTGTCTGCGTGAGGTTGTTATAGACGCGAAGGAGACGAAGGGCTTCCGATATCATTGTTTGACCTTGCAGTGTATAGCTAATAAGTTCAGGGGCCGCCGCTCAAAAAAACCGTCCGAAGATTGTAATAATCTCCGATATCGTCTTTGCTATTAAGACCAGTAACTTCCAAGTCTCAGGTCGCACCAGAAAATTACGAATTCCTCTATGCTTCGGTCGTCGCTTCAGGTCTATCTTCTTCATTACTTCTCCTTAACCGCCATTGAGACGGGTGCGCCAAAAGGAGAAAGCGGGATAGAAGCAAACGATTTAACCCCTGAACAATTGTTGGCTCCAAGTGCAAGGAGCCAACGTAAGCGGACTTCAGCTACTATCTAAGATCAGATACTTAGATCGTCATGCCGCCCGATGTGAGAGAGCCCGGTGACTCTCCGGCGAACACCCGTGTGCCCAGAACTTCATGCGCGATATCCCAAATAAACCTGAATTCAGTGTGCCACGGTTCGTTCGCCAAAACAAGTAAAATGTTCGCTGGTGGCGAACTTTATCCTCCTTCACTTGTAGTAGTGTATTTCGCGATGTGATATGCTTTTCTCGGAAACAGCCTTATGGAACAGCTAGGAGCGGCCCTCAGATCATTGCGCGTCTTCCACGATCTATCGCAAACAGACGCGGCGGCGAAACTGGAGATATCGAAATCTTTTCTCTCCGAGCTGGAGTCCGGAAAGAAAGAACCCACGCTCGCGTTGTTGTCGCGTTACGCCGAGGTCTTTGTCGTCCCCCTTTCGTCGCTTCTCTTTTTTGCCGAACACATAGGTGCAGACGCCAGCACTGCCGCAAGCGGTATCGCCCCGAAGGTCCTCCGTCTCCTCGACTGGATTGCCGAAGTCAAACCGAAGACGGAGTCAATTCAGAGAAAGCCTCCACAGGCAGAGCACAGCCGACCCGTCAAGCTTCGCCGAAGCGGACAGAAATAGTCGCTTGTCGATTGAAATCGCACATCAAGTCTTGCCGCGCCGCCGATGGAAACCTCGTGTTCAACCTTTCCAGCCTTCGCCAGTGCGGGTAAAACGATTAGCTCCCACTCCGAGTCGACTGACGCGCGGTTGTCCAAGTCCAGCCGTTCAACGAACCTTAGTCTGAGTAGCTGATAGATACTCGGGGCTTTCGTTTAGTATCTGCTGGATTGTGCGTCGCGCGAGCATTATCGGTCTTCCATTGTCGCTTCTGTCGTATCACGCGCTGCTCGGAGACTGAGACGGCGCCATTTCTCATCGTGCCTGTAGAGTCCCGTTACCGGAAAGTGGCGTCCTCGTTCCCGGCGCCGACCTAAACCCTGTGTAGTCGCGAAGTGACGAATTTGCCCGTACTGCTCCGGCCGAAACGTCTGGATCGCTACTACGCCGTCAGGCGCGGGTGTGACGGCGTCAACCGCCCATTTCCGGTAACGCCGTTCTCCGTTCCCAATCTCCGGCTGGTCGACGATCCGCCCACTCATCGCAGACACAGGGCCGAACAGAACGTCCCGCCGACATGTGGGCTCAAAGCATAGTTGGACTCCAGCCGGGATGCTTTGGTTCGGTACGCTCGCCGCCGGGGTTTATAAGATCCCGCTTCGGTTCACCCCCACCGCGAGACAGGGGACATCTATCGGTGAACCCATGTTCGGGATCAACCCCGCGCGTGCTCCGCCAAATCCCGTGGCCGCTATTTCCTGAGCCACATCCGGAATCACTTTTGTTACGAACGGCTGGCGAAGCTCAAGGCCGCCTGATCCACCCGCGTGCTGTTCACCTAACGCTTACATAAAATACGGCTATGCCGCCAATTCTCGGTCGCACAATCGCTGAACTGGCCACGCCGATTTCTGAATTGGCGAACCCACTTTCGCCCATGATGCCGCCCGTTCAGGAGTTCGATGCCGAATTACTGACGATGGAAAGAACCCTTCAGGAAACCGTGCCCGAAGTGATTAGACAACGGGTTAGAGTGACCCGTGACCTCGCGGTATACGGTTCGTTCTGCTACGACTTTTTCGTGGTGTCGGCGAGTTGGGCATACAGCACAATCGAAATGGCTCTGTGGACGAAGTTCAAAGAGTTGAACCCGGCAAACCCGACGCCGCCCGCCGCTATGTCACCCTTGGTCGAATGGGCGATAAAACAAAAGCTCCTGCCGCCACACCTCCTACCGCCGTACAAGACCATCTTTGGACACGGGCCCGGGTATGGCCCTCTTCTCGCAGATGTACGCAATTCTCTAATGCATCCGAGAACCTTCAACCAAGTGCATTCACCGGATCACGCCGCCAACACTTTTGAAACGTTGATCGCCATTCTGAACACGCTGTGGCCCGTGGTTTCCACGGAAGCCCGGTGGGATGCGACTTCTGGAGTCCGGTAAGGCGGAGAGTCGGAATCACGCCCGTTCGTGACGAACAACTTCAGGCACAGGTAGCCGTCGCACACCCAGAACAAAAAATGATAAAATTGTTGTATGCACTGCAACTATTTTCAGGTCGTCAAAGACGAATCGGGTTATCAGTTGTCGAGAATGGTGCTTGGCTTCTCTGCCGGTCCCACAGTCATCGGTCATTTCTTAAGTTCTGCTGAGTTGACCTCCGCATTGCTGAACGAACATCATACGGTTCCCCAAATCCAGACCATGGTGTTGGCCCTGAATGATTCGGGAATCGCTCACTCCAAAGTCCCCGTGCCTCAAGCGGCGGGACCCGTTTTGCTCAGAGTTCCCGTCTGATTTGGAAGCTGAGTCGAGCTACGCTTGAAATCAATGCCGCTGTTGCGGTCTGAATCGAGTGGAACCGTATGGGCCCAACGACCCTTGTCGATAAATCGTTTCTTCAGTCTCTAAGTGTTGACGAAGCCGTGGTCTTCGACCGCTTCTTTCTCTCCATCATCTGTCCGATGTTTTACGTCGAGACACTTGCTGATCTTGAAAAGCGTGTGCTGGTCGCCCAGACGCCTGAAGCTGAAGTCAGAATCATTGCCCAGAAATTCCCCGAGACTCACGGGTATCCGTGCCCTCACTACGGCGATTTGTGCGCAGCCAGTTTGATGGGGCAAACGGTCCCCATGACAGGGCAGATCCCGATGCTCGGTGGGAGGCCAGTTAAGGTTGATGACCGAAAGGGAGTGATCTTCGAAGAGCGCCCAGAAGCGGAAGCGTTTCGGCGTTGGCAAGCAGAAGAATTCTTGGAGGTCGAGCGCCGATTTGCGAAGGTATGGCGTGCCGGGAGATTGGCCGTGGACACGCTGACAATCGCCGCTGGACTGAAGGCAATGGGTATCGATACACAGACGTGCAAGACGCTGAATGACGCCAAGGTGTTAGCGGATAAGTTCGTAGCTGCCGATTCGATGGTCAGCGACCGCCTCAAGTTGGCCGTGATGACATTGCAGTTGCCAACCGAAGCCGAACCGTTCATCTGGGAGGAATGGCAGCGAAGTGGGCTGCGACCGCTTCCAGAATACGCACCATATGCAGCCCACGTGCTCAAGGTCGAACTGTTTGGTCACATCGCTGTACAGGCTGGACTGCTCAAGAATTATGACAGGCAGGACATCGGCTATTTCTCCTATCTGCCGTTCAGTTTTGTCTTTGTGTCCTCCGATAAACTCCAGCGCCGGTCTGCCCCTCTGTTTTTAGGGAAAGATCAGCGGTTCGTCTGGGGGCCAGAACTGAAAGCCGATCTGACCAAAATCGTCGAACAGTACAAGAACTTGCCCCAAGAAGAGCAAGAAAAAGGGATGATGAAGTACGCTCACTTTCCGCCGAATGACACTCTGGTCGCGACTCTTTTGAACGGCTTCGGGGAAATGATGAAACAGCGTGAGCAGGAACGACTGAGAGCGCTATTCGATCAACCGCCCGTCGAAGCACCACCGCCGAAGAACTTCAAACCGTTTCCGACAGCCGAACCCGAGCTGGTAAAGCATCTAAACCGGTTCCGTGATGCCCCAGAACTTGCCCCGGAGGACGTTGACTTCGACCAGTCGAACCCAGATATTCTGTCGGTTCAACGGAGGGTAAACAAACGCCGTGGATCGTTTTGGCAGTTACCAAAGGATTTGAAAGAGGGTTAGCCCGCCTCGAGTCGCTTTCCGGCAGACAGCCCGGAGTCCCATTCACTATACTTGGAACCTCCACAGTCGCAAGACATCGTATGAAAAGTATTCTGCCAGTTTCGAAGGTTTAGGATCTGCCCTATATCGAGGAATCTAACGGCGTGGCCCGTTACGTCGATCTCCGACTTCACCCCGATGACTTCCGCACAATTCCTGAATTGACTGACCGACCACAGCTAAAAGAACTAGTGTTGGCACTGAACGACAAGCGTGGCCCTTTTATGACACATGGTGTCGCATTCGGATTGGCACCACCCTACGAGCCGGGAGGTCAAATTCTTCTTTCGAGTGAATCCAGTTCCGCAACTCACTGGTGTACGTCGTACGTTACATTTTCGTTTTGGCAGATGTCCCTGAACACAGCCGAAGAGTACATGGCCTTATACGAACGGTTCACAGGAGACGCACGGGGGACGGAGATATGCTTCATCATCCAACCCGCCTATTTTCTGACACTTTTCGAATAGCGGTTTGGCGCAAAATGGGATGACATCAACGCAACCATTTGCCTAGTGTGGATCAGCGGATGGGGTGATAACCAAGCCGTAGCGCACAGCCGATGGCGAAATGCAGTAAGGAGCCTTACGGATTTATTCCGTAGCGTCAAACTTCCTGCAAACAAGTTTGATGCCTCTGCGACTACCATCTCTCAACACATGCTTGATGAAAGCTCTGTACGCCCCGCTTAGACAATCCGCTAGGGCGGCAAGCTCCTCCTTAGTCGCAAAGTGGCGAGTTTGCCCGCGCGGAGGGCGGCTCAAATTCATGATCGCCACTACGCCGTCAGTCGCGGGCAAACTGGTCAACTTTCACAGGGGATCGGTGTACGGTCAGTGGGGACCTCCAGCAGGCAGGCCGTGGGAGCGGCAAGGGAATATCTCGGAAGAAGATCAAGTGCGCTGCCGTCTAAAGAAGAGAGGAGTGATTCTTCATTTGCTTCGGGCCAGCTCGAAAGAATAATTGTGATTGAGGGGCGATTATGCACTGCGCCAGGCTGAATACGGGCGCCGGTGCCATGGATGACCATCTGTTGTACACCAAAAACAGCGTGGTGGAAAGAGGCTAATCATGATGATCCCGAGTGCAGCTACGCGAACGATCCTTGCGATATTCGCATTGAATGCATCCCTGTTATCTCAATCCGATAATCAACGTCCGGAATTCGGATAGTGGGTCAGGTTGAGAATCTATGCTATCGCGCGGATGGGGTGATTTTCGTTCTGGATAGATAGAGTACTGCCACCAATAAGAGGCATACACCGATGAGTTGCTGGAAAACGGCGAACGACATTACGAGACTGCCGGTTGTCATTTGTCCACTTGCGATCAGGGTGAACGGGTAAATCACTGCCTGTTTATGAATGGCACGGTCAATGGAAACGCTCTCTCCCGCTTCAAGCAGACGAGAGATCAGCAATCGCTTGTCGATCCGTTTCTCAAAACAGCAGGGCGGAAAGGATTTCGGCTACTTCGAAGATGCCGTTGCACGCCAGTTGACCATAGCCTCGATTCCGACGGTGCTCATTGTCGATCCGGCCGGCAAAAATCTCGAGCCGCCTGGCCGGCTTCATTCCTGAACGGTTCGAGGAACTCCTGACCGAGCGGATCACCGAAGCCAGCCCTCAAAATAGAAACCCGCCGGCCAATCTTTCGCGCGCCGGGCCCTTTCCAGCGCCTGTTGCATACCAACAGGAGATGTGTGACTCTTGTTTTGGAGTCCAACAGGAGTAAAAGTCATGGGCGAGAAAAAAGACGTCTGGCTGGGCACGCTGGCCCTGATGGTCCTCAAGACGTTGGACACCATGGGTCCTCAGCACGGCTACGGAATCGCGCGCCGTGTCGAGCAGGTCAGTGAGAACCTCCTGGCCGTGAATCAGGGTACGCTTTATCCGGTCCTGATCAAACTCGAGCAGGAAGGCGCGATCTCCTCGCAGTGGGGCGTCTCGGATCACAACCGCCGCGCGAAGTTCTACACACTGACGAAGTCCGGCCACAAGCGCCTGCGGGCGGAATCCGCGCACTGGCGGCAAACGACCGAAATCATCGACCGGTTCTTCGCACCCGAGAAGGCGTGAGATGCGCAGGTTTCCAGGTCTGAGCAACTCCGCTCCAGAACTGCCTCGGAGGGTTCTCGTGGGGCGGCCCCCCGGCCTGCCCCACAAAGGCGAAGGTCATCACTCAAAATGCAGTGAGGTGCGGCCGTGAGCAGACTGCGCGCATTCCTCTCCAAATTCGCCGCTCCGCTCAACAAAAGACGCCGGGAGCGGGAACTCGCCCTCGAACTCGCTGCCCACCTGGACATGCTTACGGAGGACAACATCCGCGCAGGCATGAGCAAAGCTGACGCACGCCGTGCTGCTCGTCTGCACTTTGGCGGGATGGAGCAGGTAAAAGAAGAATGCCGCGATGCGAGAGTGCTTCCGTTCCCGCACTCGCTCCTGCAGGATGCGCGCTACGCACTCCGGGGCATGAGGCGCTCCCCAGGTTTCACCGCCGTTGCGATCATCACGCTCGCCGTCGGCATCGGCATCAACACCGCCGTCTTCACCATCGCGAACGCCGCGCTCTTCAGAGGATTCCCCAACATCGACCCGGACAATCGCATTATCTACATCGAGACATCGGAGGCCGGCAGTGTTCAGTTTGGAGCCACTTCTTATCCGGACTATGAAGACTGGAAAGCGCAAGCGCGGTCCTTTACCGGAATGGGCATCGTTCTGGATGGCGCCAGGCGGTTGATCGTGAGTAATGACGGCCGCGCACGTGGAGCATACGACGGAACTGTGTTGAGCGCCAACTCCTTTGAAGTGCTGGGGCGAGACCCGATCCTCGGAAGGGACTTCGCTCCCTCGGATGGAACGCCCGGCGCCGCCCCCACGGCACTTCTGAGTTACCGGTTTTGGGAGAGCCGGTACGGCAAGGACCGCTCGATCTTCGGCCGAACGGTCCGGATCGATAACAAACCCACCACGGTGATTGGCGTTATGCCCGCGGGCTTTGAATTTCCGCATCACCGTGTGGATCTCTGGCTGCCGCTCGTGCCTGGTCCCGATATTCTGAAGCGAGAGAATCGCCGTTTCTTTTTCGCCTATGGCCGAATGTCGGATGGCGTCACGATCCGAAGCGCCCAGACGGAACTGACAGCCATCGGACGACGCCTCGAAAACGCTTATCCGTCCACCAATCGGGGCTTCCGCCCCTTCGCCAAAACTTTCCGCGACCGCTTTATCGGCCGGCATGCAGCGGCCCTCTATAGCTCGCTGTGGGGCGCCGTGGGTTTCGTGCTGCTGATCGCCTGCGCGAATCTTGCGAGCTTTCTTCTGTCCCGCGCCGCCGGGCGCTCACGCGAGATTTCCGTTCGTATGGCTCTCGGGGCCGCGAAGAGGCGCATCGTCCGGCAACTCCTGATCGAAAGCATCATGCTTTCATCTCTGGGAGGCCTGGCCGGGTGGTTCCTTGCCAGGGGAGGCGTTCGCGCATACGAACTGCTGGCGCATTCTCCCGGCGATTACGACCGATTTTATTACTCGCTCGATTACACTGTGTTGTTTTATCTCGCGGCGATTTCGATATCGGTGGGCCTGCTTTTCGGACTCGCCCCCGCCGCCGCGCTCTCGAAACTCGATATCAACACCGCGCTCAGGGACGGAGGCCACGGCGCGACGAGCGGCGCGCGCAGAAAACGCCTTTCCACTCTCCTTATCGTTGGCGAAGTAGCGTTAGCCGTGGTTCTGCTTGCGGGAGCTGGGGTAATGGTGCGCAGCTTTCTGAAAATCTATACCGCGAATCCAGGCGTAAACACGACGGATATTCTCACGGCAAGCGTAGCGGCGAAAGCCGGCCAGTATCCCGACGAACGGGCGCGCCTCGCGTTATTTGAGCGCATTGCCGCGCGTCTCAAAGCCGTGCCTGGGGTCGATTCGCTGGCTATGGCCGACGCCGTGCCCGGACGCAATGCGCCGGAGAGCCCATTCGAGCTTGCCGGAAAGCCCCAGGATCGTCCGATCGCGACGGCCGTCAGTATCTTTCCCGGTTATTTCCGGACCCTTGGGGCCAGGGTGCTCGCCGGAAGGGAGTTCAACGATTTCGATGGCCTTTCGGCGATTCCCGTTGCAATCGTGAACCGCCAGTTCGCGAATCGGTTCTGGCCTCGGGAAGATCCGATTGGAAAGCGGTTTCGCTTATTCGACGGGCCCACGCCAGAGCCGTGGCGGACTGTTATCGGCATCGCCTCGAACATCGTGCAGAATGACGACACCGGCCAGACGTTCTATCCCGTCGTCTATGTTCCCTTCCGGCAAAGGCCGGCTACATTCGTATATCTTCTGGCTCGAACCGACGTTCCGCCGGAGAGTCTGGAAACCGCGTTTGAGCGCCAGGTCCAGACGATCGATCCGGACCTCATCCTCTCTTCAGGCCTTTACGGGGGAAATGGCCCGGCGCCCCTGAGTGAAAGTGCCCTCATTGGCAACTGGTCCCGTGGTTTCAATGCTGTGCTGTTTCTGGTGTTCGCCGCCATTGCGCTCCTGCTCGCTGCGATTGGCCTTTACGCGGTGATCGCCCATTCGATTTCCCGCCGCACGCAGGAGATCGGTATTCGGATGGCGCTCGGCGCGACGGCGCGCGATACCCGCAACCTCATATTCCGGCAGGGAATGCTTCCCGTGGGCATCGGCCTTGCCATCGGACTTCCTGCGTCGTTCGCGGTCAATCGGCTCCTGAAATCGGAACTGGTCGGCGTTTCGCCCAATGACCCGATCACGCTGCTCGCCGCGACCACCATACTGATGCTGGCCGCAGCGCTCGCATGCCTGATACCGGCGCGGCGCGCGGCGCGCATCGATCCGGCTGTATCGCTGAGGTACGAATGATATGGATGAAGAAGAGAGAGACGTCGCAGAGACGAAACGCGGCTGGTAGCCGCATGTCCGCGAGGAAGAGATAGCATGGGTATCCAACGCAAAGGAGTCAAGCAGATGAAAGCCTCCCGTGTGCAGAGATTACTTTTGTCGATTGTCGCTTTGTCGACCTTACCGGGGAGCGCGCTGCTTGCCCAAAATATAACCGGAAGCTGGCAGGGCGCCCTTAAAGTCAATGGGCCCAGTGGCTCCGTGGATCTGCGCATCGTCATGAAGATCTCGCGGGCTGACGATGAAAGCCTCAAGGGGATCTTCTACAGCATCGACCAGGGCGGCGCGCCCGTGAACGCCACAAGCGTCACCCTCAGGGGCCGCACCGTCAAAATTTCCATAGCCCAGTTGAATGGCACGTTCGAAGGAAATCTGAGCGGCGACGATAACATCCGCGGGACGTGGAGCCAGGGCGGTCCGGCACTCCCGTTGAATCTGGTTCGCGCCACTGACCAGACCGCCTGGGAGATTCCGCCTCCGCCCCCGCAGCCCGTCCTGATGCCCGCGACCGCGAAGCCGGAATTTACCGTTGCCACTATCAAGCCCAGCAACCCCACCGCACAGGGCAAGGGGTATGGCTTCCGCGGCCGGGAGGTGATCACTGTCAATACTCCAGTGAACTGGCTCATCACCTTAGCCTATAGTCTGCACGCCCACCAGATCGTGGGAGGAGCGGGTTGGCTCGATTCCGAGAAGTACGATGTCACCGGGCTGCCCGACACTCCCGGCCAGCCCAGCAGGGACCAGTTGAAGCTCATGATCCAGAAGTTACTCGCCGATCGCTTTCAGCTCAAATTCCACATGGAAAAGAAGGAGCTGAAAGCGTATACCATCACGGTCCTCAAAACCGGCGCGAAGATCGCCGTGAGCACGGCGGATCCGAATAGTTTGCCCGGAGTGGGCTTTGGCGGCGCACCCGGCGGCGCCATGACCCTCAACGTCCGCAACGCTATCCTCGACTCGGTGGCGAATGCCTTGCAGGGCAACCTGCTCGACCAGCCCGTTATTAATCGAACCGGCCTCACTGGCAAGTACGACTTCACCCTGAGATTCACACCCGACGCGGCGCAACTGGCCGCGCTCGGCCCGCTCCCGCCCGCTGGCGCCCCTGACCCCGATGCGCCCCCCGATATCTTCGCGGCATTCCAGCAACAACTCGGGCTGAAGCTGGAATCGACCAGGACGACCGTCGATGTGATGGTGATTGACAAAATAGAAAAGCCTTCCGAAAACTGAGTCTCGCGGGGCAGGTCACCGATGATATACAAAGATATTGGTGTCGAAGCTCATCGCCGGGTTCTGGTCACGACCAGCTAACTAAATGCTTAAATTCCCGGAACAAAATGGGAACACATCCGGTCCGGTGAAAGCAGTAGAATCATCGAAAGCAGCCGAACGAAGACGCCGGCCGCCACGATTCTCCTTTTCCCGCGTCTTGCCCATGCGATCGCGGCCGCTATTCCAGCAGGAACGCACAGCAGAGACATCGCGCCACAAAGCAGGATCAGCAAGGCGATCCCGCCGCATTTCTCAGGAGTCGCAATGAGCAGGCTTTTATCCACTCCGATATCCGTGTTCGCGCTCGCCGCCCTGTCAGGCGGCGCCATGTTCGCCCAATCCTTCACCGGCACGTGGCAAGGCGCGCTCAAAATCCCGCAGGCGCCTAACGGCGAGCTTCGCATCGTCCTGAAGATCTCGACTGCCGCCAACGACAAGCTCGCCGGCGAATTCTACACCATCGACCAGAGCAGCCCGGGCATTCCCGCTACTCTCACCGCGAGCGGCTCCACGATCAAAATGACAGTCGAGCGCATCAACGCCACCTACGAAGGGAAGATGGCTCCCGACGGCAAAACCGTCTCCGGGACTTTCAACCAGGGCGCGGCTCTGCATCTCGACTTCACCCGCGCCACTCCTGAAACCGCATGGACCATCCCGGAACCGCCCCCGCCTCCCAAAGCGATGGATCCCAAAGCCGACCCCTCTTTCGATGTCGCGACGATCAAGCCGTCCGATCCCAACCGCCCCGGCTGGGGCCTCGGACGGGATCAGGAAGGCATCTTCCACACGCAAAATACAACCGTAGCCGATCTCGCCAGGTACGCTTTCACGGCGCACCTGAAACAACTGATCGGGCTTCCCGCATGGGCCGAGACCGAGAAGTTCGATGTTCTGGGAAAGCCTGATATGCCCGGCTTTTCAACCACGCCACAGATGCGCACCATGGTGCGCAAACTTCTGGTCGAGCGCTTCTCGCTCGCGTACCACAAGGAGAAGAAAGAAATTCCTGTGTACGCGGTCACGGTTGCGAAAGGTGGACCGAAGATACAGCCGGAAACCCAGCCCCTGCCCGGTCCCGCTTTCGGCGGAGCGCCTCAGCGTGGATTCCAGGGCCGCAGCGCCACCATGGCCGAATTCGCCAGCATCATGCAGTCCCAGTTCATGGACCTTCCTGTAGTCGATCAGACCGGCCTCGGCGACACCCGCTACACCTTCATCCTCAAGTTCACGCCCGATCCCACCATGCATGGCTTCGGCGGAACCTTTGACGCTCAGACGCCCGCGCCCGCCGCCGACGACGCTCCGCCCGATCTCTTCAGCGCCATGGTGCAGCAACTCGGCCTCCGCCTGCAGAAGGCGAAAGCTGCAGTCGACGTGATCGTCATCGACAAAATCGAAAAGCCCTCGGCGAATTAAGC
>DATAZF010000251.1:0-38015 GCA_036272235.1 Bryobacteraceae bacterium | reverse complement strand
CAACTCATGTTCAGCCTTCTTCCCTTCGAACACTCGCCGGCGTTCTACCACCGGCGCTCAGCTAATAACTCAGGCCATGTGGGCCAAGCGCGTTCGCAGCGTCTCGTAAGCCCGGAACAGCAGTGACTTCACCGCCGATTCCGAACAGTTCAGCGCGCGCGCGATCTGCGAATACTCCATCTCTTCGTACGTATGCATCAGTACCGCTGCTCTCTGTTTATCCGGCAGCGTGTGGATGGCCTTTTTCACTTCGCCTAACCTTGCCTGCTGCACCATCGACTGTTCCACCGTCGGCCGGTTATCGGAAACCTGCCGCGCCGGTTGGCTTTCTATCGTATCGTCCAGACTTTCCTGCTTGCGTTCGTTCTTGCCGTCGCGCAACGCGTTCAACGCCAAATGAGTGGCGATGCGAAACAGCCACGTGGTGAACTTCGCCGTGGGTTCATACGAAGCGCGCGAACGGTAAACCCGCAGAAAAACCTCTTGCGCCAACTCCTCCGCCACCGCTGGGTTCTGCACCATGCGATAGAGGAAATGGATCACCGGATTTCGATGCTTTTCGAGCAACACGCCAAAGCTGGCATCGTCGCCACGCTTGACGCGGAGCATCAACTCGGCATCGTAGTCGATGGCAGCCGCAAGTCCCGCCATATTTTTCTTAACCCGTTCATCCATCCCAGGTTGCGCTCCCGCGGCGCAAATTACGTACTTTGACAATTCCGGCGTCGCGGTACTACTCTCCCTTGAGCGAGCGTTCCATCAGCGTGCGAATGGCATCGCGCGGCGTGATGCCGAAATGTAGCATCTGAAACATCTGTTGCGAGATGGGCATTTCGACGCCGTGCCGTCGCGCCAGATCAACCGCCGCATTGGTGGTTTTTATACCTTCGGCCACCATTTTCATGGAGCGAACGATCTCATCCAGCTTGCGGCCGTGCGCCAGTTCGATGCCTACGTGGCGGTTGCGGCTGAGCTCTCCGGTGCAGGTTAAAACGAGGTCGCCTAATCCAGCTAATCCGCTCATCGTCAGTGGTTTGCCTCCCATTGCCGCGGCCAGGCGGGACATCTCCGCGAGACCGCGCGTGATGAGCGCGGCCATCGCATTGTGGCCCATCCCCATTCCATGTAACACGCCAGCTCCGATGGCGACTACATTTTTAATGGAACTTCCGACTTCGACGCCGACTGGGTCGGCGCTGGTGTAGAGGCGGAAGGTGGGACCGGAGAATGCGGACTGAACGGACTCCGCCAGCGCGGCGTCCTGCGAGGCGACTACGAGGGCGGTGGGTTCGAATTTGGCGACTTCACGGGCAAAACTGGGACCGGACACGATCGCGATGCGGGGTGCAAAGCGGGGCGCGATGGTCTGTTCGAGGACTTGGGACATGCGCAGAAGGGTTTCGTTTTCGAGACCCTTGCTGGCGCTGACGAAGATCATGCGCTCATTCAAGTGCGGGAGCATGCTGCCGGTGACGGAGCGCAGGAGGTGCGACGGGGTGACGGTGAGGACGATATCGGCGGCGTCCAGAGCCTCGGCGAGATTGCTGGTGGGATGGATATGTTTGGGTATTTCGAAGCCGGGAAGGTAGATGTCGTTGATGTGGGTTTGACGGATGCGCTCGCACAGATCGGCCTCGTAGACCCACAGCCGTATGTGCGGAAAGCGAGGGCCGAGTACGATGGCGAGCGCTGTCCCCCAGCTTCCGGCGCCGATGACGGCTAAATTCTTCATCTGGCGCCGCCGAAACGGAACCGGTTTTCCTTTCCGAGATACAGGCGGCGGATGTTTTCTCGATGGCGTAGGACGATGAAGAAGCCGGCGATCAGCGAGGCGCAAAATACCGGCGCCGGCGGATGTTCGACGATCCATACCGCCAGAGGAAAGGTAGAGGCGGCGCAAATCGAGCCGAGCGAGATGAACTTACTCCAGGCGACGACGCCGACAAAAACGACTAACACGCAGAGAAGCGCGAGTGGCGTCAGGCGAAGGAAGGCGCCGATGAAGCTTGCGACAGCTTTACCGCCGCGAAAACCAAGAAATACCGGAAATGCATGGCCGGCCATCACCGTGAGCGCGGCGAGCGCAAGCCACAACGCATCTTGACCAGTAAGGCGGCCGGCGATCCACACAGCCACATAGCCCTTGGCGATATCGAGCAACAGCGTGCCGACGCCCGCGGCGCGTCCGCTGGTGCGCAGAACGTTGGTCGCGCCGATATTGCCGCTACCGGAAGCGCGCACGTCGCGACCGGTGGAAAGGCGCACGAGCAGATAGCCGAACGGTATCGCCCCCAGCAGGTAGGCGATCGCAAGAGCGAGGAAAACGTTCATGAGTGGGTGAGCGGAAATTCCGCAAGTTTAGTGTACACGGATCCCGTGGAATACATTTGACTTCGGTATAGAGAGAAGCTGCGCACCTCGAAATGGCCGAAGTCAAGGCCGAGGCCGGCGGATTCGCATTCGATGGCTTGGTGAAGAGGCCCCAGATCGATGCGCTCTTTGATGCGTGCGAGCGTCAGGTGCGGAGAGTACTCGCGAATTTCGCTGGCTATGCCGAGGCTTGATGTGGCCGCCTCAGTTGCCGCGGCCAGTTCGGCGAGTCCGGGAGCCTCGATGCCGCACCAGAAATTGCGCGGCCATCTTGGGTTTGGGAAGAAGCCGAGACTGCGGATCGCCGTATCGATCGGGGACCGCGAGGAAACGGCCGCGAGCGCGCTTTTCAATTCGTCGAGGCGCTCCTCCGGCCATTCGCCGATGAATTTGGTAGTAATGTGCAGATTCGCCGCGGGACTCCACGTAATTCGCGCCGCCGGCTTCAGCCGCGAGATCAGTTGTTCCAGGCGGCGAATGATCTCTTCTGGAATATCGAGCCCGGTGAAAAGGCGCATGACCGTGGGAAGCCGTTAGCGCGGCGTGATGAGACCGCCCAGTTTGTCCTGCTCACCCGCCGCCGTGCGCGGGAATCGGGTGGAATAGGCCTCAGGATATTTCAAGCCCGAACCGGTGTTGTAGATGACGATGCGATCGGTGGCCTTCAGGAAACCCGATGCCAGCAGCTTTTCGAGAGCGGAGATGCATGCCGCGCCTTCGGGCGCCGCATAGATGCCTTCGTCCGACGCCAGTTGGATGCCGGCATCGAGCATCTCGTCGTCAGAGACCGCGATTGCCGTGCCGTTCGATGCGCGTACCGCTTCGAGAACGAGAAAATCGCCTAAAGCTTTCGGGACGCGGAGTCCGCTCGCGATCGTGTGCGCATTGTCGAAGAACGTACTGCGCTCCTCGCCCTGTTCAAAGGCGCGGACGATGGGGGCGCACCCTTCGGCTTGGACCGCGATCATTTTGGGCCGGCGCGAACCGATCCAACCCAGTTTTTCCATTTCGTCGAAGGCCTTCCACATTCCGATCAGCCCGACGCCGCCGCCGGTGGGATAAAAGATCGCGTCCGGCAGTTCCCAGCCCATCTGCTCAGCGACCTCGTAGCCCATCGTCTTCTTGCCTTCGATCCGATAGGGCTCTTTGAGCGTCGAGATGTCGAACCAGCCTTCCTGCGGGGCGCGCTCGGCGACGATGCGGCCGCAGTCGCTGATGAGCCCGTCGACCAGCGTGACCTTTGCGCCATAAGCCTTGCACTCGATGAAGTTCGCCTGCGGCACGTCCTGTGGCATGAAAATGTGAGCTTCGATGCCGGCGGCGGCGGCGTAGGCCGCGAGCGCGCTGGCCGCGTTTCCTGCCGATGGGATCGCCACCTTTCCAATACCCAGCTCGACGCACATGGAGATGGCGCAGGAAAGTCCGCGGGCTTTGAAAGATCCGGTCGGATTCAGTCCGTCGTCCTTGAGGAGCAAATCCGCCGCGCCGATGCGCGCGCCGGTGCGGGGGACGGCGAGCAGCGGAGTCATCCCTTCGCCCAATGAGACAATGGAGCGTGCGTGTTGAACGGGCAGTGCGGGAGCGTAACGCCACATCGAATCCGGCGCGGACGCGAAGCTGTCGAGCGACCAGCTTTCGCGGAGGCGGGCAAGATTGTAGCGGACGAGGAGCGGCCCACCACATTCGCACAGGTTCCAGCGTTTCCCAGCCTCGAAATTCCGATTGCACACACTGCACTCAAGGTGCGTCATTTTTTTTTACCGCCCACAACGGCCCTTCGGCCTGTGCGCTCGCTTTCTTTACCGCCCACAACGGCCCTTCGGCCTGTGCGCTCGCTTTCTTTACCGCCCACAACGGCCCTTCGGCCTGTGCGCTCGCTTTCTTGTTCCGGCGCACGATGGCCGTTTCGTCCGTGCGCTCGCTGTTGCCGGCGCAACGGACCTTCGGCCCTTCCGCTCTTTAAAGTATTGGCCATGATGCGTCTTCTTCCCCATATTATCGGGATCGCTTGTATAGGGGTGGCGTTCACCGCTACAGCGTGGGCGGGCGAGAATATCGTTCTCGCCAATGGCTTCCGGTTACATGCCGACCGGCATGAGGTTGATGGAAGCGTGGTCCGCGTCTTTTCCGGCAGCGGCGCAGTGGAAATGCCCGCGGCGACAATCGCCGGATACGAAAAGGACGAATACGAACCGGAAGCAGCGGCAGCGCCAACCACAGCGAAGCCGTCGACCGAGCCGCCCCCGTCTGCGCAAATTGCTGTTCCGAAGAAGACCAGCCCGGCTGATCTCGCCGACCAGGCGGCAGAGAAGTACAGGCTGCCGGATTCCTTCGTGCGCAGTGTAATGCAAGCCGAGTCCGCTTTCCAGCCCGGCGCCCTCTCGCCGAAAGGCGCGATCGGGCTTATGCAACTCATGCCGGATACAGCGCGTGCACTGGGTGCGGACCCGCACGATCCGCAGCAGAATACCGACGCCGGCGCTCAGTATCTGCGCGAGCTTCTCGCGAAGTACGAGAACGATCCCGACCAGGTGTTACTGGCTCTCGCGGCTTACAACGCCGGACCGGCTGCCGTGGATCGTTACCACGGGGTGCCGCCGTATCGCGAGACCCGCGAATACATTCTCCGCGTGCTGAAGAACTGGGATCAGGCGCCAGCTGCCAGCGACGCTTCGCGTCACGATACCGGGAACAAATAGTCGGAAACTTTCGTCTTGTATGTACATCCAAAAGCGGTATGGTTCTTCAGGCCGCAGCTGGAGCCTCGGGCGGCCGTTGCGCCGGGTGCGTGTTACCGTCACCCTGGGCCGCGCGGCAGGTAGACAAGCCGCCAGGCCAGCAGCAGTCATGGGGCATTGGACACCGGCCGTCATGGGACAATGGAGAGTCGCATAAAATGGCCACGGAAAGCATTCCTGTCGAAGCGCCCGTTGACGACGAACTGGAACTTGTCACGCAGGCCCGCAAGGGCGACACAGCTTCCTTTTCAATGCTGCTGCGGCGTTACGAAGGCAAGATATTCCGTCTGGCGATGAATATCACGCAGAACCGCGAAGATGCCGAAGATGTCCTCCAGGAAGCGTTCCTGAAGGCCTACGAACATCTCGATCAGTTCCAGGGGAACTCGCGGTTTTATACGTGGATCGTGCGCATCGCGGTCAACCAGGCGCTGATGAAACTGCGGAAGCGGCGCAGCGACCGGGCCGTTTCTCTCGACGAGCAGATCGATACGGGAGAAGACACGGTGGTTCGCGAGATCGCCGCCTGGGATCCGGATCCGGAAGAGCAGTACTCACAGGAAGAACTCCACAGCATCCTGACGAGCGCGGTAGACGAGCTGGCGCCAATTTACCGCACCGTTTTCACGCTTCGCGACGTGGACGGGCTATCGACGGAAGAAACCGCGGAAGCACTGGAACTGACGGTGCCCGCGGTCAAGAGCCGCCTTTTGCGGGCCCGCCTGCAGCTTCGCGACAAACTCACGCGTTTTTTCAAACGCAAAGGAGACGACGCCTTTGCTTACATGTAAAGAGTTCCTCGCGGAGCTCAGCGACTATCTGGACGAGAAGACGAAGTCGGATCTCCGGGGGAAGCTCGAGCGCCATCTTGAGGAATGCCCCAACTGCTGGGTAGTCGCCGATACGACGCGGAAAACCATTCAGGTTTACAAAGGCACATCGGCCTGCACGATCCCCGACGACGTTCATTCCCGCCTCATGGCTGCCATGGAAAAGAAAATGGCGGCAAAGAACCAGGGAAGTTAGAGCATTCACCCCAGCGCGACGAGGTCAGCGGTCTCCGCCTCAGCGGCCGGCATGGCTTCACGCAACGCTCGTACAACACTCGCGTCCCCATCTTCCGGCCGTCCATAAAAATATCCCTGCACATCGTCGCAACCGAGCTTGCGGAGTACGTCAACCTGCGCGGCTTTCTCGACGCCTTCCGTCACCACCCGCAGGCCGAGCGCTCTCGCCATGGCGATGATCGCCCGCACCATCGACAAGGCGCGACGGCTGGAGCCCAGCCTGGCCGTGAACGACCGGTCGATTTTCAGCACATCCACCGGCATGTACTGGATGTAGCTGAGCGAGGAATAACCGGTCCCGAAATCATCGATCGAGAAGCGGATGCCCAGCCGGCGGAGATCCTGCATCTTGCGCACGACGTCTTCACGGTCCTGGATCACGGTGCTTTCCGTCATCTCCAGTTCCAGCAACGCCGGTTTCAAACCTGTCTCCTGCAGCACCTCGATAACGGTGTTCACAAAGTCCGGCCGGGCAAACTGAGCGGCTGAAACATTGACCGCAGCCCGCACGGGCGCACCGGGTGTTTGCCATGCCAGCGCTTGCCGGCATGCCTCGCGCAGCACATACGTTCCGATCCCGGCGATGAGCCCGGTTTCCTCAGCGAGGGGAATGAAGCGGTCGGGCGCAACCAGACCCAGTTCGGGATTCGACCAGCGGCAGAGCGCTTCAAAACCGCCCAGCCGGCCGCTCGCCAACTCGTACTGCGGCTGGAAGTGGACGAAAATCTCGCGATGTTCCAGCGCCTTTCTGAGACACGTCTCCATGATGAGGCGCTGGTGAGCGTCCTGCCGCATCTGAGACGTGAAGAGCTGAAAACGATTGTTGCCGCTGCGCTTGGCACAGTACATCGCGGCGTCGGCACTCTGCAGCAGTGTGCTGGCGTCGTTGCCGTCGAGAGGATAGCGGCTGATGCCTATGCTGGCGCCGATCGAAACCTCATTCCCGTCGATCCGGAAAGGCGTCTGGAATCCCTGGAGCAGACGTTGGGCGGCGCGGGTCGCGGCTTCGGGGCCAGCGAGGTCCTTCAGAACAATGGTGAATTCGTCACCGCCGACGCGCGAGAGAAGGCCGGCGCCTTCGAGATTGTGCCCGATCCGGTGCGCGACCTCCTTGAGCACAAGATCGCCCGCGGGATGCCCCATGGTGTCGTTGACCAGCTTGAAACCGTCGAGGTCGATATAAAGCAGGGCAATTTCGCGCGCGCACGGCGGGTCGCCCGCCGCATGGATCGCGGCCTGAAGCGCTTCTTCGAAATGCAGGCGATTGGCGATGCCGGTCAGAGGGTCGTGCAGAGCCTGGCGGTTGAGCTGATCGCGAGCCTCCCTCTGCTCGGTAATATCCTCCATGAGCGCGATGGTGTGCCGTTCCCCGTTCAGATACAGCGAGGAGACGCTGGTGCGAACCCATACACGAACGCCGTCTTTCCGGATAAACCGCCTCTCGCGGCGGTAACTGCGCATTATTCCGTCGATCAGAAGGCGGCGGTCCCGCGCAATCTCTGCATGATGCTCGCGGGATGTCAGCAGGAACAGTTGCTTGCCGATTACCTCGTCGAGGGAATACTGCATGATTTCAGTGAATCCGCGATTTACGGACAGTACGAGGCCTCCGACATCGAGGATCACCATTCCGACCGCAGCTTCCTCGAAGGCGTTGCGGAACCGCATCTCGCTTTCGCGCAGCGTCACCTGGGATTTCCGTATGCCGGTGATGTCGAGGACAACGCCGGTTCTGCCCTGACCCTTCACAATCAGCCAGTGCGCACTCCCGTCGGGCCAGGTAATGCTGAACTCGACTTCGTAAGGGATTGGATGGCGCGCGGCTTGTGCAAAGACTTCGATCACGCGGGCGTGATCTTCGGTGTGGGCGATTTTCTGGAACTCCGCCGCCGTGAAAGTTCTTTTCTTTGCAGGAGTATAACCAAGCAATTGCGGGCAGCACGTGACATCGCCTGTGGCGGAGTCCCATTGCCACTCGCCGATTCCGGCGATATGCGTGGTGTCCGGACGCACGAGCATCATGGCTGCGGCTGACAGCGTTAAAATGCCCAGGGCGCGGGGGACGCCGCCCGCAAGCAGGAGTGCGAGGGCAACCGCCAAAAGAATGACTGTCTTCAACCGATCTGAAAAACGCCAGCGCATAATCGTGCCTGCGCGGCTTATCGGCTGGTTTGTGGAAATTGATTAGGGACGCAACGCTATTGTTTGTTATTCCAGGCCCTGATCTGCTCGACGGCGCGCATCAGATTTTCGTAGGAATTGGCGTAGCTAAAGCGAATGTAGCCTTCGCCATATTCTCCGAAGCCGGCACCGTTCAGACAGGCCACACCTGCGTCGGCCAGCAGCGAATCCGCAATTTCCTTCGACGGCCGCCCCGTGCCTTTCACGTTGGCAAAAGCATAGAAGGCGCCACCCGGAATCGCGCAGCGCCACCCGGGAATGTCGTTGAGCCCCGCGCAAAATGCGTCACGGCGCCGCTTGAACTCGGCGACCATGGCGGTGACGGCATCCTGCGGTCCATTGAGCGCGGCGACCCCGGCGATCTGGGTGAAGCTCGCGGTGCAGGAATTCGAATTCACCATCAGCTTGTTGACGGCATCGACGAGGTAGGAAGGCATAACCCCGTAACCCATCCGCCACCCCGTCATCGCCCAGGTCTTGGAGAAGCCGTCGAGGATGATCGTCTTTTCCAGCATTCCCGGCAGAGTCGCAATCGAAACCGGCTTGTCGTTGCCGTAAACGATGCGCGAATAAATCTCGTCAGAAAGCACGACGAGATCGCGGTCGCGCACTTCATCCGCAATCGCCGCGATGTCTTCGGGCGGAATCATGCCGCCGGTCGGATTCTGCGGGGAATTGAGAACCACCATCTTCGTGCGCGGCGTCAGACTCTTGCGGAAGACGTCGAGGTCGAAGGAAAAGCCGCGCTCTTCGACGAGCGGAACCGGCACAGCCGTGGCGCCGCACACCCGAATCATCGATTCGTAGATCGGGAAGCCGGGGTTCGGGTAGACCACCTCATCGCCCGGACCGAGGAGCGCGAGCATGGGGAAGAAAATCATCGGCTTGCCGCCCGGCGTCACGCAGACATTCGCGGGGCTCACCGAAATGCCGCGTGTGGCCGAGATGTATTGCGCGATCGCTTCGCGCAATTCGGGCAGGCCCTGCGAAGGGCCGTAGTGCGTCCAGCCGTCATCCAGTGCCTTCTTGCCCGCATCGACGATGTGCTGCGGCGTCGGAAAATCCGGCTCGCCGATCTCGAGGTGGATTACGTTTTTTCCCTGTGCTTCAAGCGCGCGGGCGCGCACCAGTACGTCGAAGGCGGATTCGGTGCCGATCCGCGACATTCTTTCAGCCAGTTTCGTCATTGATCTGTTGAGTCGCTCTTTCGAAAAAAGGAAATGCCTTCGTGGATCCGGCTCTCGACCACCGCGTCGTCGATGGCCACGCGATCGCCTTCGATTCGAACGGTGACGCGTCCGCCGTCTTTCAGCTTCACGATGGCGACCTGGTAGGGCACGTCGGCTGCGAAGCGTTCCGGGGCAAGATGGACCACGGTCTCGGTGTAGACGACTCCCGATCTCATGCATCCCCCAGGATCGTGACCACGCAGGTGGCGCCGCTGCCGCCCAGGTTCTGCGCCAGCCCGACGGAATGCCGTTGCAACTGGCGTTCCCCGGCCTCACAGCGAATCTGTTGGACGAGGTCGCAAATCTGCGCCACACCCGTGGCGCCGACAGGGTGACCTTTCGATTTCAGCCCGCCGCTGGCATTGATCGGCATCGGGCCATCGCGCCGCGTGCCGCCCTCCGCGGTAAAGAAGCCGCCCCGGCCGCGTTCCACGAAGCCGAGGTCTTCCATCGCGACGATCTCGGCGATCGTGAAGCAATCGTGCAGTTCCGCAAACTGGATATCGCCCGGCGCGAGTCCCGCCATTTCATAGGCCTTTTTCGCCGCACCGCGCACGGCGGCAAACGTCGTGATATCCGGTTTCTGGTCGAGCGCTACCCAATCGGAAGCCTGCGCCACCCCGAGAATCTTCACCGGGCGATCGCTGAATTCGCGCGCGCGGTCCGCCGCGCACAGCACGACGGCCGCCGCCCCATCGCTGATCAACGAGCAATCGTAGAGATTCAACGGCTCGGCTATGGGACGGGCGTTCATGGCCTGCTCCAGCGTGATCACTTTGCGCATCTGCGCGTCCGGATTCAACGCGCCGTTGGCGTGATTCTTTACCGCGACTGCGGAGAGATGCTCGCGGGTGGTCCCGAAATCGTGCATGTGGCGGCGCGCGATCATGGCGAACAATGAGGGAAACGTCGATCCGGCTTTGACCTCGGTGGCGCAATCCCCCGCCCCGGAAAGAATCTCGGTCACCCGCGGGGTTGGCTGGCAGGTCATTTTCTCGACGCCAACCACCATCACGATGTCGTAGATCCCACTGGCAACGCCCATAAATGCCTGGAAAAAAGCCGCCCCGCTCGACGCGCAGGCCGCTTCAAACCGGGTGGCGGGTATGCCCGCCATGCCCAAAGCGCTCGAAATGTAAGGGGCGAGGTGATTCTGGGAAGTGAACTCCGGGCCGGCGAAATTGCCGAGGTAGAAGGACTCGATCGCGCCCGGTTCCAGCCCGGCGTTTTCCAGCGTTTTTTGACCGGCGACGACCGCCAGAGCCCGCAGATCGAGGTCCGGAAACGCGCCGAAGGGCGTCTTCCCTGCTCCGACGATGGCGACAGGTCTCATGCCTTGCCTTCGGCCGGAACTGCAACGAGACAGTTTCCCGAACTCACCTGATATTACTCACCTATACTTGAGGATAGCGCGCAGGTTCTTTTCCACGTCTGGCGGCTTCCGGACGTCATGACTACAGGGAATGGCGACCTTAGCGCTGCAGATTCGCATGAAAGAGCCCGATCCGGCGCCTTTGAACGACGACCGACATCGCTCCGTGCTTCTTGAAGGCGTCACAGCGGAAACTGCCGCCGTCTCCATTGAGCTGCAGGAGCGTTTTGTCGCCGACAACCTGCGGCGTATTTTCCGACAGATTTATCGCATGGTCGGGAATGTCCACGATGCGCAGGATCTCACCCAGGAAGCGTTTATCAAGGCGCTGCAGCGCCAGGAGCAGCTCAAGGACGAGTTGAAAGCCGCGCACTGGCTGTCGCGGATCGCTACCAATACGGCCCTCGACTTTTTGCGCCGGCACGGGCGCGTGGCGTTTTGCGAAATGACCGAGGCCCCCGAAAGCCACTCCGAGACGCCGGAAGCCGCGGCCCTGCGATCCGAACAGCGCGACTGGCTGGCCGCGGGACTCGAACGGCTCACGCCGCGGGAGCGAGCCGCGCTCGTGCTCCGCGATATGGAAGATCTGCCCGCGGAGGAAGTGGCGCGGCGGCTGGATTGTTCGAAGGCAACGGTGCGTTCTCACATCGCCAACGCGCGCATCAAACTGCGGAAATTCGCGGAGAAGCGACACAGATGATCGGGACCAGGCATCCGCGCGAAGAAGATCTGGCGAGGCTCGCGGGCGGCGATGATGGCCGTGTCCGAAGTTTCCTGCTGGGCCGGCATGTGCGGTCGTGCGTGGAGTGCCAGGACAGGGTCGCGGAATATCAGGACCTGCGCCAGAATCTCTCGGAAGGCGACCTTCCCGGCGTGAACTGGAGCTTTCTCGCGCCGGAGATGCGCGCCAATATCCGGCTGGGCCTCGAAGCGGGCGCTTGTGTGCGAACCACACGGGTTTCGACGCCGTGGTCCCTGGCGCGTTCGTGGGCGGCGGCTCTGGGGCCGCGCGCCGCCGTTGGATTCGCCACGCTTGCGGTCCTCGTGGTGTCCGGCTTTTATGTGCGCGATGTACGGAACCGGGCGGTGGCCATACACGCGGCCGACTCGACTCCCGTTTTGCAGAACACCAGCTCTGGCGTTGTGTTGCGGGATGGCGACGCGAGCATGATGATGCTCAACAGCGCCGATGCGATTAGTCAGACAGTGAGCGCGCGCGGCGAGATCGGGGCCCGCGTGATCGATGCGGGGACGGTGACGATCACCAGTGGCTATCTTGAGTAAACGCAGATCAGCAGCGGTTTTGGCGGGACTGACCTTCGGCGCGCTTTTGTACGCGCAGGAGACCCCGCTCGACACCGCAAGCTCGGTCAAGATCGATCTGCCCGCGGATGCGCCTCTCAGCCTGATCTCGACAACGATGGGCGACTCGCGCGCGACTTCCCGCGGCGGCGCCATTGTGCTCGACCTGCACATGGGCCTCACCCTGCGAAATTCCGGCTTCAAACACATCCGTGGTGTGACCCTGCTGATCACGGCGCAGGAATTTGCGCCGGGCGGCAAGGGATCGGTCGCGCGTCCTTCGATCGATGTGCCTCCGGGTGAGAACTTCACGCTGCCGATCGACATTCGGCTGGTCAGACCGGTGCGGGAATCCTCCGGGCCTCTGGTCCGCGTGCAGCTGGATGGCCTGCTGTTCGACGATCTGAGCTTTTTCGGTCCGAACAAGCTGAGCTCGCAACGCGCGCTGACGTTCTGGGAAGTGGAAGCGCAGCGCGACCGGGCGTATTTCAAGCAGGCCCTGCAAGCGCGCGGTGAGAGCGGGCTCAAGCAGGAAATGCTTGCCAGCATCGCGAAGCAGGCGGATCGCCAGCAGCTGGATGTCTCGCTGACACGCAACGGACGGTCGACGGGCGCCGCGGTGCCTGCCACCGACCACGTTGCACAATTCGCTTTCCTGAACCTGCCGGGCGCTCCCGTGCAGCCACTCGAAGGCTGGGCCGCAATTTCCGGGAACGAAGCGCGCTCGCCGCGGATTGAGGTCGTCAACAATTCGGGCAAGCCGGTGCGGTACGTCGAGATTGGCTGGCTCGTGAAAGACAAACAGGGCCGCGAGTATCTGGCGGGCTCCGTGCCGGGTTCGGAAACGACGATGGTGTTGCCTTCGGGACAGCGTGCCAAATTGCAGCAGGACACCGCTCTCAAGTTTTCGCGCGGGGGCAGGCCCATAGAAATCGATGGGATGACGGCCTATGTCAGCCAGGTGGAATTCGCGGACGGCCATGTCTGGGTGCCCTCGCGGCACGATCTGGACTCATCCCCGCTGCTGCGAATCACCGCACCGTCACCCGAAGAGCAGCGGCTCGCGGATATTTACGCGAAGCAGGGCCTTGCCGCGCTCGTCGCTGAGTTGAAGCGCTACTGAACCGCGACCGATCGGATCAAACAGGCCAGGGGAAAGCGGCCACTCGTCGTCGATGGCGGTTCGCTCGTCCCGTGCCATTTCTCCGAACACGCGGCGGACCCTGCGCTTGTCGATAGAACGAATGTGATCGAGCGGAAAACGTTGATCGCTGACGACCTCCGGATCGCTCACGATCACAGAGGGGCGGATGCCACGCGGCTCGTGGCCGATGGCGGAGTCCAAATCCACCATAACGACGACGCCTCGGGCGAGCCTCCCTTGCTGGTTCCGCGGCTTCCTCGTCTGCCGGAATGCGGTCTCGGGATGCGGAGCCTGTAGAGATTTGCGCAGTTCGGCGGGGCGGCAGCGCTCCAGTTCCTGACGAACAGCCTCCACCAACGAAGCGGCTGCGGTTCTTCTACTGGCGATCGATGTCGCGGACGAACATCCAGCCGAACCGCTCTCACTCCCCTTCAGAGGCTGAAATCTCTTCGCGCCGGCGCTCCCCGAAATGCACGATCGGGCGCCCGCTTGACAGCCACCGTGAGCACTCATAGATAATCGTTATGCTTGCCTACTAAATCCAGCCTACAAAGAATGCAGCGAACGCGCGCGCTGCGGATGGCGTTTTGCCTGACTTTTACCCTTGGACTCGGCCTCGCGCAAACGTCCACAGCCCCACACACCAAAGACGGTCATCCGGATCTTTCGGGCGTCTGGATCCCGGATGGTAAATTCTCCGGTGATTTCTCGAAGGCGCTTCTGCCTGGTGAAAAGATCACCATGCTGCCCGCCGCCGAAAAGATCTTCAAGGAAACGAAAAGGAAGGACGATCCGGTCAACCGCTGCCTTCCAATGGGCCTGCCGCGCCTCTCGACGCTGCCGGAAAAATTCGTTCAGACACCAGCGCAGCTCGTTATCCTCGAGGAAGGCGATATCCATACCTTCCGGCTCGTCTACCTCGGCAATCGCCCGCACCCCGCCGAACCCGGCCCTTCGTGGTACGGGGATTCCATCGGGAAATGGGATGGCGACACTCTCGTGGTCGACACTATCGGCTTCAACGATCGGACGTGGCTCGACGCGGTGGGGCACCCGCACACCGAAAAGCTTCATGTGACCGAGCGCTACCGGCGGCCTGACGCGGCAACGCTCGTACGCACCGTCACCGTCGAAGATCCGGGTGCCTACGCCAAGCCGTTCAAGCTGGAAGGAACGTTCAAGCTCGCCCCGGCGACCAGAGAGATTCGCGAGAACTACTGTTACAAGAGTCCGGTCGACAAATAGTTATTTCTCGACGCCGATGCCGTGCGGCAAAGCGATCAGGTGCTGAGCGTCCTGATTCTGGCCGTTTACGTCCTGGTTCTCGTTGCAGACGGTTTCCTGAATTTCCCAGCCGGGAGCCAGTTGCGATGTTTCCCGCACCGTCCACGGCTTGGTATACGCGCCAGGATCGTCGATTGTGATCTCATCCACAAGGCGACCCTTGTCCGGACGCGTCAGATGTTCGTTGATGTGCAGCTTATTGGTGCGGGGATGCCCGTCGGCATCGAGCCACGAGTGGTTATTGCGCCCGTCGCCGAAGCCGAGCCCAACGGTATCGATCACCAGCGTGTCGCCTTCCCAATGGCCGACCGAATCTCCCCAGTAGGTTTCCTTTACCGCCGGGTCGTGCGGACGCCCGTCGAGAAAGATCTGCCGGTACCCATGCACGTTGCCTTCATAGAGCATCAGCAACAGCTTGTCGGTCTGGATGAGCTGCCATGGATACGGCGCCATGCGCGGAGTCCCCATTGGCAGACAGAAGCCTTCGGGATCATCCTTGCTGACATCTTCGACAAAGCGCTTGTGGAAGAGCTCCTTCGCCCAGGGCTGCATGGGAACCTGATCGGGATCGAGGTCGCGGGCGATGTTGTGCGAATAGCCTTCGCCGCTCTTGCTTGGCGGATCGCCGGGTCCGCGGCCGGGCGGCGAATAGACGCCGGAGAAGTCCACTTTCCCGTCAGCGGTGCGCGGTGCGGCTTGGCCTTTAGGCGGTTTGGCGCGGCCGACACCGGCCTGCGCCCGCGCGGGGACGGAAGTCGCCGGAATCGCGACGAGTACCGCGGCGATCGTGAGCAGCGCGCCGGTTACATAGTTCTTCATTGTTGAGGACCGCCGTCCGATGACGAAGCTGCGAAGAGTTTTTTGCCGTCTGCCGTCTGGACGGTCCGGCCATTGCACGTATTGCTGCCGTCTTTCGCCCGATAGCCTTTGATCACGATGGAATCGCCCGCTTTGAGCGAATCCCGTTTCCAGCCGTTGCGGATCAGCGAACTGGGATTGCCGCCTTCACATGCCCAGATGCCCTCGACGCCGTTGTCATCTTTGGCATCAAGATGAATATAGATGTGCGGATTCATCCAATCCATCTTCGTCACCTTGCCGGTGAGTGTGACCGGCTTCTTCAAATCGAACTCCGCTTCAAACGAATGATGCGCGTAAGCCGCGGAAGCGGTCAAAATTATCAATGTTGCGAGTAAAGTCTTCATGAGTGGGAAGTACCCTGTCAAATCATACTGGTGCGTTTTGCGGAGTGTCAATCAAAGCTCCCGGCGCGGTGGATTCCTGTAGAATTACACAGAAATGATTTCTTCCCTGAAAATGGCGCAAACCGCCATCGCGATTGCGTGCTCCGCCGTGGCAGTTTTCGCCGCCACCCCACAGCCGAAACTAACCGGCCCGCTCAAAGTCACGCCCGGCTCTTATCCTTTCCTGGCAGCCGACCATGTCCTGCAGCCGTTCGATTTGAAGAAAGCCGGCTACGTCGAGGAAGAGTACATCCTCAGCGGCAAGGCCAACATCTATGACTGGCAAGCCGACGGATCTCTGACCGTCAAAACCGCCGACGCACCATGGTCCACGCGCATTCTCGTGCGCCGCCCGGCGAACAAATCCCGCTTCAGCGGACACGCAGTCGTCGAGTTGATGAACCCTGCCCGCCGCTTCGACTGGGCGATGATGTCCGGCTATGTGCGCGATTCGCTGGTCGAACGGGGCGATGCCTGGGTGGGCGTCACGATGCCGGGCTCAGTCCAGTCCCTTGGGAAGTTCAACACAGATCGTTACACGAATCTCGGCTTTCCCAACCCGAATCCCACGGAGAGTTGCGTGGCGGGCCGCGGCGGCGCGGCGACGTCCGATCAGGAGGACGGCTTGCGTTGGGACATGCTGAGCCAGGTTGGCGCCGCTCTCAAGAGCCCCGCCGGACTCAACGCCAAATATCTCTACATGACTTCGCAGGGCGCCGATGTTCTCACCTATGCCGCCGCCATCGAGCCGCACGCCACGCTCGACAACGGCAAGCCGGTATATGACGGATTTCTCGTGAAGACTCCCGGTGGCGTGAGCAAAATCCGCCGCTGCGGCGCGGCGATTCCGAAGGGCGATCCCCGCCAGACCGTCCACAACATCGGCGTGCCCGTCATCGAGGTCGTCGCGCAGGGTGAAATCGGGCCGGATTATCAACGCCCCGACAGCGACGATCCGAAGGACCCCTTCCGCATCTACGAAATTGCGGGCGCGGCGCATATCGACAAATGGGCGTATCGCGAGCTCCCGACTTTCGCGGACCAGCTCACAGCCATCGGCACGCCCGGTCAGGGCTCTCCCGAGTGGCCGTTTAATGTGAAGTGCGCGCCGGAGATCCCGCTGCAGGAACATCCGCTGCTGAAGTACATGTTCGATGGCGCGCTGGTGAATCTCGAACAGTGGGCCGGCAAGGGGGTCCCCGCCCCGAAGGCCGAGCGGATCACGATGAAAGATGGCGTGGCATCCGGCGGCGTGCGCAACTCAGACGTCGATGTCCCGGCTGCCAGCTACACGACCACCAGCCCCGGACCCGGAACCTGCCGCGAGCTTGGCAGCACGGTGCCTTTCGATTCGGCGAAGATCGACTCGCTTTACGGCAACCGCAAGGCCTATGCGACGAAGGTGGATCAGGAGGTCGATCGTATGGTGAAGGATCGCTGGATTACGGCGTCCGACGGCAAGAAGATCAAGGCCGAGGCGGCGGGAAAATAGGAGGCGCCCCTCTGCGATCACCGAGTACCGTCCAGGCCGATTGCCAATCGGCCGCAGATTAACAATCTGCCCCACAAAAACTTTGGAGTCACGACATTACGAATCGCCCGCCAGGTTCACGCGCTTTTTTACGATCCACACAGGCCGGTGTTTGACTTCTTCGAACAAGCGGCCGATATATTCGCCGAGAATTCCCATGCAAACCAGATTTACAGCCGAGAAGAACAGGAGCGCGAAAATCAACGAAGTCCACCCGGTCGCGGCCCGCGGATTGAATCCAGCGATTGTCCAGTCCGCCACATACTGAATTACTACGAATATCGCGCCGAGCATACACAGCCCCGCGAGCGCGAGGCCGATCGACATGATGAACTGCAGCGGACGATAGCTGAAGTTGATGATGCCGTCGAGCGCCAACCGGAAGAGCTTGCGGAAATTGTACTTCGGCTCGCCGGCAAAGCGTGACTGCCGCTCGTACCCGATGCCCGTCTGACGGAATCCGACCCAACTCCGCAATCCGCGCACGAAACGATTGCGCTCGGGGAGGCGATTGATAGCGTCCACCACTTCGCCGCGCATGACGCAGAAGTCTCCCGCGTCGAGAGGAATATCCAGCACGGCGAGTCGTTTGAGGATGCGGTAGTAGGCCCGATAGCAGATCCGCTTGATCAACCCTTCTTTGCGCTTCGTGCGGATCGCATACACCACGTCCCAGCCTTCGTGGATCTTCTCGATGAAGGGGCGTAGTTCCTCGGGGGGGTCCTGCAGATCGGCATCCATCACGACGACGATATTGCCGCGCGCGTGCATCAAGCCTGCCGAAACCGCGGCCTGATGGCCGAAGTTGCGCGACAGGCTGATGACTTTCAGCCGCAAATCCGAGGCCCCGATCTGTTCGCAGATTTCGAGGGTCCGGTCGCGGCTTCCGTCGTCTACGATGAGAAGCTCGAATTCATCGTGCCAGGCGGGGGCGGCGGCTACGATGCGGTTGTAGAGCTCCGCAATGCCATCCTCCTCGTTGTAGGCGGGGACCACGATGGAAACCATACGGACGCGGGCTCTATGCCGAACCTAGGCAGCGCCTTCGCCGCGATGATTGTCGACGAAATTTTTATCGATCGGCCGGCGCCCATTGAATCCTTCATTGACGCCGTGCCAATGGTCGATATCGCTCTCGTCCATGCGCCAGCAGAGATAGACCTCTTCACCACGGAACAAGGTCGGGAAGTCGATGAGACCGGTATCGAGGTCCTTGACGAGGATTCCAAGATCTTCGATGCGCTCCATGGCATTCTTCAGGCTCTGCGCATTGGAGTCATATTGGGCCTTCCACGCCTCCGCGACGCTGGTGTCGACGTTGACACCGCCCATCATCAGAATCCGCTGCGAGAGGGCATGAATCGCCTTTTCCGCTTCCATGTAGTGCGCCCTGGCCTGCACGGCTTCACGAATGATCGGCGCCACTACCGGAAGAGCGGCACGAGCTTCCGCGAGCGTGAAATAGCGAGGCATTTAATCAGGTATTGTAAGGCGCGCACAACGGCCCGTCTGCCTGAGCGCTCGTGACCGGCCGGGTTTCGCTGACGCGCGTGTAGTGAGAATCGACGTACCTGTTCAGGATGGCCATGAACTCAGCCACAATGGCGTCGCCGCGGAGAGTGGTAGAGAGCCTGCCGTCAATGTAGACCGGAGCCACCGGCTCTTCAAAAGTGCCAGGTAACGAGATTCCAAGATTGGCGTGCTTCGATTCGCCGGGGCCGTTGACTATGCAGCCCATCACCGCGACCTTCATTTCTTCCACGCCGTCATATTGCTCTTTCCAGATGGCCATCCGGTCGCGCAGATAATTCTGGATCTGGTCGGCCATGTCCTGAAAGAATGTGCTGGTGGTGCGTCCGCAGCCCGGGCATGCCGTCACCTGCGGCGCAAAACTGCGAATGCCGAGCGATTGCAGGATTTGCTGGCTGACGAAAACTTCTTCCGTGCGATCGCCGTCGGGCAGCGGCGTGAGAGACGCGCGAATGGTATCGCCGATGCCTTCCTGCAGGAGCACGGAAAGCGCGGCGGTTGTGGCGACAACGCCCTTCGATCCCAGGCCGGCTTCGGTTAACCCCAGGTGCAGGGCGTAATCACTGCGGGCGGCGAGCGCGCGGTAAGCGTCAATCAGATCCTGCACGCCGCTGACTTTGGCGCTGAGGATGATGCGCTCGCGGGGCAAGCCATAACGTTCCGCTGCCTCGGCCGAGAGCAGGGCGCTGGCCACGATGGCATCCAGCGTGACTTCGCGCGCGTCTTTGGGCTCAGCCAGCTTGTTGTTTTCATCCATCATGCGGGTGAGAAGGGCGCCGTCGAGCGAGCCCCAATTGACGCCAATGCGCACCGGCTTGCCGTATTCGATGGCGGCTTCGATCATGGTGCGGAAATTATCGTCGTGCTTCTTCCCGATGTTCACATTGCCCGGATTGATCCTGTACTTCGCCAGCGCGCGTGCGCAGGCAGGATATTTCTTCAGGAGAAGATGACCGTTGTAATGGAAGTCCCCGATGATGGGCACGCGCACGCCGAACAGGTTCAGGGTGTCGACAATCTTCGGGACTGCTTCCGCGGCGGCTTCGGTGTTCACCGTGACGCGGACCAGCTCGGACCCCGCGCGTGCGAGCGCCATGACCTGATTGACGGTCGATGTGACGTCGGCAGTATCCGTGTTCGTCATCGATTGGACGACAATCGGATTCGCTCCGCCTACCTTCACGCCGCCGATATTCACTGCCACGGACTTGCGGCGTGTGATCTGTGCCATCCAACCTCCAGAGCGTAGGGAACTTGAGAAAGAGCCATTTTATCAGGCTGTTGTGGGGCAGATCGGCGATCGGCGGCTTGTCCCTCTACACACCAGGCGGATTGCCAATCCGCCGCAGGTTACCAACCTGCCCTGCGTGCAGCAATAACCACCCGCCAATTGGCGGCAGCGCTACCAGCCAGCAGACGGGCGTGAAGCCGGCACGATCCACCAGCCCCCCGATCACCGGCGAGATCACGGTTTGCAGCAGGCCGTAAGCAAACACCAGTGCCGAAATCGCCACGCCGGCCTGTTGTCCACCCCAGATGTCGACCGGGATCGTGTATAGATTGACGCTGCCCGCGGTTACCCAAAAGTAGCTCGCGGAAATCCCCGCGATGGCCCACAGAGGCGTGGGACTTAACGGCACGAGCACGGTCACCACACATCCGATGGCGCTGACCAGTGCAGCCGAGACGCGCGCGCGAACGGGATCCGTGCCCGCCTGAATCGCTCGCCGGGAAATCCAGCCCCCCGCGAAACCGCCCAATGTGGCGGCGATCGGCGGTACCCACGCATAGCGGGACGCTGCTTCGGTGGTCAGCCGGTAATTTTGTACCAGAAAAAGGGTCGTCCAGTTGGACCAGAGCGTGTAGATCCCCATCCAAAGGATATTGGCGCCCGTCAGTATGGCGAGGCGCCTGTCCTTCAGCAGTTCGCGGAAGGCGCCTCTGTTCCTTTGCGGGGCCACTTCCTCGTAGGGGCGGACCTTGCGGCGAACCATCAGCCAGAGAGGAATCCATGCAAAACCGAACGCCGCGCAAACGAAGAAAGGGCTGCGCCAGCCGGTCATCGTCAGGAGCAGCAGAGGGGCGCCGATGCCTCCGATGGTCAGCCCGATTTGCGTCATCGCGGCGCCGACAGCGCGGTTTTTCGGTTCGAGGTAGATCGCGTTCAGCTTGCCCGCCGCGGGGACGCCCGCCGATTCCCACATCCCGAGGAAAATGCGCGCGCCGATCAACTGCCCAAGACTGCGGGACCAACCGCAAACCGCAGTCGCAAACGACCATAGCGCGACTGCCCACACAATTCCTGTCTCCAGCCCGAGACGATCCAGAAACCAGCCGACCGCGGGCGAAGCGAAAGTGTAAGAAAGTGAAAAGGCCGAAATGAGCCAACCATAGTCGCGGCTGTTTAAATGGAACTCGGCCATAATGCGCGGAGCCGCGGCCGAGAGCGTCAGGCGATCCAGATAATTCCATGCGGAAGCCAGCGCGAACACGGAGACAGCGGCCCACCGCGCGGTTGCAGAAGCGGGTGTCGAAGATGGCGCTGGCTGTGGTGCTGGCCGCGACGTGGGCGGAGACATCATGAATCAATCGGATCGGCCGGATGAACTCTGGAAGAACGAGTGTACCTTGGAGTCGGGAAAAAGGAGGGAAAACCCCTCCTGCTGCAACCCGTAAAGCGCAGGATAACGAGCCGATCTTTTACGGCCAGGCTCCCGAAAGCTTTCGCCTCGGACCCGTCATCCCAATCGCCCTGGTGTTGCAGCAGAGGGCAGGTTTGAGTTACTTCAACGATTCGGCATTAGGATAGCAAACCTGGCACCACAAAGTCCTGTTTTTAAACCACTGATTCTAATCGGCCTAAAGACGGATTTATCCGACAAACGTACTACTCTGCACGAAGGGTGTGTCGGGATGACTCACTGGATGCAGAATCGTCCGAGGTGTTCGCCTGGCCGGGTAAAGAGAAACGTTAGCCCTGCACGCGCCGGTCTTTGCCTTCCCAGAATTGTTCCCGAAGCTCACGCTTCAGAATCTTCCCCGTCCCTCCCTTGGGCAGGGGCTCGGTTCGCAGCACATATTTCTTCGGAAGCTTGAACTTCGCGATTCGCGTGGCGGCGAAAGCGGCCAGTTCCTCTTCTGTGCATGGATGATCCGATTTGGTGACGACGAATGCCACCGGTATCTCGCCCCAAACGGCATCCGGCGCCCCCACCACAGCGACTTCGGCCACCGATGGATGCGCTGCCAGTGCATTCTCGACCTCGATCGAAGAGATGTTTTCTCCGCCGCTGATGATGATGTCCTTCCGGCGGTCGACGATCTGGACGAAGCCCTCGGTGTCCCAGACACCCATGTCTCCCGAGTGGAACCAGGGGCCGCTCATGACGGCGCGGGTGCCTTCCGGATCCTTGTAGTAGCCGTCCATGACGTTATCGCCAAAGATCACCACTTCGCCGATGGTCGACATGTCGCGTGGGACGTCGTGCATCCCGGCATCTACCACCCGCAGCTCCGTGCCCTGCAGCGGCCACCCGGCCATTGCCTGGCGGCGATAGCGGTCGCGCTCGTCGGCATATTTCACGGTTCCCTTTTGGCGGGCACTTGATGCCACGGGGGTCGTCTCGGTCAGCCCGTACCCGGCGAATACATCGCAATGAAACGCTTTTTCCATGCGCTCGATCAGCTCGGGGGAAGAAGCCGCGCCGCCTATATTGATCTGTTTGAGCGTCGACAAATCGTATTTGCCCAGATCGCCGAACATCAGAAGCGCCCCAGCCATCGTCGGCACGACCGACATTGTAGTCGCGCCTTCTTCCTGGATCAGCCGGCAGACAGTTGCCGGATCGAAGCGCCGGAGCATCACCTGCTTGAGGCCCATCATGGTGGCGGTCTGAGCGCGTCCCCAGCCGTTGGCATGGAACAGCGGGATCGTATGCAACTCTACGCCGTTGTCGTCGTGATTGAAGACGCCTGCCACCGCCATGGCGTGCATATAGACAGTGCGGTGCGACAGCATGACGCCCTTCGGCGTACCGGTGCTGCCGCTGGTATAGAAGAGCTCGGCGATCGACTCTTCGTCAAAGGTCAGGACGTCGGCCCGCTCGGCCGTGCCGGTTGCGAGGAAGTCTTCGTACTCGGTATCGAGATTGATGGTGCGCATTCCGGGACACGCTTTCCGGAGCGCTTCAACCAGCGGCGAAAAATCGTTCTCATGGAACAGAATGCCCGGCTCCGCATGGTGCAGAATCGCGCCGAGCTCCGCGGGGGTGAGCCGGATGTTCAGGGGCATCACCATCGCATGTGCTTGCGGGACGCCGTAATATCCCTCGAGCAACTGGTGCGTATTGAAGCTCAGGAAACCCACCCGGTCGCCCGGCCCAACACCCGCGCCGCGCAGAGCCGACGCCAGCTTCTGGCAGCGCTCACCGAAAGCGGCGTAGGTGAACCGCTTCGCGCCGCACACGACACCCGTCTTGCTTCCGTACAGATCGATGCCGCGATGCAGGCACCGCAAAGGCGTCAAAGGAATTTTCATGCGATGTCCCGTTCCGGTTCCATGCCCCGGTATTGCGGCATTCTACCGCGCCGAGGCCACGGCATCCGTCCCGCTTTATGGTCGCGCATTCAGGTGTAGCATGCAGGGGTGGAGTTATTGGCCGAGAAGAAAGGCGAAGGAAGGCCCGAAGATTCCGGCGCCGCCCTCGCGCGCGCGACGCCTGTCGACCCCGGGAGCCAGCCCGCCAGGCCGTGGCAGATTCTCGCCGGTCTGGTAGTATCCGGCTTCCTCCTGGCGCTACCGGGAGGCTTGCTTCCGCTCTGGGGTTTTCATATCCATCCGGATTTTGGAACAGCGGGCAATTTTTTTCTGGCGCTTGGTCTCGGCGTGATCGGCGGCGGGACGCTGGCAAAGCGGCTGCGCCGCGACCTGACGGGCGAACGCCTGCTGGCCGCGGGATACTTCAGCGCCGCCGTCGCGCTGTTGCTGCTGGCGGTTGCCGCTCCACCGTCGCAGCCCTGGTATGAAGGGATCGCCCTCCTTGTCACTGGAATCGCCGCCGGGATCATGAACACGGCCGTTCTCGAGGCAGTGACTCCGTGCTACGAATCCAACCCGGCAACAGTCGCGCTGGCCGGAGGAATTTTCTTTGGGGCCGGTAGTGTACTTGCCGCAATCCTGCTCTCGCAGTCATTCGGCGACGGGGGCGCTACACGCCTGTTGGCGCTTACAGCCGTTATACCGGCGATGACGGGAATCTTCGTGGGTCATCTTCATGTCGATGTCCGGGGGGGCGACGGCGCCGAATTACCGGAAGTCTCCCTGACGCAATCGATGAACGATCTGCGCAGTCCGCTTGCGATTCTATTTGCTCTGTTGCTCTTCTTCCAGTTTGCCAATGAGTGGTCGATCGCCGGCTGGCTGCCCATTCTGCTGATCGATCGGCTGGGGTTGAGCCCGGCAACGGCGGTGAGCCTGCTCGCCCTTTACTGGGGGGCTTTAATGCTCGGCAGGATCGGCGCCGCCCGGCTGTTGCGCGTGATGCGGCACGGGAGAATGCTCGGATTGAGCGCGTTCTTCGCCCTTTTCGGTTGTACGGCGATGCTTGTCGCGGGCAGCCGTTTCGGCGTCATCGTCGGCCTCCTGCTGACCGGAATGGGCTTCTCCGCCATCTATCCCCTCGTCGCCGAACGGATCGCCAGCCGCTTTTCCTACTACCATCCCGGCTACTTCAACGGCATCTTCACGTTCGCTCTTACCGGCGGTATTCTGGCGCCTTTCGCACTGGGGCATTTGGCCGGCGACGGCGGTCTGCGGTTCATTCCGCTGGCGGTCATGATAGGGAGTTGCGCCGTCTTCGGTCTGGTGCTGCTGATCTGGCTGGGGCACAAGGTATCCGGGCAGTGACAGGCCTTCGGCGAACTGCATTTGCGCCGCGCGCCGATGGGGTGGTTGACGCTGCTATACTTGCGTCCTGTACAATGGAAGGCGAAAGGTGGCCGTAATGTTTGCGCAAAGCTTTCAGACCGCAGGTCTGGGTGGCCTTTCCGGAACAGAACTTTTGGTGGTGCTCGGAGTCGCGGTGCTGCTCTTCGGCGGCAAGAAGATTCCAGAGGTCGCCAAGGGTTTGGGCGAAGGGATCAAGAACTTCAAACACGCAATGAAGGAAGAAGAGACTCCCGCCCCCAAGGAAGAAGCCCAGAAAGAAGAAGTCAAGAAGTAGGAGCTGGCGTAAGCTTCACACGCTGCCAGCAAGTCGGGCGGCAACGGCTTCAGAAAAGTTCAAACAAAGAAAACCCCGCAAACGCCACGTCGGCATTTGCGGGGTTTCGCTTTTGCTCCGGCTGAGTTTTACTTTTTTTACTTCTACTTCTTTACCTTCGGCGGAACGATTGCGTCCTTCGCCGCTTTCGCGACGCGGAATTTCACCACCTTCTTCGCGGGAATCTTGATGGATTCGCCGGTTGCCGGGTTGCGGCCCAGACGAGCCTTCCGGTCCACGCGGACGAGCCTGCCGATACCCGGCAGTACGAAGACCCCATTCTTTTTGACTTCGCTGATCGCGAGATTGGAGAGGTGCTCGAGCATCGCACGCGATTGCTTGTTCGTGACTTCGCCTTTTTCGGCGAGCCCGCGGATCAACTGGGTCTGCGTCATTCTCTGAGTAGTGGCCATCAAACCTCCTGGTATGAGCTTTCCAACACGGCAACATGTTTAACCGCGCATAATGCCCCTGCAGGCTATGCGCTTTCGCGGAGACCCTGTATTTACAGGGTCCACATGCACCTGTTTGTTCCTGAGTCGTTACAATCATACGGAACCATGCCAACGATGTAAAGTGGAAAAATTGCTGAAACACAGGGTTTTCACAGGTTTTTCCAGAGTTTTCGCGTGCAAGGGTTTCGAGCGCACGTAACGCCGCGTGGCCCTCGCAGCGCTCAGGCCGATTGCTCCACAAAGTAGACTGGTAGATTCATGCCCTTTGAGGAAGTTGTCGAGGCCGAGGGCCACCTGATCGATTCCCACGTGATGGAGCAGATCTTCGATAAGGTGGTCGAATCCAGCGGTCGTTTCGAAGTCGAGCAGTTTCGCATCGGCCGCACCAACGGCGAGCCGTCTTATCTCCGGTTACGCGTGGAGACCCCGACGCGTCAGCAGATGGATCATGTCCTCGCGCAGTTGCTGGCCATCGGTTGTTCCCCGGCGGAAACAGAAGATGCGGTGTTGGGCCTCGTGGAGCGCGACCGGTGTGCGCCAGAGGACTTCTATTCGACCAGCAACCACCGCACCTCTGTGCGGATCCACGGGGAATTCGTGGAAGTCAAAAACCAGCGCATGGACGCAATGATCGTCGTTACCGGCGCGGATACAGCCGCGCCCGAAGCCTTCTGCCGCCGGCTGCGGGACCTGAAAACGGGCGACATGGTGGTCATCGGCATGCGCGGTATTCGTGTCACGCCGGAAGCCAAGGAACGCGATCGCCTGGCCTTCGCTTTCATGTCGAATGAGATCTCTTCCGAGCGCCAGGTCGAGACCGCGGTCCGGCAAACCGCGGCGCTCGCGCGGCAAACGAAGGAACAGGGGAAGACGATTGTCGCTGTCGCCGGCCCGGTAGTGGTCCACACCGGCGGCGTGCCAGGGCTTTCGCGACTCATCCGCGGCCATTGGGTGGACGCGGTGCTCAGCGGGAACGCGCTTGGTGTGCATGACATCGAGTCCGCGCTGCTGGGAACTTCGCTCGGAATTCGCCTCGCCGATGGCAGGCAGGCCGAGCACGGTCATCGCAATCACATGCGGGCCATCAACGCGGTTTACCACGCGGGCGGAATCAAGGGCGCAGTGGAAAGCGGACGGCTCAAATCCGGCGTCATGTACGAGTGCGTGAAGAACAACGTTCCCTTCGTGCTCGCCGGCAGCCTTCGCGACGACGGTCCGCTGCCTGAGACGATCACGGATATGAACGCGGCGCAGGACGCTTACGCCGCTATCCTGAAATCTGCCGGTCTCGTGATTTGCCTTGGCTCGATGCTGCACTCGATCGCCACCGGGAACATGCTGCCGAGCTGGGTCAAAATCGTTTGTGTGGATATCAATCCGGCCGTCGCGACCAAGGTCAGCGACCGCGGCACAGGCCAGGCTGTCGGTGTGGTTACAGACGTCGGCCTTTTCCTCGAGCTCCTCTCGCAGGAGCTCGGAGAATGAAAAAAGCTTACACAGACGAGCACGCCGCCGCGGGAATCGACGCGCCGCTCCCGGCAATCGAAACGTGGCCGAACCAATTCGCCGGCTATGAGATCGAGATCGCGGTCCCGGAATTTACGTCTGTTTGCCCCAAGACCGGCCTTCCGGACTTCGGAACGATCACTATCCATTACGTTCCCGACAAGCTGTGCCTCGAGCTCAAATCGCTCAAGATGTATACGCTCGCTTATCGCGACCTCGGCATCTTTCAGGAGAATGTCGTCAACTGCTTTCTGCGCGATATCGTGAAAGCCTGCCGTCCCATAAGCGCGAGGATTACAGGTGAGTTCGCTTCACGCGGAGGGTTAAGCTCGCGAATGGTCGCGGTCAGCAACAAGGCTGGACACAAGGCAGGTGCGCGGAAGCCGGAGCGGAGCGCGCCCCGCCATGCCTGATTCCCCGAACGACGATTCCGCCAGAATCGCGGAGCTCGGCGCGATTATCCAGGCGGTGCGGGATCGTGTCCGCGCGCGTTATCCGGAGCCGGAGACGGCTTCCAACGGAGATGGCTCGGATTCGAATCACCTGATCCGCGTTCCCATCGCGGACCTGATGCCACTTGTTCACGCCCGCGACGCCGCTCAGGCGAAGATCGCGGCTATCGGGAGCGTGAATCCGCGGGCGGGGGGCGCTGTCAACTCGGCCATCCAGTTTTTCAAGAAGAGCATTGCCCGCTCGCTGCAGTGGTTTGTGCGCGATCAGATCGCGTTCAATCGCGAGACCGTTTCGGCGCTCGAAGCTGTCATGGAAGCGTTGAATGAGCACAACCGCGTGGCCGTGTCGCTCGCGGCGCAGGCGAACGAGCAAATCGGAACCTTCCGGAATGAAACGCGCGAGGAGCTGCAAAAGTTTGCCGTAGAAGCGCGCGAGCTCAGAGACATCCGCACGCACTTTCCCGAACTTCGCGCAGACTGGGACCGCAAGGTCGCGGCCAACGAGGTTCAATTCCTGCGCAATGTCGCGGACCTCCAGGCGGCGTTCCAGCACCGGTCCACGCTTATGGAGACCAATCTGCGCGAGCTGGCCCGGTCGCAGCACACGGACTACTTAGGAGCGCTCGACCGCGCCAACATCGATATCCAGAAGCGGCTCTGGCAGGATATGGAGAAAATCCGGCAAGAGTTCGACCGGTTGATCCACACCGAGCTTCGTCTGATCCGGCAACGCACGCCTGTTGCGGCTGCACCCACACCTGTCGCGGCGGTTTCGACCGTTCCGGCGCCCGCATCCGATTTCGATTACGGCCGGTTCGCCGAACGCTTCCGTGGATCCGAAGAGTATGTCCGGAGCAACGTCGAGTTCTACAAGACGTTCTTTGCCGGATGTACGAACGTGCTCGACATCGGTTGCGGACGCGGAGAATTTCTGACCCTGATACGCGACCAGGGGGTCGCTGCGCGAGGGATCGATCTTTCCGAAGAGTCGGTTGCACAGTGCAAACAGTCGGGCGTCAACGCGGAAGTTGCCGATCTGTTCGCGTATCTCGCAGGGCAGCCCGAACACGAGTTTGATGGCATCTTCAGTTCGCAGGTGGTGGAGCATCTCGATCCGAAGAGCCTGCCGGAAATGGTCCGCCTCTGCGCTTCGAGGCTGCGGCGCGGCGGTCTGCTTGCGATCGAGACCCCGAACCCGGAGTGTCTGGCAATTTTCGCCACGCACTTCTATCTGGACCCCACGCACACGCGGCCGATCCCGCATCCCCTGATGGCTTTCTATATGGAAGAAGCGGGCCTGGGGCAAATCGAAGTTCACAAACTTTCCCCTGCAGTCGACTCCATGCCGGAGATCGCCGAACTGCCCGAATCCTTCCGCAGGAAGTTCTTCGGCGGCCTCGACTACGCAATCATCGGGCGCAGGTTGTAGAATGGTTTTGACGCATTCGCGCTTCGTTTTTTTGACGCGCACAGCAGACCATTCGGCCTGTGCTTTTTCCGCTGCACATTAGCGGTGCCTCCTTGCTGGGAGGTCGTTCAACGGTAGGACTGCAGATTCTGGATCTGCGTATCGGGGTTCGAATCCCTGCCTCCCAGCCATTCATACTAACTACATGTTGTCAGTGCACCTGGACTCCGGAAGAGTAGCCCTCCGGCAGGATCCCCCGCTTGAACGACCGGAAGGCTTCGCGCTGATCCGGTTGCTCTGCGGCGGTATTTGCAACACCGATCTCGAATTGCAGCGAGGATATTACGGGTTCTCCGGCGTGCCCGGCCACGAGTTCGTGGGCGAAGTCGTGGAGTCGGATTCGAAGGATCTCCTCGGCAAGCGCGTCGTTGGTGAAATCAATCTCGCCTGCGGACACTGTGCCTGGTGCAAGCGCGGCAAGGGGCGGCACTGCCCCAGTCGTGCCGTGCTCGGCATCGTCAAACATCCGGGAGCCTTTGCCGAATTTCTGACCCTGCCAGAAAATAACCTGCATGTTCTGCCGGATTCCATTCCGACCGAGGTGGCGGTCTTTACCGAACCCCTCGCCGCCGCCTGCGAAATTCTCGATCAGGTGCAAATTCCCTGCGGTACGCCGGTGGCCGTGCTTGGCGACGGGAAGCTTGGCCTTCTCGTCGCGCAGGTGCTGCAAGCCAATGGATACCGGGTCCACCAGTTCGGCCGCCATCCGGAGAAACTGCAGATCGCGGCGAAGGCGGGTGTTACGACGGAGGTCCGCGGCGATCATCTTCCGGAAGCCGAATACCGTTGGGTGGTCGATGCCACGGGCTCCCAAGCCGGGCTCCATGCGGCGATCCGGATGGTCGAGCCCGCGGGGACGATCATTCTGAAGTCGACCGTCCACGGAGCGATCCCGCTCGACACTGCGCCGGTGATCGTTAACGAGATCACGCTGGTCGGATCGCGCTGCGGGCGCTTTGAACCGGCGCTTGAGTTGCTCCGACTTGGCGCGGTCGACGTGAACTCGATGATTTCGGAACAAATGAAACTCGAGGCCGCACCGGCCGCGTTTGAAAAGGCGGCGCAGCGCGGCGTGATGAAGGTGCTCCTGTCGAATTGAATTGTAATCATGCCTTCGGCGGCGGAGGCTTCAAGCAGGCAGTCGCGAGTTTGCCGTTGAATGACGGTGCCTTCGATATGGCCTCTCCGGGGTTAACCCGGGGAATTCTGAATACCTGAGATTTTGTCGCGTGAGCGGCACAGCGCTACACGCAGAAAAGCTCACGCAGCCGCCATTCTCGTCGAAGAAGGATTTACCGTGAACCACCGCAAGACCCGCATCATGCGGCAGGGCGTGCGTCAGCATCTCGCCGGACATGTCGAGCGGTAAAAACCGCGAATTCACAAGGTACGAAACGGATTCTCGACTCGCACGCCGCTGTACTTCGCTCCATGCTGCAGATCTTCGGAGTAAATCACGGCGCAGTCCGCGATCGAAGCGGCGGCAAGAATCGACGAGTCATACCAGGAAAGGTGGTACCGCGAATGGAGGCTGAGAGCCTCACGGAAAATCTCAACCGGCGGCTGGACGCTGAGCAGAGGTTCCAGTACGTCATCCAGATACTGACCAGCATCTGCAATCGTCATTGACTTCGCAAATTTCTTCGTCACTACAGCAAGAAACTCCTGGATTACCTGATAGCTGATTATGCTTCGGCGCTGTTGCAGCGCGTCACGGATCAGGTCGGTGGCAATTCTGCGTTTCGCCGCCGTTGCGCTCCGATCGAGACTATATACGAATACGCTGGTGTCGATGAAGGCTCTAGCGTTCATTCATCTCTTCACGGGTGAACTTCCGGCCCGCATTGACGTAAGAAAGCCGTTTCATGAGCGCGTCATACTTCTCGACAGCCGATTCTGGCCGCGCATACGACTCGAGCCATTCGCGAAAGGCCTGATTCAGCGTTTTATGCTGCGATCTGGCGACCTGGCGAGCCTGATCGATCAAACATTCATCGGCGCTCAGAGTAACGTTCCTCATACGAATCCAGTGTACACGAGGCTCGTGTGATCTATTTATTTCAGAACGTCCGGCTCACGACAATCTCCGCGGAGCTGACCGCGAAGGAATATCGGGACCTTACACGGCATTGTGCCGCCACAGGTTTAACCGGAGGCCGGATTCACGACGTCGTGCATCTCCGTTGCGCACAAAAGGCGGCATGCGACCGGGTCTATACGTTCAAAGTGAAGGATTTTCGCGCGTCTGGCCCTGCCCGGCATCGCGGACAAAATTTCGCGCCGTAAGGCCTCAAAGCAAAAGGGCCACCGGACATCCGGCGGCCCCTGGGAAGCTTGCTGTCACCTGGCTTAGCTGCAGCCGCTGGTGCCGCCGCAATTCTCGCACTTGTAGCAACTGCCGTTGCGCGTCATCATCCCGCCGCACTCAGCGCACATCGGGGCATCCGTCGCCACGGCCGGGAACGGCAGCGATTCCTGCGGATTCACTTCCGTCGGACGCAACGCCGTCGACGCGCCCGCTTCATTCGGAGTTGAATATTCCGCGCCGAGGAACTTGGCCGCCATCCACCGGAAAATATAATCCGGAATCGACTTCGCATACGGGATCTGCTGGTTGCCTGTCCATCCGCTCGGCTCGAAGCGCACGTGCCCGAACTTGTCAACAAGGAACTTCAACGGCACGCCGTACTGCAGGCAATAGCTGACGGATGTTGCGAAGCTGTCCATCAGTCCCGAAATTGTCGAGCCTTCTTTCGCCATGGTGACGAAGATTTCGCCGGGGGTTCCATCTTCGTACATGCCGACCGTGATATAGCCTTCGTGCCCGCCGATCGAGAACTTGTGCGTGATCGATTGACGCTCGTCCGGCAGCTTGCGCCGCACCGGGCGATAGACAACCTTCTCGGTAACAGTCGCGATCTCTTTCAAAGCAGCTGTCGCCGCGGCCTTTTTGTCCGCCGTCTTGCCAGCCCCGGTATTCATCGGCTGGACCTTCTTGGAATTGTCGCGATAAATCGCCACAGCCTTCAGACCCATCCGCCAGCTTTCGACGTACGCGTCCATCACGTCGTCGACGCTGCACTCTTCCGGCATGTTGATGGTCTTCGAAATGGCGCCCGAAACGAACGGCTGCACGGCGCCCATCATCTTCAGGTGCCCCATATAGTGGATCGACCGCACCCCATTCTGCGGACGGAAGCTGCAATCGAACACCGCGAGGTGCTCGTTCTTCAGATGCGGCGCACCTTCGATCGTTCCCGTGGAATCGATGTGGCTGACGATCGCTTCCACCTGCTCGGGCGTATAGCCCAGCTTGATCAAAGCCGCCGGCACGGTGTTGTTGACGATCTTGATCACGCCGCCGCCGACCAGTTTCTTGTATTTCACGAGCGCCAGATCGGGCTCGATGCCCGTCGTGTCGCAATCCATCATGAAACCGATCGTGCCGGTAGGCGCGATTACTGTCACCTGCCCGTTGCGGAAGCCGGTCTTCCTGCCGAGTTCGTAAGCCTCTTCCCAGCTCTTCTTCGCGCCGTTATAAAGATCGCTCGGAATATTGCGGTGGTTAATCCCGCTGACGGAATCGCGGTGCATCCGGATCACTTCGAGGAACGGCTCTTCGTTCTTCGCATAGCCGGGAAACGGACCGGTCGATCCCGAAATGCGCGCGCTCGTCAGATAAGCCTGGCCGCACATCACGCCGCTGATCGCGCCGGCGAAATCGCGCCCGCGGTCGCTGTCGTAAGGAATCCCGAATGACATCAACAGCGCGCCGAGGTTGGCAAATCCCAGACCGAGCGGACGGTAATCGTGCGAGTTCTTCGCGATCATCTCCGTTGGATAAGCCGCGTTGTCGACCAGAATTTCCTGCGCCATGATCAGCGTATCGACGCCGTGCCGGAAGGCTTCCACGTCGAACTGGCCATTCGGGCCAACGAACTTCATCAAATTCAACGAAGACAAATTGCAGGCCGAATCGTCGAGGAACATGTATTCCGAACACGGATTCGAAGCATTGATGCGCGACGTGTTCTTGCACGGATGCCAGCGGTTGATCGTGGTGTCGAACTGCATCCCGGGATCGCCGCACTGCCACGTCGCCTCGGCGATTTCCTTCATCAGCTCGCGGGCCTTCACGCGATCCTTCTTCTCTCCGGTATGGACCTGCTTTGTCCAGAACTCGCGGTCTTCGACCACCGCTTCCATGAATTCGTCCGTCGCGCGCACGGAGTTGTTCGCGTTCTGGAAGAAGATCGAGCTGTAGGCATCGCCATCCAGCGAGGAATCGTAGCCCGCTTCGATCAGCGTGTGGGCCTTCTTCTCTTCCTTCGCCTTGCACCAGACGAAGCGTTTGATGTCCGGATGATCCACATTCAGGATCACCATCTTCGCCGCGCGCCGCGTCTTGCCGCCGGACTTAATCACGCCGGCGAACGCATCGAAGCCCTTCATGAACGAAAGCGGTCCGCTGGCCCGGCCGCCACCGGAGAGGATCGCATCTTCTTCACGCAAAGCCGACAGATTCGAACCGGTGCCGGAACCCCATTTGAACAACATGCCTTCGGTCTTGGCGAGATCGAGAATCGACTCGAGCGAATCCTTGACGGAAACGATGAAACAGGCCGAGCACTGCGGCCTGGCCTCGTTCGTCATCTTGCAGATTTTGTCGGTAGCGGCATCGTGGAACCAGCCGTAACCCCGCGATTCCTTCACGCCGACGTTGAACCAGACAGGCGAGTTGAACGCTGCCTTCTGATGCAACATCATGTGCGCAAGTTCGTGGCGGAAGTTCTCGCCGTCGTCCTTCGTTGCGAAGTAACCGCCCGCGAGACCCCAGTCGGCGATGGTGTCGACCACACGATGCACGAGCTCGGCTACGCTGCGCTCCCGCTCGGGCGAGCCCATTTTGCCGTGGAAATATTTACTGGCGACGATGTTCGTGGCGGTCTGCGACCAGTTTGCCGGAACTTCAATGTCCCGCTGCTCAAAAATAACCGCGCCTTTGTGGTCGCCGATGGTGGCGTTGCGGGTTTCCCACTGTAGGTCGTCGTAGGGAGTTTTACCGGCTTCCAGACGGGCGGTAAAGTATTTCGGGAACTCGACTCCCGCGTGTTTCGGTTCGGAAGAGTGTTCGACTTGCAACTCTTTTATTATCGCATCTGCGGTTGTTTTTGCTGTTGCTGTCTGGCCCATCGGTGTGCTCCTGCCGCCTGATTCGCGTCGTGACGCATCTGCAATATTGACCCAACATATTGGGTATCGTCAATAGAAATTTCCATATGATGTGTACCTTCCGATCCGCTGGCGAAAATACTGCATTTGTAGCGATGCACGCAGGTCGCTGATTTCGATTGCTTTGGCCGATGCATACCAGGAGTTCATGCCAGCCGATTAATGTCGCGGTTTTCTGGAAGTGAAGCGTGATCCCGGTGCAATATTTGCGTCCACGCAAACCCATCGGCAATGATAGTAGGAATGGTTCGGATAACAATTGCGACGGCTGCCCTGATGGCAGCGGGTCTACTGACTGGATGCGGTACGAGCACCACTTCGCCGGGTGGCGGTAGTAAGGGACAGGCGACGACAGGTGTTTCAGTCTCCGGCTATCCCGCGGGAGAACCGAAAGACGCTGCGTCGCCCGCCTTGGCCAGTTCTACGGAATCGCAATACTCGCGCGAACAGGCCGAGAAAAAGGAAACGTCCGAACCTGTTGCCTCGCCAAAATAGTTTAGTTTCCGTCTAAGCTTCCGCCCAGCGTCGCAGCAAGTTGTGGTACACGCCCGTCAACTGCACCGCCGACGGATGCTCGCGGTTATCGAAATTCAATCGCTGGATTGCGGTATCAAGATCGAACAGCAGGGTGCGTTCGCCGTCGTCCCGCACCATACTTTCAATCCAGAAAAACGACGCCAGGCGGGCGCCTCGCGTCACCGGCCGAACATGATGCAGGCTGGTTGCCGGGTAAAGAATCATGTGTCCCGCCGGAAGTTTGACGGCGTGCGAGCCGTAGGTATCCTCCACCACCAGATCGCCGCCGTCGTATTCATCGGGATTCGCGAGGAACAGCGTCGCCGAGAGATCCGTTCGTATCCGGTGCCCTGTCCCCGCGATCTGCCGGATCGCGTTGTCCACATGGGTCCCGAACGACTGCCCGCCCGTATACCGATTGAATAATGGTGGGAAGACCCGCCGCGGCAGCGCCGCCGAGATAAAGAGCGCGTGTTGACCGAGCGCCGCAAGAACCATTTCGCCCAGTTCGCGCGCGGCTGCAGAATCTTCGCGCAACTGCATGTTGTCTTTGGCCCGCGCCGACTGGTGCCCGGCCGTCGCGCGGCCATCCTGCCATTCCGCCTCACTGAGTACCTGCCGTGCTCGCGTGACTTGTTCGGCTGTAAGTATGTCCGGAATTGGTAACAGCATTTGCCTGGAATTGAACGCTAGAAATTGAACTTCAATCCGACCAGAGCCGACCGCCCCGCGCCGAGAATAATATGTGCCGGATGCAGCTGATCGTAGTAATAACGATTCGCGATGTTATATACGTTCCCCTGCAGCCTGACGTGTTCATTCAACCGATGTTCGGCCATGGCATTGAAAACCCAATAACCCGGCACTTGCTTGACGAGCCCGGTCACGGGGTCCAATGGCACCGTCGAACTGGCGGTTCGGCTCCCCACGAAGTTTACGCCGGCTCCGATTTCCCATCCGGCCGGCAGCCGGTATTCGTTCCAGAAGTTAAACGTATGGCGCGGCACGTTGGCAAGCCTCGCGCCCACCGACGCGGGATAAAAATTCGAAGACTCCACCTTCGCATCGAGATACGCGTAACTGCTTAGCACCTCCCAGCGCCGCGTCACATGGCCGCTGACACCGAACTGTGCGCCGTCGACCCGCTGATTGCCGGCGAGCACGTTCAAAAGGGAATTCGTCGGGTCCGGCTCCCGCGCATTCGTCTTGTCCGTGCGGAACAACGCCGCGGTAGCAACAAACCGCGTGCCAGGGATATCCCACTTGGTGCCCAGTTCCATCGTGCGGTTTTTCTCCGGCGGAAGATTCGCGTTGGATGCGCTCAACGAAAGCGATTCGGCCGACGGATTGAACGATGTTCCCGCTGACACATAAATGCTGCCGAACGCAACCGGCTTGTAAACGATCCCCGCCCGCCATGTCGGCATTTCGTCCAGCCGGTTGAAGGCGGTGGCCGGCGCGATGTTCTGCGTGTAGTGAGTATTGAAACGGTCCCAGCGCAATCCTCCCATCGCCTGCCATTTGCGGCCGAGCTGAACCGTATCCAGCGCGTAAATGCCTTCCGAGTTCGACGTCGTATGTACATCGGAGGAGATCGTCTCTGTCCCCGAAAAAATCTGGTTCGGGTCCGGATTCAACAGGCTCGTGGTGGGAACGTTGGTGTACTTTGGCCTCGTCGGATCCGAAATTTCGCGGCCGGCTTCGACGCCGGTTACGACAGCATGGCGGATGGAACCGGTCTTAAAATTCGCTGTCAGGTCGAACTGATCGTTAAAGAAAGATTCGACGCTGTTGACGGTGATTTCATTACGAGTAATATCGATTGTGCTGAGTGGCGTGGCCGCAGTGATGGGGCCGCTGGGCGGCGCGAGCAACTGCGCTTCTGTAATTTGCGCGCGCCGCAGGTAACTGGCGTAGCGGACTTGATTGCGAATCGTCAGATGGCTGTTGAGGTCGTGCTCCGCCCGGATAGTCCCGATGTCGTCATAGGTGCGCAGGAAGTTGCTGTCCTGGTTGAACCCGTAGTAATTGGTGCGATTCACCGGCGCCGGCCCATTAAGGAGCCAGGGGATTCCGTAATCCGGAATGTCGTCGGCGGTCTGATGAAAATAGCTGAGGGTTAGACGCGTGGGTGTTCCGAGTCCGAACGCCAGCGATGGAGCGATTCCGAATCGCCGGTTCTCGGCGATATCGCGGCCGGCCACGTTTCCTTCGTTGCCCATCAGGTTCAGTCTGAATGCGGTCCCTTTTCCGAGAGCCGGGACCGGTGTGTTGAAGTCAAGCGTGCCCCGCCGCGTGGCATCGGTGCCCCCGTCGATATCAGCTGAGATGGAATGAGCGAGCATGGGGGATTTCGACGCCTGATTCACCACGCCGCCCGTCGACCCGCGGCCGAAGGTGACAGATGACGGCCCTTGCAGCACCTCGACTTCCTGTGTGTTGAACGGGTCGCGATAGTAGCTGCCGAAATCGCGCATGCCGTCAATGAAAAGATCGTTGCGGGCAGAAAAGCCCCGGATCGTGAGGTTGTCTCCCTGGGCTCCTCCTTCCCCGGCGGCGAGGCTGATTCCAGCTACATTCCGCAGCGTGTCCCGCAACGTAGTTGCATTTTGCTGCTCGATGACACTCTGCGGAACGACGCTGACGGTTTGCGGGGTGTCTTCGAGCGGCGCTGCATATTTCAGCGTCGAAGCCGCAAGATCGTCGACACTCGCCGTCACGTCGACCGCGGTTACGACCTTGCTGAGTTCGAGCACGGCTGTTACGGCACCGGTAAAGCGATATGTGACTCCTGTTCCTTGCAGGAGCCGCTCCAGGGCTTCGGCTGGCTTGTAGACGCCGGACACCCCTGGCGAAGCGAGATGGAGCAGGCCGCGGTCCGCAGGTGTTATCTGCAAACCAGTTGCATTTTCGAAGGCATTCAATACAACATCCAATGTACCCGGGGCGATTTGGAAACCCCGTGCCGTCTGTTTCGCCCCGCCCGGTTGCACGGAGCGGGGCGGTTCCTGCGCCATTGCCACATTGACGGTCCTGCTGCCAATTGCCGAATAAATAGCCACAGTTCCGATCGCCAGCCAACGGTAAGTTACCGGCCAGGACTTTCCGGAAGCAGGCTTCCTGGAGCAAGATTG
>DATAZF010000250.1:0-4921 GCA_036272235.1 Bryobacteraceae bacterium | reverse complement strand
AAGCCCTCATTCACCCACTTGACCGGCCAGCTCAACATCGGCGGCCCTATCCGCATTCCCCACATCATCCGCAACGGTCCGCAGTTTTTCGTCAACTATCAGTGGGTGCGCAATCGCAACGCCAGCACGACCCCCGGCCTTATGCCGACCGATGCGCAGAAAAATGGAGACTTCTCGCTCTCTCCTCCGATTTACGACCCCATGACGGGCGCTCCGTTTGTGGGAAATCAAATCCCCGTGAGCCGCTTCAGCCCGCAGGCCCTCGCGCTCCTGAAGTTCTATCCCGAGCCGAACTTCGCCGGCTCGACGCGTTACAACTTCCAGATCCCGGTCGTCGGCGCTACGCATCAGGACGCTATGCAGGTCCGTCTGAACAAAAACATAGGCAACAAGAACCAGCTCTGGGGCATTTTCGCCTTTCAGCGCGTCGCCACCGACACGCCGAATCTGTTCGGCTTTCTCGACAAGACGCACTCGCTCGGCTCGAACACGCAAGTGAACTGGCAGCATCGCGTCAGCCAGCGTATGTTCACTCACGTACAGCTTCAATTCAGCCGGCAGTCCACTGCGACCACGCCGAACTTCGCCAATCGCGAAAATGTATCGGCGGAAGCCGGCATCCTCGGCAACGATCAGGATCCCCGCGACTGGGGACCGCCCACGCTCGCCTTCAACGGCATTTCCAGTCTCTCGGAAGGCAACTTCGCCGATAACCATAACCAGACCATGGCTTACACCTTTGACAGCCTGTGGAATTACGGACGCCACAACATTACGTACGGCGCCGACTTGAAGCGTGTCCAGTTCAATACTCTTTCGCAGGAGAATCCGCGCGGCACCTTCACTTTCAACGGAGCTTTGACCGCGCCTCCCGGATCGACTCTTCCCCTTGGCTCCGACTTCGCCGACTTTCTCCTTGGCACGCCCGACACCAGCAAGATCGCCTTCGGCAACGCAGACAAGTATTTCCGCGAATCGCTCTGGGACGCATTCATTAGCGATGACTGGAGAATCGGCCCCGCGTTGACCGTCAAGCTGGGCGTTCGCTGGGACTACAGCGCCCCGATCACGGAGCTTTACGGACGTCTGGTGAATCTGGACATAGCCGCGGGATATACCGGGGCCGCGCCCGTTACTGCAAACAACCGCGTCGGATCGCTCACCGGCCTGAAGTATCCGGATTCTCTGCTGCAGCCCGACAAAGGCGATTTCCAGCCTCGCCTCGGCCTTGCGTGGCGGCCCATTCCAGCGTCTTCGCTGGTCGTTCGCGCCGGGTATGGCGTCTACTACAACACGTCTGTCTATCAGTCGCTTGCCTCGCAGATGGCGCAGCAGGCGCCTTTCTCAACGAACCTGATCCTCCAGAACAGCGCCACCTCGCCCCTCACCCTCGCCAACGGTTTCAACGCGCCGCCCGGCCTGCTTACCAATACGTTCGCGATCGATCCGCATTTTCGTGTCGGCTACGCGCAGAACTGGCAGGTGTCGGTGCAGCGCGACCTGCCCGGTTCCATGGTCATGACAGCGACCTACCTCGGGATCAAGGGCACGCGAGGAGCCCAGGAATTCGTGCCGAACACGTATCCCACCGGAACTGTGAATCCATGCCCTCTTTGCCCGACGGGCTTCTACTACATGGCTTCGAACGGTAATTCGACCCGCGAATCCGGACAACTGCAGCTTCGCCGCCGTTTGCACAACGGTTTCACCGCGACCCTGGACTACACCTTCTCCAAATCGATCGACGATTCCGCTTTGGGCGGCCGCGGCTCGGCAACGAACGTCGTCGCGCAAAACTGGCTCGATCTCAGCGCCGAGCGCGGACTCTCCGCCTTCGACCAGCGTCACCTGCTCGCCTTCCAGATGCAATACACCACCGGCCAGGGCCTTGGCGGCGGATCACTCCTGAGCGGCTGGCGCGGGACCTTATTCAAAGAATGGACCGTCACGTCAACGATCAACGCGGGCTCGGGCTTTCCGCTCACCCCGAACGTGATTTCGACGCTGGCCGGGACGGGCATCACAGGGCCCGTCCGCCCCGACTATACAGGCCAGCCGATTTATGATGCGCAACCGGGATTATTCCTGAATTCCAGCGCATACGCACTTGCGCCATCCGGCCAGTGGGGAAACGCGGGCCGCGATTCCATCACGGGCCCCAGCCAGTTTTCCCTGGGCGGGTCGCTCCGCCGCTCGTTCCGGCTCAAAGACCGCTACACCCTTGACCTGAACGTGGATGCTACCAACGCGCTCAACCACGTCAGCTATACGAACTGGATTACAGTTGTGAACAGCCAGCTGTTTGGTATCCCTGGCGGCGCGAATGGTATGCGCAGCCTGCAAACGACTCTGCGAGTGAGGTTCTGATGCCGTCTCTTCTCATACCGTCTTTTCTCATGCGTTCGGGGACCACACGATTGACTGCTTCGTTTCTCGCGATGCTTCTCGCCGCGGCCGCGCAACAGCCGCAGCCCGCCACCGCGAATCAGGATCCCGGCGACTTCACCATCTCGAGCACGACGCAGCTCGTGATCGAAACCGTCACTGTGAAGGACAAAAGCGGCAAGAGCCTCGAAGGCCTGACCGCGAAGGATTTCACCGTCACAGAGGACGGCGCCCCGCAGACCATCAAGTTCTTCGATTATCTGAAGCTGCCGGACATCCCCGAGCCGCTGCCGCCGCAGACCGGTGACATCAAAGTCCTGCAGAAGTTCCCCAGGACGCACATCGCGCCTGAAACCCCCGGCAACATGCGCTACCGGGACCACCGCCTGATGGCCCTCTATTTCGATATGAGCGCGCTGCCCCCGGGCGATCAGCTGCGTTCGCTCGACGCCGCGCGCAAGTTCATCCGCACCCAGATGACGGCAGCCGATCTCGTCGCCATCATGATTTACCAGAGCGGCGCGGTTCAGGTGCTGCAGGATTTCACCGGCGATCGCGACCGCCTTTCGACCATCATCGAAACCATCGCCGTCGGGGAGAGCCAGGGCTTCGACGAAACCACTGCCGATGACAGCACCTCCGATACCGGCGCGGCGTTTGGACAGGACGACGGCGAGTTCAACCTCTTCACGACGGATCGGCAGCTGGCCGCGCTCCAGACGGCATCGGTTATGCTCGGGCAGCTCAGCGAGAAGAAATCGCTGCTTTACTTCGCCAGCCAGCTCCGGCTCAATGGCACCGACAACCAGTCGCAGCTGCACGCGACTGTGAATGCCGCCATCCGGAATGGCGTCCAGATCTGGGCCATCGATGCGCGCGGCCTGGTCGCGGACGCGCCCCTGGGCGATGCGAGCAAAGGCTCGCCGGGCGGCGTGGGCATGTACAACGGCGCCTCCGCGCTGGCATATGCCGGGAACTTCCAGCGCTCGCAGGATACGCTCTACGCGATCGCCAGCGACACGGGCGGGAAGGCCCTGCTGGACAATAACGACCTTTCGACGGGAATCGTGCAGGCGCAGAAGGCGGTTTCCAGCTATTACGTCGTCGGGTACTACACCTCGAATCAGACCCTCGACGGCAAGTTCCGCCGCGTCAAGATCACATTGAATAACAGTCAGAGCGCCAGCCTCGACTTCCGCCAGGGTTATTTCGCGGGCAAGACGTTCAACAAGTTCACTACCGCCGATAAAGACCGTCAGCTCGAGGACGCCATGATGCTGGGCGACCCCATCACGGATTTAACCATCGCGATGGAGGTGAACTACTTCCAGCTGAACTCGGCCGAATACTACGTTCCGGTTTCGGTGAAGATCCCGGGACGCGAGCTGGCTCTGGCGCGAAAACGGGGCGCGGAACGCACCTCGATCGATTTCCTCCTCGAAGTGAAAGACGATTTCGGCTCGACGATGCAAAACATTCGCGACAGGATGGACAAGAAGATCGACGACCTGACGGCGGCGGAACTTGCGAAGCGGCCGATCCAATACGATACCGGCCTTACGCTGCTGCCCGGCAAATACACGGTGAAGTTTCTGGCGCGCGACGCCGAGACCGGGCGCATCGGCACCTACCAGAACTCGTTCGTCATTCCGAATCTCAACAAAGAAGCGAAGAGGATCCCGATCAGCTCCGTAGTATTGAGCAGTCAGCGAATCGACGTGCGGGATGCTTTGTTCAACGCCGCGAAGGGCAAAACCGCGGCTGCGGCCAACGCCGTGAACCCCCTGATTTCCGACGGCCAGCAACTGATCCCGAGCGTAACGCGGGTCTTCAGTACAAAGAAGGATATGTACGTTTACCTGCAGGCCTACGAGCGCGGCGCCACGACCACCCAGCCGCTTGTCGCCTTCGTAACCTTCTATCGCGGACAGACAAAGGCCTTCGAAACGTCGCCCGTCGCGGTCACCGACGGTCTGAATCCCAAGTCGAAAGCCGTTCCGCTGCGCTTCAACCTGGCGCTGGAAAAACTCCAGCCGGGCGAATATAACTGCCAGGTGACCGTACTGGACACCACTGGCCAAAAAGCTGCGTTCTGGCAAACGCCGGTCATGCTTGTGCAGTGAAACCTGTCGGGCTGGAAATCTCCGGCGACGCCCTGGAAAGCGCGGGCACGAACGTGTTCGACAGTGTTCGCGATTCCGGGCCTCCTGCTGGCCCCCGTACCGTGCCATCGAAAGGCTGGTGATCGATGACGTAAAACGGCTGCCCGCCCCGAACTGAGCCGGGAACTTACCTGCCGCGACCGGAGTCCTATAATTGAGGAAGTTCTCAGGTCGTAACCCCGGGAGAGACCTTGGCAAGCAACTATTACCTCAATCTCAATTCGAGCCTCACTGCCGAGCAGGAGGCCGTACTCGAAGATCATCGCCTCATCTCGGGCCTGCAAGCCGGCGATGAGTTCGCCTACGAGCAGCTGATCGAGCGCTTTCAGGTCCCGGTGTATAACCTGGCTTACCGATTGCTCAACGACCAGTCC
>DATAZF010000249.1:0-36736 GCA_036272235.1 Bryobacteraceae bacterium | reverse complement strand
ACCGGCAAGAGCAAAGGCCGCGAGGTAATCATGTGCCCTGAGGGGAAAAAATTCCGGGAACCTGTCCCACACGAGCAATGCCATTGAACTGATGAGGGTTGCCGCGCCGAGAGTTATCGCCGCCCTGTGCCGGATCATTGGAATGATTCTCGCAAGCGTCTCCAAGCCGGCGGTCGGTCTTTCGTTCTCCTATCGACCCGGCCCGGGAACGTTACCGGCGGCCCCCCTGCCGCCGCGCCCACGCCCTGCACCGGGAGCAGGAGCGGCCGGTTCCGGACTGAAGTGATCGGCCAGTTGATTGGGGTGAAAGCCTGCTGTCGCGGCTTCAGGGTCGAGCGGCAGCATGGTCTTTTGCCACTCGTCGTAATCCTGCACCAGTTTGCTGTAAACCTCGGGCTGCTTGTTTTTCAGATTGGCTCGTTCGAGCGGATCGTCGACTACGTTGAACAAAAACGTGTTCTCGTTGATCTTCAGGTACTTCATATCGCCATCGCGCGCCGCCTGCTGCGCATTCGCCCGATAGCGCCAGTAGACCCGCCGCGCGACCGGTCCGGCGCGACCCGTCAATGTGGGCAGCAGGTTCATCCCGTCGGACGGATACGCCGGATCCGGCTGCGCGCCGGCGGCTGCGAGAAATGTCGGCAGCCAGTCGATATGCATGGCAACCTGTTCAGTCGTGGTGCGGGGCTTGATGTGGCCCGGCCAGCGCACCAGAGAGGGAATGCGCAGTCCGCCTTCGAGCAATTCCGTCTTCTTGCCCGTGAAGGGCCACGTGTCGGAAAATCGCTCCCCGCCGTTATCGCTCGTGAAAACCACGATCGTGTTCCGGGCCGCGCCCGCTGCGTCGAGCGCCTTCAGGAGTCGCCCCACCTGAAGATCCATTTCGCCCACCATGCGGGCATAAGTCTTGATCGTCCCCGCATCGTACGCGCCAAGATTCGTCAGCGTCTTCGACAACGCCTCGTCGTCCGGACCTTCCCACGGCCAGTGCGGCGCATTGAAATGCAGGCTGATGAAGAACGGCTTGCGCGCCTTCGTATAGGCGTCGATGGACTTGATGGCTTGCCCCGCGAGCAGATCCGTAAGATAACCATTCTCATGGATCTTCATGCCGTCATCCCACAAGTCATCGGTGTCGGAGTTCGCCCCGCCACTCTTATGAGTGAAGTAATCGAGGCCGCCGCCGCGAAATCCCCAGAAGTGATCGTAGCCGCTCTGCTGAGGACCGTAGTCGGGAAGCCGGCCCAGATGCCATTTGCCAATAAGAGTCGTGCCGTATCCGGCCTTTCGAAGCAGTGACGGAATCGTCGGATGCGTCGGCGGCAGGCCCACATTGCGCGTGCCGAGCGGTTCTTCGAGGCCGACCGGCAACCGGTATTGATAGCGCCCGGTAATCAGCGCAACACGGCTGGCCGTGCAGACCGCCGAATTGGCATAGGCCTGCATGAACTTCATGCCTTCCGTCGCGAGCCTGTCGATGTTGGGCGTTTTGTAATCCGGACGGCCGTAGCACGAGAGATCGGCGTAGCCGAAATCATCCGCCAGGATGAAAAGGATATTAGGCTGAGCGGCCGCGGCTCGCATGGCCCTCGACCCGGCCAGCAGAGCAAGTGGCGTGGCAAGGATCTGGCGGCGGGTAGTCGCGGCTGAACGGTTCACCACTAAATCTTATACGGATAGCGCGCCGTTCCAGACATTCGTTCTGCCGCATCAAATCCAACTCTGTCTCCCTCCCGAAAACTTGGAATAAGCTGGAGGGCGGTACAAGGAGGCAGCAATGCGTCGCAGAGATTTTGTCCCGGCACTGGCCTTAAGCCCGGCAGCGCTTCTTGCCCAATCCAGCGCGCCGGCCCGGCGTAAGGGCCGCATCAGGCAGGGCCTCACGCGCGGCGTCTTCGCGCGCGAGATGAGCATGCAAGACTGCTGCCGCCATGCAGCACAGCTCGGCATCAAAGGATTCGACCTGATCGGCCCCGCTGATTGGCCACTCCTGAAGAAGTATGGACTGGTGCCATCGATGTATCCTCCTGGCCCTGGCGGCTCGATTCCCGACGCTCTGAATAAAAAAGAAAATCACGACCGTCTGGAAAAATTGCTCAGTGCCGCGATCGAGGAGTCTGCGGCGAACGGTGTCCCCAACGTCATCACCTTCTCCGGCAACCGCAACGGAATGGCCGATCAGACCGGCGCCGACAACTGCGTCGCTTTTCTGAATCGCGTCAAAGCCCGCGCCGAGGACAAGGGCGTCACCATCTGCATGGAGTATCTGAACAGCAAGGTCAACCACAAGGACTACATGTTTGACCACATCGGCTGGGGCGTGGATGTGATGAAGCGCGTGAACTCGCCTCGCGTCAGGGTCCTGTTCGATATCTATCACGCGCAGATCATGGACGGCGACATCGTTCGCAACATTCGCGACAACATCCAGTGGATCTCTCACTTCCACACCGGCGGCAATCCGGGACGCCACGACATCGATGAAACACAGGAGCTGAACTACCACTTCATCGCACAGGCCATCGCGGACCTGAACTTCACCGGCTTCATCTCGCACGAGTATTCACCGGCGCCCGGACATGATCCGATTGCAACGCTGGAAAAGGCGATCGAAATCTGCGATGTCTAACCGACAGTCTCAGCCGAACCGACTCGTCTCACCGAACGACCTGTGCTTGCCGGCCGCCTCACTGCGAAGATGGCTCACGCCCCGCGGACTAGTGATGGCCGTCCTGCTCTTCGCGACCTGTGTTTCGTTGAGCGCGCAGGCAGGTCCCACGAATCGTCAGAAGGTGGATCCGGATGCGGCCCTGCGCGGACGCGCACTCTATCTGCAGCACTGCATTAACTGCCATGGAAGCCGTGCGCGCGGGACGGACCAGGGTCCGGACCTGATGCGGTCTGTGCCCGTCTTGAAGGATCTTCTGGGGAGCGAATTGGGGCCGGCTTTAAAAACGAGTGCGGTCCACCAGACTACGTCTTCCCAAACACAAATCGTGGACCTTTCCCACTTCCTGAAGCAGCGCATCGAAGAGGATTCACACAACCGCAACCCCGTGCGCGAGCCCAATGTTCTGACAGGCAATGCCGCGGCGGGTCGCGAATATTTCAATGGGGCGGGAAAGTGCAAGACATGCCACTCACCCACCGGCGACCTTGCCGGAATCGCGAACCGCTACGATCCGGTGACTCTGCAGCAGCGTTTTCTGTTTCCGCGCAATGGAGCGCGGCAGCGAATGCAGCCGACGCAGGTCACCGTAACGCCAGGCTCCGGCATGAAAACCATCGGCACACTGGTGCACATCGACGACTTCACCGTTCAACTGCGCGATGCGGCGGGCGAATATCGTTCATGGAATCGCACGCCGGACCTGAAGGTTGAGCTCCGCGATCCATATGCAACCCACAACGAGCTGCTCGATCAATACACCGATGCGGACATGCACAACGTCGTCGCGTATCTCGTCACATTGAAATGAAGAAATTCATCGCTTACTGTTTGCTGCAAACAGCGCTCTTTGCACAGGGATCTCTCGACCCTTTGAAGCTGCTGCAGCCGCCGACCGACATGTGGCCCACCTATAACGGGGATTACTCCGGGCAGCGTTACAGCCCGCTCACCACGATCAACTCCGGCAACATCAATTCGCTGCGGCTCGCGTGGATCTACCGCGCCAATACCGGCCCCGACCAGGCAGGCGGCGGCAGGACCGACGTTGTGATCAAGGGCACGCCGCTCGAAATCAACGGCGTGCTTTACTTCACGGCGCCCGACCACGTGTGGGCCATCGATGCGCGCAGCGGCCGCGAGATCTGGCACTACGCATGGAAGTCGAAGGGCGGCTGGCACATCGGCAATCGCGGCGCCGGAGTTTACGGGAACTGGCTCTACTTCGAAACGCCGGATTGCAATCTCGTCTCCCTCGATCTTAAAGACGGACACGAGCGCTGGCACAAGGAAATCTGCGATCTGGATCAGTTCTATTACGCATCCGTGGCCCCGGTGATCGTGAAGAACCACGTCATCACCGGCGTGAGCGGAGACGATCTGGATATTCCCGGCTACATCGAGTCCCACGATCCTGTGACCGGCGATCTGCAGTGGCGCTGGTACGCGCATCCCGAACCCGGCACGCCGGAAGCGAAAAGCTGGCCAGGCGTCGAGGCGATGCTGCATGGCGGCGGCATGACGTGGGTCCCCGGTACCTACGATCCCGCGCTCAATCTCTACTACTTCGGCACTGGCAACCCGTAGCCCGTCATCGCAGGCAAGGGCCGCAAGGGCGACAACCTCTATACCGAATGCATCATCGCGCTTAACCCGGACACCGGAAAGCTCGCCTGGTATTTCCAGCCCTCACCGCACGACACGCACGACTGGGACGCGGTGCAAACGCCCGTCCTCTTCGACGGCGAGATCGGTGGGCAAAAGCGTAAGTTGCTCGCGCAGACCAGCCGCAATGGTTACTTCTTCGTCCTCGATCGCACCTCTGGCAAGAGCCTCGTGACCAGCGAGTACGTGAAGACCAACTGGACGAAAGGCGTCAACGAAAAAGGGCAGCCCATCGCCAACGTGGGCAAAGAGCCGCAACTCGACGGCGCGCTGGTTTCGCCCAACCAGGGAGGAGCCGCCAACTGGCCGCCGCCGAGCTTCAATCCGGAGACCGGGCTTTTCTACATCAACGCGGCGCGGGCCTTCAGCGTTTACTACCTCTATGATGACGATGACCGCCCGGAGGGCTGGGGAGGAAACGACCGCTCCGGATTCTCCGAGTCCCTGTTGCAGGCCATTGACTATAAAACAGGCAAAATTCGCTGGAGCCATAAGTGGCCATCGCCGACGGGCGGGACGCGTTCCGGCCTGCTGAGCACCGCGGGCAAGCTGCTCTTTGCAGGCGACAATGCAACAAATTTCGTGGCACTCGATCCCGCGACCGGAGCACCGTTATGGCACGCCGGTATGCACACCGCGTTGAGCAACGGGCCGATCACGTACGAGCTGGATGGAGTCCAGTATCTCGTGGCCGGTGCGGGAGACAGCCTGTACGCGTTCGCGCTGGGACCGCGTTGACCTGAAAGGATGGACACGCGGCGGTAGTTTCTACGCTGCGACTCCGCTCGAGTTTACGACGGTGCCGCCGCCCGCCGCGGTCCTGAAATCTGAAAGGGCTGCACGATTTTACTCTGGAGTGGACGCCGGACAGGCAGGATGATCCGGGGCTTTCCGTGTTCACCGCTTCGGAAAAATTGATGTGGCGCCGGTGGTCTTTGCCACCGGCATTTTTCTACGAGATCGAACGCCGGTGACAAGATCACCGGGCGCCACAATGCGATCTTATTGCGGCAAGTTGAAGGTGAAAGTTTCACCGAGGTAGACGCGCTTCACTTCCAGATCCTGCGCCAGTTCGTCCGGCGTGCCGGTGCGGAAGATCTTACCGGCATTGATGATATAGGCGCGGTCGGTGACGCTGAGGGTCTCGCGCACGTTGTGATCCGTTACGAGAATGCCGAGGCCGTCGCGCTTCAGATCCAGAATAATGCGCTGCAGTTCCAGCACCTGAATCGGATCGATGCCGGAGAACGGCTCGTCGAGCAACAGAAAGCTTGGCTCGATGGCAAGCGAGCGCGCAATTTCGACGCGGCGGCGCTCGCCGCCCGAAAGCTGGAATCCCTTGCTGCGGCGGACGGTCTCGAGCCCCATCTGATCGATCAGGCTGTTCATCTTCTCGCGGCGGGCGCGTCCGGAAAGCCGGCGGGTCTGCAGGATTGCCATCAGGTTTTCTTCCACAGTCAGCTTGCGAAAGACCGACGCTTCCTGCGGCAGGTAGCTGATGCCATGCTGGGCAGCGCGGCGGAACATCGGCATGTTCGTAAGGTCGACTCCGTCCAGCAGAACCTTGCCGGAATCCGGGCTGATCAGGCCGACAACCATGTAGAAAGATGTGGTCTTGCCGGCGCCATTGGGTCCGAGAAGTCCGACGATTTCGCCGCGTCCGACGTGCACGGACACATCGTCGACCACACGGCGGCCGTGGTACGACTTCGAAATCTCGACCGTTTCGAGCGTCTGCATTACGATTTCTTGCGGATGCGGGTGTGGCCCTTTTGCTGCGGCGCGCCCTCGACGACGAGACGCTCGTCATCCGTATACCAGGTCAGTTTGTCCCCTCTGGTATTACCCCGTTTGGTGTCTTCAAGTTTCGGCTCCCCGCCGGTGAGCGTCACGCGCCCTTCTTCCGTATAGTATTCCGCATGTTCGCTGTTGCCCACACGCCGGCGGTCGGAACCGAACTGAACGATCTCGACTTTACCGTCGCTCAAAGCGTGGTTGATGCGTGAGTCGGCGTCGGAATCCTGCTCGTTGAGGTACGCCTTGAGGGTATTGCTTTTCACAGTCAGTGTCGGGCGCCAGAAGTCGACACCGCCGGAGTAATTGGCGAGGCGGTCGGGATCGGTGTAGATCATGTGCTGCGCCTTGACAATGGTGAAAGTCGGCGGCAGGGGTTTGCCTTTGGGCGCGGCGTCGTCATCCTTCGGATTGTCTTCAAACTGCGTGACCACTTTGCCGTCGGCGACCAGCGACTTCTTGTCGCGGTCGATATCGATGCGGTCGCCCTGGATGCGGTTGGATGTCTGCCACACCACCGCGTTTCCGGCATAGTGGATCAGGTGATTGCGGTTTGCGGACGTCACACGGTCGGCGGTGCCGAGCGTCGGCTCGTTCTTGTCGAGCATGGCCGATTCGCTTTTGGCTTGTTCGGGCAGGCGCGTGGTCGACACATGACCGCGCGCGTCGAAGTCTCCCGTTGCCTGATCGAGCAGGATGCTGTCGGCGGCAGTGGATCCGGATGCGTCCGAGATACGGGCGTTCTTTTCGAGCTCCATCCTGTTGCTGTCGTTTTGCAGGGTCGCAGTGTCGGATTGGGCTTTGCGGTCGCCTTCCATGTAATGGAAGTTGCCGGCCTGCTTCATCTGCTTGAGCTGGCCTTTGTCATCGAAAGAGGCATCGACGATCTTGCTGCTGGTGAGCGAGGTCGCGAGGTTCGGTTTCTTCTTCTGGCGATCTTCTTCAGATGGGTAGGTTTCAGTGTTGGCTCCAGCAGCACCAGTGGCGTGGAATGACTGAATCTCATTGCGCGCCCTATAGGTGACGATCATGCTGTCGGCTTTCAATAAACGCCGGTGGCGCGCGTTCTGATTGGGCAGGAATTCGAGCGTGCCTGGCGCGTGTGTTTCGACGCGGTCGAGCTCTTTGCCGCCCGTTTTCATTTCCAGGCCGAGGGTATCGGCTTTGATGATTTTGGTGTCGGCGGTTTCCCCTTTCGGGTCGGGCAGGGGCTTCGATTCCAGCATTCCATTACCTATGGCGGTGGCGGAGGAGAGGACGGAATCCTCGTCATGCTCCACAAAATGCAGATCGACGGCATTGCCAGTCATGGTCGTGTCGGAGGTGGCGCCGTGGGAGATGAGCTTTGCGTTGCCGGTACCGATCATCTCCTGGATCTGATGGTCGTCGTTGTATCTAACCCGCAGGACGTCGGCGGAATACTCGATCTGACGGCCGGGTTGCTTGTCGGTGCCGTGCCCTTTATTCGCCGCGATCCAGTCGACCTCATGGCCCTTCAGCGCCACGATGCTCTGGCCCGCGTCCACGACCGTCTGATCGCGGGTGAGCCGCGACCATGGATCGAGCACCAGAATGCCGCGCACTTCGTCCCACACGAGCTGCCCGGCCTCGATCTTCACGGGCTTGCCGTTCGGACCCTTGCCGCGCAGGTTGACGACGACGTTGCCGTTGAGCCCCAGGGCATGGGTGGTGGGATCGTAAGAGGCGCCGGTGCAAGTGCCGTCGCCCTCGGCGAACGTGAACGCCACGTGCTTGTCGGTGACGGCCTTGCCGGACTGGCTGTCGAAGTTGATGCCCGAAGTCGTTATCGACGTGAGCTGATGGGCGGGCTCGCCTTTGACGGGCACGTCGAGCGTGATCTCGGCATCGCCGGGCGAGTAGAGCTTATGGTCGCTCGTAGTCAGCTCGGCATAAGCGCTTCTGACGCGGTCGTAGTTTGAGCCATTTTTCTGATAGATCTGCAACTCGATCTGGTGGAGCTCGACCCGCGAGCCGTCGGCGGACTGCTTCTCCTGCTTCGCGAGGATTTTCACGTGGGGAAGGCCGTTGGCGCTCTGGCCCCACTCATAGTCGAGCGCCATGGTTTTCGTGTCGAGCGGGATAGAGGCGGGGACTGCGCGGCGCTGGCTTCGCCGGATGGTCCGTTGGGTGCGGTAGATCCCGAAAACGGCGGCTGCGATCAAGACCATCGCCACCAGCAAGAGCCAACGGAGACTTCGCATGGGGGAAATACCAGTATAGAGGGGCGATCCTCTCTTTCGTCTTCCGACTATCCCGCCCTCGGCGCCATTCCGCTACATCATCGCGCCGCGCGTGAATGGCTTCGGTACGAGATCATCCCCAGGAGATAGATCGCGGCGGCAATAGTTACAACGGTATTGAACCCGAGCCTCATGGCCACGACGATGGCGGCAATTGAAGCCAGCACGCTGGTGACTCCGTTCACGCCCCATGCCCACGCAATAAAGCTGGAATTCGATTTCTCGAGTTGCCTCACGGCGGTTGGAAACGGAAGCCCCAACAGGACGCCCACCGGAAAAAGCACGGCGAGAGTAATCGCGGCGCGCGCGACAAGTGGAACGTGCATCGTCACGCGCGTTAAGGCGTGAATACCGAGCAGCCACGCCCCGATGGCGCACGCGATGATTACCGTTGAAAAAGCGATGACACGTGAGCTCGGAATGGAAGACAACCTGGTCGAAAGCGCGGCCCCGATACCGCTTGCGACCAGCAGCCCCGCGAGAACCAGCGCCAGCGAGTACGACGGATCCCCAACGTATACATTCAGAACCTGCATGGCCCCGACTTCAAACATCATGTAGCCGGCCCCCAGACAAGCGAAGAATATGATCAGCGGGGCAGTTCCGGGGGCTTCGAGACCGCGCCGCTGAAAGAGCCACAGAGGCAGGAGTATACAGCCGGCGCTGATCAGAGTGCAGACGACCAGCAGAATGTAGAGAACGTAATATCCCACCGGACCCCGCACGGATTCCAGACCACCGTTGAGCGTCCCGATTTGCGTTACCTGGGCGCCAGGTTTGTAATACTCGAAGAAGAACGGGCGGTTATCGTAAACAGGGTCGATACGAAACTGATACGAGCGAACGAAAGCGGAATTTTCCGCAGGTGAAGAGACCAGGACACTATCATAGACGGTGCGGGCAAAGCGAGTCGGCGGATCGCGGTCGGCCAGCTTACCCTCGAATTGCTGCTGAACATCCGGTGGAAACACTTTCGGCACGTAAATCATCGATTTGTGCGGATCGCCGTTAATGGCCGCGGCAGCCTGTTCCACTTCGGCCGGCGTGAAGGGCGTTTTCTTCACAAAGGTGGATGCCCATCGCATGCCCGGCCAGCCGAGATCGTCGGAAATCACCATAATGGATTGCTCCGGATGCGCCACTCCCGCACGACTCGCAGCTTCGCGAAAGATGTTAGCCAGTCGAAGACTTTCCCGCGGACCCTGGAAGAAGAACCAGCGATAAATGGCCATCGTTCCATTGGTTTTAAGCGCAGCCAGATAATCCTGCATGGCTTCCACCGTGTATAAATAGTTCTCGGAAAGAATGTAAGCCCCTGAGTTGAGTGCTGAAAATGTATCGACGCCGCTCATCACGATCGTGTCGTAGCTGTTCTTCCTCGACCGAAGATAGTTCCGGCCTTCCGCCCTCACCAGGTTCACCCCATCCCACGAAGGCCACTGCAGAAAACCGCGATAAGGGCCATTGTCCAAAGCAACCGTGGCCGGATTGATTTCCACGGCAGTCACATGCGCGGCTCCATATACCTTCGCTGTAAGAATGTCGACTCCTCCTCCTACTCCTATGACAAGTGAGTCCTGAGGCTTCCTGTTAAGAAGGTATGTGAGAGAGAGCGCGCTGGTCAGTTCGCCCCGGCCCGCTATCTTGCGAATCGCATCCACATAATGCGGTCCCCACAACATCGTAAAGGCGTCGGCGTCCTGCGTGATCATTTTGGCATCGGTCGGATCGGGCGATGGCGTACCGAACACCAGATCTCTGGCTGAGTCCGACCAGACATCGATGCGGGTAATGGGCGTCCATTCCGTCTTTTCCACCTTTGCCGTGGTGACTCCCGGGGTGTAAGCCCGCGCCAGCGTTTTGTAAGCCTCCGGCTTCTCGCCGATCAAATGCTTGTTAATCAGAAGTGCGCAAAGGATGCATATAGCGGCTACGAGAGCGCGCGATCCGTTATCCAACAGTTTCGGGCTGAATGCGAGGAACCCGATCAGCGCCAACCCGGTACACATCCAGACGAAAAGGTCCCCGCCGAGCGGCCACAATAACAGCAGAAATGCCATCACGGCTCCGCTGCTGCACGCGAGGTCGGTGGCGTACAGGCGTCCGATCGACTTCGCGCGCCGCATAAATATCCAGCCCAACACGCCACCCGCAAAGAGAAAAGGCGTGGTCATGACGAGATATGACAGGATCAGCTTCGTGGTCGTCGACGCTTGCGGGAGGTATTCCGGGATACGGCTGACCACTCCCAAACCACCGAATGATGACACCGCGAAACATGCCGACAGCAGCGCGATCATACGGTCAGGATGCGCGTTTCTGGAGGCGAACAGACTGACCAGAACGCCCGAGATGCCGAATCCCAGCAGCGCGATCGTGACGGTCAGATAGACCACGTGATTGTAGTACAAGAAAGAGAGAATGCGAGTCTGAATTAACTCGAGACCGAGGCTCGCTGCGGCGGTGCAAGCGACGAGAACGTAGGTTCTGGCGCTTGTGGCATCTGCGTTTTTGATGTTCTCCACGATGACCGGGTCAATCCCCGCTGACGTTTCCTGCATAACACTGGATGTTAGCCCTTATAGGTCATGAAACGCTCTTAACAGTGTGTGGTAAATCACATGGAACCGCGATATAGTCGTCGCCTGTCGCGTTGGAACCTTTTGTTTCAACGCGATCGGCAGTGGTGTTCTATACGCTGCACAACCGTCGATGAGCGATGGATCGTGGGAGGCGTCAGGCGTCGGCGAACGGATCAGCATGCGGATTGAGCATGCACCCCTACAAGATCCGCGAGTTTGCGAAGCTGCCGGGGTCACGGTCAAGACTCTGCATCACTACGGTCGGCTCGGGCTGCTGCGTCCGATTCGGACGGAGGCGGGCTATCGCATTTACGCGAGCGTGACCTCGACATGCTGGAGCAGCCTTGACGCTACCGAGCGTCTCTGGATTGCCGCGTTCCCCCCTGCCTCGGCAGGCACAGAGATATATCACAAGCGGGGTGGAGTAAAGCCTCAAAAATGCGCAAAACTATAAATGAAGTTTTAAGACCGCGACATCGCAGCAAGTCCTGCCGGGCGGCAGATTTCCCCCGGATCTCAAGCCGATTGATAATCTGGATCAATTTTTGACCGCAATCTACACGAAAACTTACACGATAATCGTTTTGAGGGTAATTTCCGCTTGCCAGCATCGTCTCTATACCGAATGTCCGGAAGACTGATATTTCCAACCTTATTAATGCTGGGTCTCGCGAGCCAGCTTCCCGCCCAATCCCCCGCCGCCAAAGTCGATTTCAAAAAGGACGTCCTCCCCATCTTCACTCAGAACTGCACGGTCTGCCACTCCGGAGAGGATGCCGTTGCGGGTCTCCATCTCGATACCGGTGCGGCCATCCTGAAAGGCAGCGATTCCGGCAAAGTCATCACGCCCGGCAGCGCCGCCAAAAGCGCCCTGGTGACGCGAATTACCGAAAAAACCATGCCGCCCGGCGGCCCGCTTTCGGACAAGGAAATCGCCACCATCACCGCCTGGGTCGATCAGGGAGCGGACACCGGCGAACCGGCCGCATCTCTCGCTCCAGCCCCCGCCCCTATTCGCGCACCGGCGCCCGCGATCACTCCGCTCGCCAGACTTTCACCTGCCGCCGCGACCGAACGCAGGTTCCTCGATCAATACTGCGTGACATGTCACAACGCCAGGACCAAACGGGCCGGACTAGCCCTCGACCAGCTCGATATTGCTCACGTCGAAAAGAACCCTGAGCTTTGGGAGAAGGTCGTCCGCAAGACTCGGGCCGGCATGATGCCGCAGGCCGGCTCCCCGCGTCCCGATCCGAAGACGATGGAATCGATGATCGCCTTTCTCGAAAATGAGCTTGATCGTCATGTCGCCGTCAAACTGCCCCAGCCCGGATTGCACCGCCTCAATCGCGCCGAATATTCCAACGCTGTCCGCGACACCCTGGGACTCGATGTGGATGCCTCGAAGTTCCTCCCCTCCGACGACTCGACGCACGGCTTCGACAATCAGGCCGGCACCCTGACCGTTTCGCCTGCGTTGATCGAGGCGTACCGCTCCGCCGCCGGCAAGATCGCCCGTGTCGCGATCGGCGATGTTTCGGCGCCCACGCAGACCCCCTACCACGTTCCCGAAGACACCTCGCAGGATTATCATCTCGAAGGCCTCCCCTTTGGCACGCGCGGCGGCCTCATCGCGACCCACGAGTTCCCCACGGACGCCGAGTACGAAATCAAGGTCTGGCCTGTGAACCTGGGCAACATGGATAACAACCAGGCTTTCGGCGGTATCAGCGGCGAGAAGCTCGAATTCCTCCTCGATGGCGAGCGCCTTCACACCTACGACTGGGACCGCGAGTTGCGGTCCGGCGCATCGATCCACGGTGGTACGCCTCCGTTCCGCTTCACCGCCAAAGCTGGACCGCATAAAGTCGGCGTGACGTTCCTCGCGACCAATTACTCTCCGAATACCGCAGATCTGAACCGCCACTTCCTGCGCAGCACCATCGAGACCGGCGGCATCGCCGGCTACACGTTCTATCCGCATGTCGGCTACATCCGTATCGACGGGCCGTTCAATGCCAAAGGCGCCGCCGATTCCCCCAGCCGCCGAAAGGTCTTCACCTGCCATCCCGCCGATGCCGGTCAGGAAACAGCCTGCGCGAAGCAGATCGTCACTACGCTGGGCCGCCATGCCTACCGCCGCCCGCTCACCGAGACCGACACGGAGTCCCTGATGGGCTTCTACCAGCGCGGACGTAACGAGGGCGGTGATTTCAACCATGGCGTGGAGATGGCGATTCAGGCCGTCCTGATGGACCCCGATTTCATCTTCCGCAAGGAAGCCGAGCCCACCGCCGTGGCGCAGGGTCAGAAGTACCGCATCACCGATGTCGAGCTGGCGAATCGTCTGTCGTTCTTCCTCTGGAGCAGCATCCCGGATGACACGCTCCTCACCCTTGCCCAGCAGCACAAGCTCAGCAACCCGGTTGTACTCGAGCAGCAGGTTCGCCGCATGCTGGCCGACCCCAAATCGGAGCAGCTCGTTTCCAACTTCGGCGGCCAGTGGCTCAACGTTCGCGGACTCGAAGGTCGCGCTCCGGTCACACAGGCCTTCCCCGATTTCGACGACAACCTGCGCAACGCCTTTACGAAGGAATCGGAGCTCTTCTTCAGCAGCATCGTGCGGGAAGACCGCAGCCTGCTCGATCTGCTCAACGGCAACTACACTTTCGTCAACGAGCGCCTCGCGAAGCACTATGGGATCCCGGGCGTCTATGGCAGCGAATTCCAGCGCGTCACTCTGAGCCCCGCGCTCGATATGCGCCGCGGCCTCCTCGGCAAAGGCTCGTTTCTGGTAGTCTCCTCACAGCCAGACCGCACTTCTCCGGTCGGACGTGGCAAAACAGTCATGGAAGTCTTCCTCGGCGTAAGTCCGCCCGATATGCCGCCCGGAGTCGTGATCAAACTTGTTTCGACCGATAGCGATGTGCACGGAGCCGCCAAGCCCTCCATGCGCCAGCAAATGGAAATGCACCGCAAAGTCGAGCCCTGTGCGACCTGCCACAAGATCATGGATCCGATCGGTTTCGCGCTGGAGAACTTCGACGCCATCGGAGCGTGGAGAACGCAGGATGCTGGCAACCCCATCGACTCAACTGGCTATCTCGTCGATGGCAGCAAGCTCGAAGGATTGAAGGGATTGCGCGACGCGCTCCTGCGCTACTCGCCGCAGTTCGTCCGCGTCGCGACCGAGCACCTGATGACCTACGCTCTGGGGCGCGGCGTGGAATACTACGACATGCCGACGCTCCGCGGAATCGTACACAACGCGGAAAAGAACAACTACCGCTTCTCCACTCTTGTGCTTGGAGTCGTGAAAAGCGAACAGTTCCAGATGAATATGAAAGGCGTGACCTACGGCGGCGAAAGCGGAGCCGGGGAATAAAATCGAATGAATTTCATAACCAAAAAACACATATCGCGCCGGATGCTTCTCCGCGGCGCCGGCGCCGCCATGGCATTGCCTCTGCTCGATTCCATGCTCCCCGCGCAGACGCCGTTGAGCCAGACCGCGGCCGTTCCTCCCACGCGCTTCACCGGCATCTTTGTTCCGCACGGCATGGCCCCCGGTTACTGGGTTCCGGAGAAAGTCGGCGCGGGCTTCGAATTCACGCCCATCATGAAGCCGCTTGAGCCGTTCCGCGACTACACCAATATCCTGAGCGGCATGTGGTGTGAATCGGCCGAGCCGCCTCCCGGCGTCACGGGCGCGGATCACTGGGTTGCCGCCGCATTCCTTTGCGCGGACAAGCCGAAGAAGACTGCCGGCGCGGATATCCGCGATGGCATCACAATCGACCAGATGATTGCGCAGAAGATCGGTCAGGAAAACCTGCTGCCGTCTCTGCAGCTCGGCGTCGAAGATCCCGGCGCCAACTCCAGCAACTGCGGCGAGGGCTATAGCTGCGCCTACTCGAATTCGATTTCGTGGAGCACGCCTTCGAAGCCGCTGCCGATGGAGATCAACCCGCAGGTCGTTTTCGAGCGCCTCTTCGGAGCGGGCGGTTCGGCCGCCGAGCGCGCGTCGCGCCGTGAACAGGACCGCGGCATCCTCGATCTCGTTCTGCAGCATGCCAACCGTTTCAAACAGGAAATCGGCAAAGCCGACCAGCACCGCGTCGACGAATATCTCGACGATGTGCGCGAGATCGAGCGCCGGCTCGAAATCGCGAAGAAGGCCTCCGCAGCCATCCCGCAGATCGAAACTCCGTACGGCGTTCCGACCTCGTTTGACGAGCACATCAAACTGCAGTTCGATCTGCTCGCGCTCGCTTTCCAGGCCGACATTACGCGTGTCTCGACGATCCTGTATGCGCGCGATCTGACTGCCCGCGCCTTCCCGGAAAGCGGCACCACCTCCGGCTTCCACGGCGCCTCGCACCACGCCGAAAATCCCGCAAACATCCTGAACTACTCGAAGATCAACACCTACCACGTGAAGTGCCTCTCCTACTTCGCCGACAAGCTCAGCAAAATCAAGGAAGGCGACGGGACTCTGCTTGACCACTCGCTCACCCTTTACGGCACCAACATGGGCAACTCGAACCAGCATCTCCATTTCGATGTGCCGCATATTCTCGTCGGCAGCGCTTCCGGACAATTGAAGGGCGGCCGCCACCTCTCCGTCCCCTCGAAGACGGTCCCGACCGGCAACCTGCTGCTCAGCATCCTCGACCTTTATGGCATCCATCAGGATGCGATCGGCGACAGCACGGGCCGGATGCCCAACCTGGTTTAGGAGCCGACACATGAATAACTCACCTGTGGGGCAGGTTGGCAGCCTGCGCGGGATTGGCAATCCCGCTCCTCAATCGAAGCCGTATCTACCTGCATGCACGGCGCTGGCTGGCGCACTACTCTTCTCCCTCTCGGCCTATGCCGCAAGCCCGGTGGCTGACGCCGCTATGCAGGGCGACAAGTCCGTCGTCAAATCCCTGATCGCCTCCAAAGCCGATGTAAACGCCGCCCAGCCGGATGGCGCAACCGCGCTCCAGTGGGCCGCCTACAAATCCGATCTCGACCTGCTCGACCTGCTCATCAAGGCCGGCGCCAACGTGAAAGCCGCGAACCACGACGGCGCCACCGCAATGTCACTCGCAGCCGAGCGGGGCAACGCAGTGATGATCGACCATTTGCTCGCCGCCGGTGTCGACGTCAACGAAAAGGGTCCCCACGGCGAAACACCTCTCATGATGGCCTCGCGCAACGGCACTGTCGACGCGATCAAAACTCTCATCGCGCACAAAGCGGACGTCAACGCGAAAGAAACCCTCCGCGGCACCACCGCGCTCATGTGGGCGGCGGAACAATCCCATCCGGCCGCCGCGAAGCTTCTGCTCGCGAGCGGGGCTGATTTTTCGGTGGCCTCGGCGCCGGAAGTTCGCCCGCGTGGCGCCTATCTTGCGCCCTCGGCGGCGGCGCGGTTTGCCAACGGCGATCAGCTCGGCGGCGGCAACAGAAATCGTAATGGACGCGGCGGCGCGGGTGCCCAGGCCAACGCAGCGGCTGGCGGCAGAGGCGGACGCGGTGGCGCGCCCCAAACCGCCGGAGCCCCCGAACGCACCGTCACCACCGGCGATGATGTCGCCGACGCCGCGGCCTTCTTCGGCAATCGCAACCAGGTGAAGGATGGCGGCGGCATGACCGCGCTCGTCTTCGCCGCGCGCGAAGGCGATCTCGAAACCGTGAAGATTCTCGTTGAAGCCGGAGCCAACGTCAACCAGGTCACGAATTATGGCTGGAGCGCGCTTCTGACAGCGACCCAGAACAAGAACTACCAGATCGGCAAGTACCTGCTCGATCACGGCGCCGATCCGAACATCGCCAACAATGGCGGCTGGCGCCCTCTCTACCTCGCGACTGACAACCGGAACATTGAAGGCGGTGATTATCCGATCCGCCCCGCCGATATGGATCACCTCGAGTTCATCAAGCTCCTGATCGACAAAGGCGCGGACGTCAACGGCCGCAATTGCGGCAAGAAGTCCACGGCTACCGTGTGCGCCGGCGACAGCACCGAAACCCGCACCATCTTCACCAACCAGTGGCTCTATGAAGACGGCGCCACCGCTTTCGTGCGCGCCGCGCAGTCTGGCGACGTGACGCTTATGAAGCTCCTCCTGGCCCACGGCGCCGATCCGAAGATCGCCACCGCTCATAACGTCACGGCGCTCGCGACCGCATCCGGCATCGGCTGGGTTGAGGGCATCACCTTCCAGTGGTCCGAAAAAGAGGATCTCGAAGCGGTGAAGATGTGTCTCGATCTCGGCGTCGATGTCAACGCCGTCGACTCCGACGGACGCTCGGCCCTTCACGGCGCGGCCCACAAAGGCAGCGTCCCTGTGATTCAGGCGCTCGTCGATCACGGCGCGAAGATGGACGTCCGCGACTTCGGCAGCCGCGACACGACCAATCCGAACCAAAAGAAGTATGGCTACAAATGGCTGCCCGTCGAATATGCCGATGGCGTGGTCCGCGTCGGTGTGCAGTCCTCGATCGCCCATCCTGAAGCCGCCGCTCTGTTGCGGAAGCTCATGAAGGAACACGGCCTCGAAGTGCCGCCGACTGCCACCGGCAGCGTCTGCATCGTCGACGTCTGCAAGGGCGAGTAGCTCGGACGTGATCTCCCGGCGGGCCCTCCTGCCGATCAGCCTGCTGGCCGCGGTGCGCGGGCGGAATGCGTTCCTCACATGGAATGACGTTCGTCCGGCGCTGGAATTGTGCCACCTGGCGTCACCGCGCGAGCTGAGCGCTGCGAGCTGGCCCCGTTGGATTCAGCAACATGACGCGGCCATCCGCGCGCGTCTGCTGCGAGGCGAAGAGGATTCGCTGGTGAATTTCGTCCTTTACGGCGTATCGTTCACGAGCCGTCCGCGAGGCGAAGATGTTGACGGCCGAATTCGTGATTTCGTCCGTGCCGTCCGGACGCCGGGAGCGAACGAGCGTCTCGTCTGGTTGAACCGGGTGTTGAGCCGCGTGTTGAACCGGGTGCCGACGCGGCAGAAACAGCCGGCGGAAGCCTGGGTGCAAAACGCTGTTTCGCGCTATGTCACCGAGCAGCGGCAGCTCGCGCGCGATCCGGACGTCGCGCAGTTGTACCGGAACCGCGGCCTCTCCGTGGATACGAACTTTCGGCCCAACTGGGCAATCGAACAAGCGCTCGCGAGTTTCAAGAGGCCGATTCGGCGCGCGGCAATCGTCGGGCCGGGGCTGGATTTTACGGACAAGGATGGCGGGTTTGACTACTATCCCTTGCAGACGCTACAGCCGTTCGCACTGGCGGATTCCTTGCTCCGTCTTGGGCTGGCGCGTGCAGACGATCTTCGGATTGGCGTGTTCGACATCAGCCCGCAGACTCTTGAGCATATAGCGCGGACCACCCGGCTTGAACTGGTACTCGATCGCGGACGCCAGTGGAATCCTGAGGCGCTCGCTTACTGGCGCCACTTCGGCGACAGGATCGGCACGGAGGTTCAGCCGATGCGCGCGCCGCCGCAGGTTCAGAACGTGGAGAGGAGGGCGGTGACAATCCGGCGCGAGATCGTGGATCTGATGGAGCCGGCTTCGCTGAACGTTGTCACGCAGCGGGCGAGTGAGCGATTTGATTTGATCATTGCCACGAATATCCTCGTCTACTACGACGAGTTCGAACGGGCACTGGCATCGCTGAACATAGCGGCGATGCTGGCGGATGGCGGAGTTTTTCTGGCGAATAGTCCGCTGCCGGAATGTCCGGCGTTACGGCTGCATTCGACCGGAAGGGTGGATGTGAAGTATTCAAACGCGGTGAACGACGACGACCGAATCGAGATCTATTCGAACGCGCGGTTCGGCCGTCCACTCGCGCCGCGATAATCTTCCCCTCAGTGCGCGGGGACCAGTTCGATGTAGTCGAGGCCGGCTTTCTCGTTGCCGTCCGGAATGCCTTCAACCTGGATCTCATCGCCGGTTCGCAGCGTAACATTCGGGATAGTTCTGCGCGTTGACGACGAGCCATCCATCTTGCGCGTCGGGATGTGATCGCCGGCGGACCATTCGTCGAGCGTCCGGTCCCCGGCCTTGAAGCGGAAGTGGGAAGCGCCATCGTTCTGATCGAAGTATTCGACGCGGATCGAGTACGTGCCCGGAGCCCCGGTGTAGTGAAGAGTTGCCGTGCAGGAAGTCGCGTTGCACTCGACGGCTTTGCCGCCTGACGCGGCTTCCCAGGGAAGAACGTCCTTCACCATGTAGCCATCGAGCTGCATCGACTCGGCTTCGTAGCGATTGGGGTGATGGCCTGCGCGTCCGCGCGCGTCGGCGATGCCGGATTCGCGGAGGAACCAGTTCGAGACGGCGTCGCGCCACACCTCGGCTTGTCCGGCTTGATATTCGAGTTGGGCGAGAACCGCGGAGTAGCGCTGATCGTCGACGCGGCCTTTGAGCGCCTTCCATTCGCGGACGTAGCCTTCGACCGCGTCGGCGCCTTCATAGTGGGAATCGTAGATCGACTGAATGACAGTCTTGCCGGAATGGAGCTTGTACGAATAAGGAACATGATGCAGGAACAACAACAAATCGTCGGGGCACGTGGCGAGGGATTCGTAGGTCTTCGCGACTGCAGGATTGTACTGGCCGATGTAGCCGGTGCCAGTGGCTTGCGTGCGATCCATGCCGACGCCGTCTTTGTCGGCGCGGTGCCACTGGCCCCAGCCGTTGCGCTCGGAGGCTTCGACCGAAACGCCGTAGTGGTTGCCGGTGATGTCGGTGAGCGTTTGCAGGCCCAGCGGACCTGTGTAGTTCTCATATGTGCGCCACGAGCTGAGCAGCATCCTGGTGATCGCGGGGATGTCGCCAAATGTCAGCCGCGTCCACTCATCCGCAATCTGCTTCGCGCTGAGGTCCGGATTCCAGGCGAGCCGCCCGAACCCGTACAGATTCGCCTGCGAAAGGTGATTGCCGAACCAGTTGTCGTCGAGCCCGACATTCGCGACGCCGACGAAACCCTTCACGAGGCTCTTCACGGGCGTCATCGCGCGCATGTTGAAATCGAGCGCTTCCTTCCACATCGGCACGAGGTAAACGAGGTGCCGCGCCTGGCCCATGTACTCTTGCGTGATCTGCAGCTCGATGGTCTCGTTCGTCTTGTCCAGCGCGCCGAAGAGCGGGGAAGCGGGCTCACGCACCTGGAAGTCTATGGGACCGTGCTTGACCTGGATGAGAACGTTGTCGTCGAACTTCCCGTCGAGCGGCTTGAAGTTGTCGTAAGCGGCGCGTGCGCGGTCGTTCTTCGGATTGTTCCAGTCCATGTGATGGTCGTAGACGAAGCCGCGGTAGGCGACGCGCCCGCCATGCGGTTTGAGGGCGCGGGCGATCGCGTTGGCTGCGTCGGCATGAGTACGTCCGTAGGTCGAAGGGCCGACGCGTCCTTCGGAATCGGCCTTGACTACGAAGCCGGCCAGGTCAGGGACCACGCGATAGATCTCATCCACTTTCGCTTGCCACCATGCCGCGACTTTAGGATCGAGCGGGTCGAAGGTGTCGAGGCCACCCATCGATTTGGGGCTGCCGAAGTCGACCGACATCAGGACCTGCACGCCCCAGGGACGCAGCGCGTCGGCGATGCGCGCGACATCCGCGATCGTCTGTGGCGTGAGCATCCGCAGATCGGAGTTAACGTTGTTGACAGAGACGCCGTTGATGCCGACGGAGGCGAGCAGGCGGCCGTATTCGCTGACGCGCGAGAGATCGGTGCGGGCGCGGCCGTTTTCCCAGAAGATGGAGCGTCCGCCGTACCCGCGTTCGATCGTGCCGTCGAGGTTGTCCCACTGATTGACCCAGCGGATGGGCGTGGCGGGGGACTGCTTCTCGTCGAGTTGCGCTATCGGCTGGCCGAGGGCGATTTTTTGGAGCAGAGCAAAGGCGCCGTAGAGGATACCTCTGTCGTTGGCGGCGGTGATTACACTGTAGCCGCCGATTGTCTTCAGCCAGTAAGCATCGGGTGCGAGCGCAGCTTTCAGATTCCAGGCGGCGGGGAGTTTGTTGATGGTTGAGAGAACGATGGCGTTTCCACCGGGAATCTGCGTTTGCGCGCTCAGCGATTTTCCAGTCATTGACTGGATGCCGCGGACGAGTTCATCGCGAGCGCTATCTGTGACCGCCGAATCTGTGAGCGTCACAACCGTCGTGGGAACAGGCTGGCTGTATCTCGCAGCGTATCGAAGCCAGGCGGCCCGGCCGGTTTCGGCATGAAGCCCCGAAGCTACAAGAAAGACCGCTACGAGCATGTGGGGCAGATTGATAATCTGCGGCCGATTGGCAATCGGCCTCCGCGATGATGCGCCAGCGGCCAGGCCGATTAACAATCGGCCGCAGGCTGCCAACCTGCCCCACATGCCTGCGTGCAGGTTGGTGGAGAGCGTGGGGATCGAGAGGGCGGGAAGGTTACGAATTGACGCCGGACGCAAGGTAACCTCCATCGACCGCGATCGACTGTCCTGTAATAAAGCTGGCGCCATCGGACGCCAGCAGCACTGCAGCGCCGACCAACTCCTCGGGCTTGCCGAAGCGCGCCATCGGTGTGCGCATCAGCATCTCCTGTCCGCGCGGCGATCCGTCGATTAATGCCGCATTCATCTCCGTCGGGAAAACGCCGGGCACGATCGCGTTCACGCAGATGCCGTCGCGCGCCCACTCGCAACCGAGACTGCGCGTCAGCGAAAGCAGCGCCGTCTTGCTCGCGCAATACGCCGCCACATCGCGAAACGCAAGAAACGATCCGAGAGACGCGATGTTGATGACGCGCCCGCGTCCGCTGGCCTTGAGGGGCTCGCGGAAGATCTGGCAGGCGCGCAGAGAGGCGTTGAGGTTGGTGTCGAACAGGGCCGTCCATGCGGAGTCGTCGATGTCCGCCGCCGGTTGTTTGAACGTATAGCCCGCGGCGTTGACGAGAATGTCGACGCGTCCGAAGGCTGCGAGAACCGCGTCGCGCAACATCGTCAGCGAGTGCCGGTTGGTTGCTTCGGTGGTCTGGCGGAGCGTGCGGCGGCCCGCCATTTCGACTTCGAGGCAGGCCTGCTCGAGGTGGATGCGCCTGCGTCCCGTGGGCACCACGTCGGCACCGTGCTCAGCGAGTCCGATGGCTATGGCGCGCCCAAGGCCGGAGGTCGCGCCGATAACGACGGCGACCCGTCCGGAGAGATCAAGAAGGTTGGGCACTTAAAAGTCGATTGTAACGGGACGCGCGTCCGCGGGGTCAGCCCAGCGATCATTCGGAACCACCGGAGTCCAGCCGGGGCGGCCGGGATCCCGATCGTAAGGATAGTTGCCGAGGCGACGGTAAAGCTCGTTATATTCGCGAAGCTTGTCGCGATTGAGCTTCACGCCGAGGCCGGGCCCTCGCGGCACGGCGATCGAGCCGTTCTCGTAATGCAGCAGGCCGCCTTCGACGATATCGTCAGTCAGGTGGTGGTAATGCGCGTCCGCGGCAAAAGAGAGATTGGGCAGAATGGCGCCGAGATGCAGCATTGTTGCAAGCTGGATTCCCAACTCGCCCGAGGAGTGCACTGCGATGCCCAGCTGGAATGTCTCGCATACAGCAGCCGCTTTGACACAGGCGCGGATGCCGCCCCAGAAGGTCGTGTCCAGCAGGATCACGTCCACCGCTGTATGGAGCACGTTGGCCGCGAGCTGTTCAAAGTTCACGACAACCGTGTTCGTCGCCAGAGGAATGCGAACCATCTCGCGCGTGCGGCGCATGCCGTTCAGACCGAAGACCGGGTCTTCGAAGTAGTCGTTGCGGATGCCCTCGATCGCCTGTCCGAAGCGGATCGCCTGCTCGGTCGACCACACGGCGTTCGGATCGAAGCGGAACGAATCGCCGGGGAAAGCGGCGGCGAGCGCCCGGTAGACTTCGAGCTCGTAATCGGGATGGAAGACGCCGCCCTTGAGTTTGTGGGTCGTGAAGCCGAAGCGCTTCTTCATCGCGCGTGTGGTTTCGACCATCTGATCGACGGTACGTACTTCGCCGGCTCCGCTCCGGGGATTCGGGTAGCGGAAGAAGCAATACGTTGCAAAGGGTACGCAGTCGCGGAGCCTTCCCCCGAGAATGTCGCAAACGGGAACGCCCCACGCCTGCCCGAGAATGTCGAGGCAGGCGAATTCCAGCGCCGCGAGGATCTGCGTGCGGTTGTTGTAAAGGGACGCTGTGGGATTGGCAATGAGGAAGCGCATCTCTTCAAGACGCGCGGGGTCGTGTCCGACGAGATAAGCCTTCATGGCACGGAAGACCGCTTCGGCCGATTCACCGCCGCCGCCCATTTCCCCGAGTCCGATGAGGCCGTTGTCGGTCTCAACTTCGACGATGGTGCGGACGAAGCGTCCCCAGTGGCATCCATTGGCGTGGCGGAGCGGCGCTTCAAGGGGAACGGTGACCGTGGTGGCGCGAATGTCGCTTATTCGCATGCCAGCATGATAGAACAAGAGGAAAATCCGCATGAATCCAGTCCCGGAAAATCAGCAGCAGGCGCTCGTCTCGCGTCTCATGAATGCATGCGGTGGCGCATACGCGCCCGAAACGCGCCGGAAGTATTTCATCTCCGGACCGCAGTGGGCCGCTGCATATCCCGGGCATGCGTTGTTTCATGCGCCAACGCGGCCGGAGATCGGTTTCGAAGAGGTCATCCGGAAATTGGGGTCGATTGGTGTGGGTCACTGGACCACGCACGACACCGACGTGGTTCCCACCGACGCCCTCGGCAAAGACAGGCAGTGGGAAATTGCCGACCGCATCAAGAAGACGCTCGCCGATAATGACGTGAAGTGCTCCATGGTGACCGCGGAGACGTTCCACCATGCGGTGTGGGCGGCTGGACCGGCTGCGGAATCACCGGGCGTGCGTGAGTATGCCAAATTCCGCGTACGCAATACGGTCGACCTTGGCCATGAGTTGGGCGCAGGCTTCGCTGTCTACTGGCCGGGCTCGCTGGGTTACTCAGTACAGGGGGCGATCGAAGAAACGGAGACGCTGCGCTGGTATGCGGATGCCATCAACAGCGCCTGCGAGCATGATATTGAAGTGGCGCGGGCGCTGGAGTGCGACACGCTGAAGCATTGCCTCGAAGCGAAGCCGTTCGAGCCGCAGGCCGAGATCCTGCTGCCGACGAGCGATGCGATGCTGGCGTTCATTGCGTCCGGATTGCTCACGCATCCGGAAATGGTGGGTTTAAATCCGGAATATTTGCACGAGCTGATGTGGGGCTCGGCAGTACGCGCGGGTTTGGCGAGGGCGCTGGTCGCGAAGAAGCTCTTCCATTTCGATATCAATGACGGTTACCGGCTCAAACACGACGTCGATATCGGGGTCGGCCTGGTCAACCCGCTCGACTGGCTCAATGTTCTCGTGCTGCTGCGCAGCCACGGCTATGAAGGTCCTTTCAATCTGGATTTCAAGCCGCCGCGCACGACCAGCGCGTTTGGTGTGTTTGAAGTCAGTTTCCCGACGGCGGTCGATCGTTTCATCACACTTTGGGAAATGGCTGGCGAGGTGCTCGAGGACTCGGTCATGAAAGACGCAACCGATGCACTCAGGGCTGGAGGACCCGCAGCCGACCCGACCGATGCGGAGGCATTGACGCGTGCCAACCGCGAACTGCTCACGTTACACGAGTTGATTGCGCACAGGCTGGTGCAGATCCTGCTGGGCATGCATCGCGGACGGACGTTTTCGACCAGATGAACTCACACGTCTTTTCGCTTGCGCCGGTCGATCTCGCGATCATCGCGATCTATTTCGTCGCGGTACTTGTAATCGGCTTCTATCTGCGGCGCTTCGCCAACAGCGGCCAGGATTTCTTCCTTGCCGGCCGCGAGATGACCGCGTGGGTGGCGGGCCTCAGCTTTCTCTCGGCGAATCTGGGATCGCTCGAATTACTCGGCTGGGCGGGATCGTCCTATCAATACGGCATTTTGGCGGCGCATTGGTATTGGGTTGGCGCCATCCCGGCAATGCTTTTTCTTGGCATCGTGATGATGCCGTTTTACTACATTTCGAAGACGCATTCGGTGCCCGGCTATTTGAAGCTGCGATACGGCTCGGCGGCGAGTGGCCTCAGCGCGGCGACTTTCGCGGTAATGACGATCCTGATGTCGGGCGTGAACATGTACGCGATGGCCGTGGTGATGAAAGTAATGCTGGGTTGGAATATCCACTTCAGCATCTGGGTATCATCGGTCACGGTAGGCCTCTACGTGGCGGCGGGCGGACTCTATTCCGCGATCTTCAACGAGGTCGTGCAGTTTTTTCTGATATGGTTTGGGGCGCTGCTGATCCCGGTCTTCGGGTTGATCGAAACCGGCGGCTGGGGCGGCATGGTGAAGCGCATCCAGACCAACTTCCCCGGGCAGGATTATACGCACATGTGGTCGACGCTCGGCCACTTTCGCGACAATCCGATGGGCATGCACTGGACCGGCATTGTCTTCGGCCTGGGCGCCGTGCTGTCGATGGGTTACTGGACGACCGACTTCCTCGTCGTGCAGCGCGTACTCGCGGCGAAAGACATTCGTTCCGCGAAGATGGCGCCCGTGATCGGAGCGTTCTTCAAGATGGCGGTGCCGGCAATCGTGATCCTGCCGGGATTGCTGGGGCTCGCACTCCTGCCTGAGCACCTCGTGCCGGAGAGCGGCATGCTGGCCGGGCAGCACAGCTACAACGAGGTGCTCCCGTTGATGCTGGCGCGCTATGCCGGTCCGGGACTGCTGGGCCTGGGCGTGACCGCGCTTGTGGCCGGTTTCATGGCGGGAATGGCGGGCAACGTGAGCGCCTTCGCGACGGTGTGGACCTACGACCTCTACCGCCCTTACATTCGCAGGACCGCTACCGATGCGCACTACGTTGCGATGGGGCGGTGGTGCACCGTGATCGGGTTGTTCGTGAGCATCGGAACGGCTTACCTCGCTATGGGATTCGCCAGCATCATGGATTACGTGCAAGCTCTGTTCAGCTTCTTCATCGCGCCGCTGTTCGGAACCGTCGTGATCGGGATGCTGTGGAAGCGCATCACTCCCGCCGGCGGATTCTGCGGGCTGCTCGCGGGAACGCTTTCGTCAATCGGGATGTTCTTCCTGGTCAAGTTCGATCCGGCCATGCTCGCGGTGATTGCGTTATCAACCGACGCGAAAGCGCTGGCGGAGGATATGTATCGCGCCCTGTGGTCGACGATCATCGGCCTGATCGTTACAGTCGGCGTGAGCTTTGCCACGAAGCCGAAGCCGGATGCGGAACTGGTGAACCTCGTATACGGCCTGACGAATATTCCAGAGGAAGAGTCCGCGCCTTTGTTCGAGAGACCGGCGTTTTTGGCAGTGGTGGCGCTCGTCCTTCTTGCCGTGCTGCAGTGGATTTTCTGGTGAGCGCCACTGGAGGCCGTGCCCTTCCGTTGTGGCGCGAGTTTGTTATGAGGATGAGATGCGGACGATGATTCCAGTCTGGTTTTTTGTCGGCGTTCTCCTTGCAGTCTATGGAGCGTTGATTCTCGTGAGCGGCCTTACCGAGTGGTCCCATCCTCCGGCGACCGTCCTGGCGGAGTTCCACGCGCCGGTCTGGTGGGGCGCGCTGCTGCTGGTCGTGGGCGGGGCGTATACCGCGGTGTATTGGCCGGGGAAGCGGTAGCGCGCGATAAGCTCTCAGGTTGGAGAATCTAACCCACTCGCTGGTCGGCTTGTTTCTGGCGCGCGCCGGCCTCAAACGGATGACGCCGCAGGGCACCGCGATCCTCGTGCTCGCGGCCAACGCACCTGACCTCGACGTCGTGAGCTGGCTCGGCGGCCCGACTACCTATATTCACTGGCATCGCAACATCACGCACTCGCTGATCGCGCTGCCGGTGATGGCGCTGGTGGCGGTGGCGCTGGTGCGGCTGATAGGACGGAAGCCGGTCCAATGGCTACCTGCATGGCTCGTGGCGATGGTCGCGGTAGCGTCGCACCTGATCCTCGATCTGACGAATGTCTACGGCGTCAGGCTGCTGCTGCCGTTTTCGGGGCGATGGTTTCATTGGGACCTTACACCGGTGATCGATCTCGTCATCGTCGCGATCATGCTGCTGGGGGTCGCGGCGCCGGCATTCGGGCGCCTGGTTGGTTCCGAGATCGGCGAGCGAAAGCGCCAGGTCGGCGGAGGTTGGGCTGTTTTCGCGCTGCTGCTTCTCACGGGCTACGATTATGGTCGAAGCGTCCTGCACGACCGCGCGGTCGCGCTGATGGATTCGCGGATTTACAACGGACTGGCACCCCGCCGCACCGGAGCGTTCCCGGAGGCCAATCCGATGCGCTGGACCGGCATTGGGGAGCTAAGCAACGCGTACGTGGAGGTCCCCATCGATTTGCGCGGCCCTTTCCGCCCGGAGTCGCTGGAGACTTTCTACAAAGCGGAGCATACAGCGGCGGTCCAGAAGGCGCTTGAGACCGCGCCCTTTCAACGATTTTTGGAGTTCGTACAGTATCCGATCTGGGTCAGTGAGCCAGCCCCCGAGATGGAGCATGCGACGCGCATTCGGCTGGTGGATCTGCGGTTCGGCACGCCGCCCGCGCCTGGATTCGAGGCGGTGGCGACCATCAATGACAGGGGCGACGTGGTGGAATCCGCCTTTACATTTGGGGCCACCAGACCGCGATAACCTGTGTTTTGAAGTCATCGAAAATCGTTCTCCCTGCGCGGACGAAGACTGGCGGATGGATTGCGCCTTCAGCAGTCGAGCGAGCGCCTTCCGGACGCCCGCTGTGCCGATGGTGCCGGTGCGAAGTCGCCAAAGGCCGGAGAACTTTCTGCTCCGAGGTGTGCGTTCACGAGTGGAAGCTGCGGACCGATCCGGGATATCTGCGCGAACGGGTATTGGAACGGGATCGCGGTGTATGCGCGCAATGCAGCGTGGATACGATCGCGCTGCGCCGCGATATGCGCAAACTGGATTTCGCGGCGCGGCGTCACTTCCTTAAGCAATGGAAGCTGCGCGAGGGAAGCCGCAAGTCGCTCTGGGATGCAGACCATGTCGTTCCGGTGGCGGAAGGCGGGGGCCAGTGCGATCTGTCGAATATGCGGACCCTCTGCCTGAAGTGCCACACCGAAGCTACAGCGGCGCTGCGGGAACGAATGAAGAAGTAGGGTGGCTGCGATTATTTCTTGAAGAGTTTGTCGAAGGCGTCGCGCGCATCGCTCGCGTTGCGCGGTGGAGGCGTGTTTACGCTCGTGGGTATCCTTGCAGCGCCAGACCCCTGCGTTGACGATGCCTCGCGCGCTACAGTGACGCGCGGTGAGAATGTCGCGCAATCATTCTGCTGGTCCTTGATGGCAATGCGCACGGGAATCGGTTTGGCGCACTGAAAGCGCGTGGAAGGCTCGAAGTGGGAACACTGTTTGCAGCAGTGCAATTGCACGCCGCACTTCGGGCAGGGGCCATCAAACATGGCGCCGGGCAGAAGCGTCGTCGAGCAGTTGTAACAGCGCGAAGCTGTGACAGCCTGCACAAGGCGAGGGAGGCGCGGACCGGTGATATCGAGCGGCGGCCGCGGTCCCGAAGGTTTGGGGCGTGGCGCGCCGTTGTTACCGTTTCCGTTGGATGAAGTGCTGCTGCTGTCAAAGTAACCGTGTTGACGGTACTTGCGATCGGAGTCCATGCGGATCTTAAACCCCTAGTGTCAATTCAGTGTGCGCCTGTTACAGACCGGGCGCCGTGGCCCGTTTCTGTTCTGGCTTTTTTGCAATAGGAAAACTGGCGGTTGCCTCAGAAGCGAGACGGCTGAGAATTACAGGCTCCCGCTGGTCTTACACCTCATTCTTACCACGGAATGTTCTGGCTGTACAGTCCACTTTTGTGAACAATGCATGATTTCCGGAATTTTTACAAAAAGGGCAAACTATACCCTCAAACTTTAAGACTGAGATCAGGGGTCGAACCGGTACAGGAAATCCCGCACCCGGAGGTACCATTCCGCCCCCATCCCGGGATAGGTGAGGGGCCACCAGGACAGCAGGTTGAGCTCGGGAAACGGCTGCGCGCCGCGTGTACGGTCGAGAGACTTCGCGAGAAGCATGTCCTCCGCGGCGTTGCGCTGGATGATGTCGCGCACGCGAAGCAACTGCTTCGGCCATTCCGGCTTCAGACCCCCGAGGTAACGCGCGAGTTGAATTGCCGCCGTTGCACTCGATGGCGCCTCGAGCGGAGCAATATCCTCGGCGACGATCGCCGGCGTCACCGCCGGAACGGTCGGCGCGACTATGCGGACCTCCATCGGCGCTACAAACCACGTGCCGGTTTTCAGCAGGGCCTCCACGCGTACGCGTCGCGGCGGCGTGTCGGGTGTTGCCCAGATGTCGAACAGGTAAGAGCGGGTGGTCTGCCTGCTCATGTCAGGCCGGCTGGGATCGTGCAGCACTTCGGGAATCGCACCGAAAGATGGCGAGGCCTGCTCGGTGAGCCAATCCGGGCAATACGTGTCTCCACACGGGGTGAAGTGCTCGCGGTAGATTTTTACGTGCAGAATGTCCGGCGGATTGGTGGCGGCATAGAGTAAATAGTTTGTGCCGGAAGGCGCCGTGATGACAACGTGCACTGAGAGGTGTCCGTTGCGCGCCATGGCGGGCGAGAGGATCTCGCGCGGGACCATGTCACGGTCCGCAGGCAGGGGATTTCCGAAGGGATCGAAGCGCTCGAATTCGGAGTAGATCTGAATGTCCTGGGCATGCACGGCCGAGGCAGCGCACAAGGTAAGCAGAATGAGATGAGCGAAGCCTCGCACAAATCCTGTTTATCATAAACAGAACACACCAACAGAACCCACGAATATCAGATGCAGGCCGCTACGCAAACCATGACCGCCATCGCCGCGGCTGTCACGCCGGTGGTGATGATTTCAGCAAACGCGATCCTGATCGGGACTATCAGCGCGAAACATCAGGCGATGGCCGACCGATTGCGCGTGTTGACCGCGGAGTGGCGAAGCACGGATACGAGCGCTGCGCGGCGTGATGCGATCCACGAACAGGTGGAGATGTTCCGGCTCCGCATCGCCTGGGTGGCACGCGCGCACTTTCTGCTCTACGCGGCGACGGCGTGCTTCATCGCCATGGTGCTCACGATCGCGCTGGCCCCATTCGCCAGCGGCCGGGTCGCGATTGAGTTGCTGTCGCTGCCTCTGCTCGTTGGCGGAGTCGTTCTTATGTTTGCCGCGATCCTGTTCGAACTCGCGGAGTTGAGAAAGGCGCGGGCGACGATAGAGGTCGAGGCGGCGGCGGTTTCAGAGCGAGAGAAGCCCGAGTGAAGTTGTGCCTCCGAAATTATTTTACGAAGATGGTGACGGCCGGCTGGCTGGCCCCGCCACCGGGGGCCGTAACCGAGATCGGAACGGCGCCGGTCGCGCTATTGGCTGGGATTTGCAGGTCCCATTGAGCGAGGCCGACCGCTGTCGGGGTCCATCCACCGAACAACGCGGGGGCGGCTGCGGATCCACCGATGCTGTAAGTGTAGTTTCCGGTGAATCCCGCCGACGGAGCGGGTGCGCCGATTCCAGTCAGCACGGTGTAGGCAGATGTCTGGCCCACACCGGTTCCGTATACCTCCACATAATCGCCTTTTGCTGCGGGGTTGCTCGCAGAATTGAACGTGTGGTCGTTGAGGTTGATTGCGCAAAGCGTCTTGCCATCAATGCAGGACGTGAAGAGTGCGGGTTGCACCGCGAGGACAGGTACGGTAACAGGCGCGCTCGCGCTTCCCAGATAGTTCACAGCCATTTGGGTGGAAGTCTTGCCTGCAAGTTCGAACGGCGCCTGAAAATTGAGCTGACCGCCGAAGGAGAGGAACATCGGCGCCGGGATGCCATCGAATGTGACGCTCACGCCGCCGAGAATCGTGGCGAGGTTACCGTACGAATCATAGGGACCGTTCTGTACGAACCCCGCAGGCCCGAGATTGGGCGTATTGGGAAGATCGAAGACACTGTAGAGCCCACCCGGTGAGACGGCGCCATCGCCGTTGGGGCTGCCGAGATAGCTGCCAGCGCTGACAACGCCCTTTGAAACGAATGTCGGAGTGGGTGGCGTGACCGTCAGAATCGCCGAAAGCGAAATTGTGCTGCCGTTCGCGTCGGTGATGAAGATGCTCACCATACTGTTGGTTTGGCGAGCTGGTATATCGAGCGTCGCGCGGATCAACGTTCCTTGAGGCAAAGTCACGGATTTGTCTGCGCGCACCGTCCCGGGGCGCACCGATATCCCCTGTCCATACATCTGAAAGTTTGCATCTGTCAGGGTGGAGTCTAATCCGTTGCCGATAAACGCAAAGTCGATGGACGCACCGGAGGGGACCTGTACTGGACCGGTCAACGGCGTGACACTGGTAACGTCACCGGATTTTCCGGCTCCCCCGAACGCGTAATATTGCAGCTGGAGTGGTGTTGTACCGGCGGTAACCGCGATGTTGACGGTAGCGGTGACGTTCGCCGTCACGGTAATCGGCGTCGGACTTTTGGCCCCCCCGAAGATCGTGGACTGAAAAGTCGAAACCGTCGCGGCCTGGGTGGTACTTAAGCTGAAATTACCGGGCTGTATGAATGTGTTGTACGGCTCCGCGTATATCACATACGTACCTGGCGGCACCTGTATGGAAAACGTGCCGTCAGAATTGGAAAGCCCGCCGACGGTTTCGCCGCTGGAACTATCGATCAATGTGAACATACCGTAAGAGATGCCCACTCCGCCGGCTCCCGTAATTGTGCCGCCGATTGTTCCCATTGGAACGGTAGCTGGATATGCGGAATTCACGAAGTCCACGTCGTCGGTCGTGAGGAAGCGTTGAACGTTCGCGAAGTGGCGCGGGTACATGGTCGCGCCGATCAGCCCGACGTGATTGGCGCCCAGGGAGTGTCCCAGCTCGTGAGTCATGGTGGATTGAAGATCGGTGGTGCCCGGCGTACCGGTGGTCGAGAAGCTATAGGCTGGATTCACGATGATATCCGAATCGGTGATGCCTCCAGCCGGATAGGTGCAGTCGGCATCGCACGTGACGAGCCCAAGATCGGGGTCCCTGTTTGCCGGTACCTGAGCATAGAAGTTCACCGTAATAGCCAGCGCCCCGCTGACCACGCTGAGATCTGAAGGAGTCGATCCGACTGCGATCGTCGCCTGGAAATCAGTCTTGATCCCCGCCGATGTAGGCTGCAATGGGAGGAAATGGATATTTGCTCTCCCGGATCCCGCCACTCCGACGGCATTCCAGGCTGCCAGAGCTGCTTCGATAGCCGCTTGAGGATTACTATCGGGCGTAACAACAGTCACAGTGCTGCCCGAAGCGGAACTTTTTACTCCCGCGACGAGTTGATTGTTCAGGTAGAACTGAATGGCCGTATTATCAACGCGCACCTCGGGGACAGTCGGAGTCGTTCCGGTTGCGGGCTGCCGGACGTAACCGAACCCGGACGGTGCGGCCAAAAGCAGAATCAGGACAATGCGCAGCATTAACGAGCCCCCCCTTGCAGACGCATGCGAGCCGCTATACGCTCACCGACATCGGCGACAGTCATACCGTCGAGCGAGCGCAACGATTGCGGCCCAACGAGTTCGAAGCCTCCTGAGAAGGATGTCTCGGCGTGCAAACGTCCTTTAGCGTCGACTGTGTATTTGCCCTGGCCCCAGCCTGTAGTGCGCAGATAGCCGTTCGGCATTCGCTGGAGAAACACAAATACCCGATCCGCAGGTTGGTAAACGACACTGCCCGCAACACTCATGCCTTGTGTCCCAACTACGCCGCCGGGTTCGCTGACGACAACCTTCGATCCGGGAGTTCCCTTGTGGACGCTGGACACGCTCAACTCGTGATGCGTCCAGATGAATTTGTGCTCGCTGTCCCACTCCGACCAGGAGCGCGCGACCTGGCCCGAAACGACGATCTCGGAACGGTCCGTCAATTCCTCGAAAGTCATGCTGGGCACGCTGGTCGCGTCCGCGATCGATATAAACACCAGCGAAAGGGATAAAAAGCACGCCAGACGATTGGTACGGAGCTTCATAACGGTAATAATTATGTCATAAGTGTGGAAATAGTGTAATATTCACCACGGTTAACCAATCTGGTTGCGGCTCAGGGGATGGGGTTATATGCTGAACTCACCCAACGCGAGGCTCATCTTCGCAAGTCCGAGGAGGTTTAATGGCTGCTGTCAGATTCACCCTGAATGGAAAACCGCAGATGGTCGACGCCGTCTCGCAAATGCCACTCCTGTGGGTCCTGCGCGATACGCTCGGCATGACCGGCACGAAGTTCGGTTGCGGTATGTCGCTGTGCGGCGCCTGTACGGTGCACCTGAATGGCGAAGCAATCCGCTCCTGCATCACGCCGATCTCCAGTGTGGCGGGCAAGAACGTCACCACAATCGAGGGATTGTCGGGCGACGGAAGTCATCCGGTGCAGCGTGCCTGGCTCGAGGGCGATGTCCCGCAGTGCGGCTATTGCCAGTCCGGGCAGATCATGGCCGCGGCGGCGCTGCTGGCGAAGAACAAACAGCCGACGGATGCCGACATAGATGAAGTGATGCGCGGCAACATCTGCCGGTGCGGCACTTATCAGGACATTCGCCACGCCATCCATCGCGCGGTTGAGCTTCAGGGAGGTGCGCGGTGAGCGGCAGGTTCGATCGGCGCGGCTTTCTGAAGACCGGGGCTGCTGCCGCGGGCGGACTTCTCGTCGGTTTCTATCTGCCGGAAGGTTCGAAGTTATCGGCACAGGCGCCGTCGAATGCGAAGCTGAATGCCTTTGTCCGCGTCGGCGCCGATGACAGCGTGACGCTCACGATTCATCGTGCGGAACTCGGACAGGGTTCAATGACCTCGCTTTCGATGTTGCTGGCCGAAGAGCTCGAATGCGACTGGAGCCGGATTCGCACGGAGTTTGCGAAGGTGGACCCGGCGAACTACGGCGTGTTCGGTTCTCCTGTTTTGCAGGGCGTGTTCGGAAGCCTGAGTATACGGAGCTCGTGGGATCCGCTGCGAAAGGCCGGCGCCACCGCGCGCGAAATGCTGGTCGGGGCGGCTGCACAGCAGTGGGGCGTCGATCGTTCCCAGTGCCGTGCCGGGAATAATGCCGTGATCAACACCGGGAGCAATGCCCGGCTGAGCTATGGAAGTCTCGCGGAGGCCGCGGCGAAGATGGCGCCTCCGGCGAAGATCGCGTTGAAAGATGCGCAGGCTTTCCGCATTATCGGAACGTCTCCAAAGCGCCTCGACACACGCCTGAAAGTCACCGGCAAAGCGGAGTACGGGATCGACGTGCGCGTGCCCGGCATGCAGTTTGCGGTGCTGGAGCGCTGTCCTGTCTTTGGAGGCAAGGTCGCGAGTTTCGACGCAGGCAAGACCAAATCCGTGCCCGGCGTAAAGAACGTCGTGCAGATTTCGAACGGCGTGGCTGTGATCGCGGACAACACGTGGTCCGCTATGGAAGGCCGCCGGGCTTTGAAGGTGAAGTGGGACGAAGGCGCGCTGGCGAATACGTCGAGCGCGACGATCCACAACATGTTTGCGGACCTGCTCACGAAGCCCGGTGCCGTGGCGCTGAATACCGGAAATGTCGAGACCGCTATGCCGGGCGCGGCGAAGAAACTCGAAGCGCTTTATGAGGCGCCATATCTTTCGCACGCGCCGATGGAGCCGCATAGTTGCGTCGTCGAGGTGCGAGCCGATCGCTGCGAGATCTGGGCCGGCACGCAAATCCCCAGTGCATCGCGCGATGCGGCGGAGATGATCACGGGTCTTCCGAAAGACAAGATCGACGTCCATACCTATTATTTGGGCGGGAGCTTCGGGCGTCCCGGCCAGCATGTGGATGAAGCCATCGAGATCGCGAAGGCCGCCGGCGTGCCGATCAAGCTCACGTGGTCGCGCGAGGATGACATGCAGCACGACATCTATCGCCCGGCGTCGCTGACGAAGTTCACGGCGGGTCTGGATGCCGATGGATGGCCCGTCGCCTGGACCGCGCGCGTGGCTTCGCCGTCGTTCTCCGGGCTGCAGAACGGCGTAGACCGCAACGGCGTCGACGGGATTTCGAGCGTCGTGTACAACGTTCCGAATTTCCGCGTTGAGTATCACCCGCCGGAGGCCGGAATTCCTGTCGGCTACTGGCGCTCGGTCGGTTGCTCGCAGAATACGTTTTTTGCGGAAAGCTTCATCGATGAGATGGCGGCTGCGGCGGGGAAGGACCCGGTGGAATTCCGCCGCCACCTGCTCGCCAAACAGCCCCGCCTGCTGGGCGTTTTGAATCTTGTGGCGGAGAAAGCGGGATGGGGCACGCCGTTACCGGCGGGCCGGTTCCGCGGCGTTGCCGTAGTGAACAATCTGGGCGGCTTCAATGCGCAGATCGTTGAAGTCTCCGTCGGCAAGGGTACAGACAACAAGCCTAAGTATCGGGTGCATCGCGTGGTGTGCGCTGTCGATTGCGGGCAAGTGGTGAATCCGGCGGGTGTGGTGCAGCAGATTCAGGGCGGCATTGTGTTCGGACTCTCCGCGCTCAAGAGCGGCATCACGCTCGACAAGGGCCGCGTGCAGCAGGGAAATTTCCACCAATATGAAGTGCTGCGTATCGACGAAATGCCGGTGATCGAAGTACACCTGGTGCCGAGCCATGAAGCGCCCGCGGGGATCGGCGAGGCCAGTACGCCGCCAATCGGACCCGCCGTCGCCAACGCGCTTTTCGCGGCTACGGGCAAACGCATTCGCAGCCTTCCAATTCGACCGGAGCAACTTGTATGAAAGAGTTATTGATCGCGTTGACGATTGTTGCGGGGGCCGCCTTCGCGCAGGCTCCGGCGGGCGGTGGAAGGGGTGGTGGACGCGGCGCCGCACCGGCACAGGCGATCGAGCAGGTGAAGCCTGGCGTCTTCATGATTACCGGCGCAGGCGGGAACTCGACCTTTCATGTGACGAACGAGGGGATCATCCTCGTCGACGGGAAGCTGCCGGGCGATGCCAACTACAACGCGTTGATGGCGCTCATTAAGGGAGCTTCCGATCAGCCGGTGAAGTATTTGATCGTGACCCATCACCACGCCGACCACACCGGAAACAATCAGAAGTTTCTCGATGCCGGTGTGCCGGTGGTCGCGACAGAGAACCTGAAGAAGAACCTGGTGACGTATGAGTCGAATCCGAAGCCTGCGTCGCCCAGCGTGACATATCCCGGTGCCGAGTACACGATCAGGCTCGGTGGAGTCACCGCCGAGTTGCATCATTTCGGACGCGCGCATACAAGTGGCGATACGGTCGTCTACTTTCCGGACGTGAAGGTGGTTTGCCTGAGCGACGTTGTCACGACGGGCACGACCGATCCACTGATCGATTACGCAGGCGGCGGCAGCGCGACGGATTGGACCAACGTGCTGGCGGGCGTGCTCAAGCTGGATTTCGATGCGGCGATTCCGGGGAATGGTCCGGTGCTGTCGAAGGCGGACGTGGCGGCGTACAAAGCGAAGTTTGACGCGATGATTGCGAAGGCGCGGGAGCTCGTGAAAAAGGGCGTTCCGCAGGATCAACTGCTGGCGCAGCTCAAGACGGATAATGGCTGGGCGCCGCGAGTTCCCAAGGTGGACGCGTTTGTGGCGGAGCTTTCCGAATCGAAGTAAACTTCCGGCTTCACTCGAATTAAAAGAATGAGAACTGCCGAATACACCGGCGGTCCTGTTCACAGCGGCAGTTGCTGAATCTAAAGCTCTCCCCGTCCGGGTGAAATGGTGGTTCGCCTGCCCCTTGA
>DATAZF010000248.1:0-10748 GCA_036272235.1 Bryobacteraceae bacterium | reverse complement strand
ACGGAGGCAATGGAATGCAGATTCTCGGCTGGATGCCGGGCTCTTCCATCCTGCTGGTGAAGACGGAGCGATGGCAGTGGGGGTCGGACGCGGAGGATATCCAACAGGTGCTCGCGATCGAGGCCTCCACCGGCCGTGTGTATACGCCGCGGCTGGAGGACGTTCTCGATGCGCATCGCGGAAAACAATGTTGGTTCCGCGTGGAGGATGCCGGTTTCGCGAACCGCAACAGTATTGAAATTGTCGTCCGCGTGAAGCTCGGCACGGCGCACGATCTGGATGAAACGGATGACGACGTGCCCGTGGACAAACGCTGTGGGAATCTCGAAGAGACGTGGAATTTCGATTACAGCTCCGCATATGAAGTAAAGCAGGTCTCGAATCAGCAGCCGCTGCTCTTGTTCCGGTCGCCGGGAAGCGTCATCGAGAGTTCGGGAATTAAGTAATCGTGGCCGATACCTGTTGACCGGAACGACTGGGAACAAGAGGTCCTGAACCGGAGTCAAAGGCTCATGAGCACCCGCCGTCGCCGCCATCTTTCCTGGGCGGTCATTTTGCTCACGGCCTCGCCTGCAGCCATCGCACAGACGGCTGATCACCCGGTGTTCGATGTGGCTTCCGTGAAGCCGAATGTTTCGGGAGCTGCGGGCGGCAGCGTTCGAATCCATCCCGGCGGCCGTCTGGTGGCCCAAAATGCCCCGCTGCGGCTTCTGATTGGCGCTGCGTATGACGTCCGCGACTTTCAGCTGTTCGGCGGTCCCGGTTGGGTCAACTCAGAGCATTACGACATCGAAGCGAAGGCACAAAACGATGCTCCTGCGGAGGAGATGATTTCTCAAATGTTGCGAAGCCTGCTCGCCGATCGCTTCCATCTGATAGTGCATCGGGAAACCCGGGAATTGCCCGTGTATCGCCTATCGTCGCGAAAGGCGGCAACAAGTTGCAACCTGCCATCGGGGGCGGTTGCACGCCTATGATTCCGCCGCCGAATCCAACTCAGATCGATCCAGCTACGTTTCGCCCGTGCGGCGGTTTCAACACGACAACCGGCATGATGCGCGGAGGCAGCGTCGCTATGGCGAGGTTCGCGATCGCGCTATCGAGGATTCTCGGTCGAACTGTGACAGACGAAACGGGCCTCGGCGGATCCTACGATGTAAATCTGCGGTGGACTCCGGACGAGACGCAGGCGCTGCAGACACCGCAGCCGGTGGTTGATTCCACGGCTCCTTCATTGTTTACTGCGATCCAGGAACAGCTTGGCCTTCGCCTCGAATCGGGAAAAGGTCCGGTTGAGGTACTGGTAATCGATCAGGCGGAAAAGCCTTTGGGAAACTGACGACTTCGCCGATGCTTCAGAGGCAGCGCCGCGGGAATTTCCGTCATAACAATCACTCGGCCAACTATAACTAACGCCGCCGTGTCTCAAAATCGGCTGGGTTGCGACCTGAACCATAAATGGCCACTACGGCCACTTATTGGCTCAATCTGTCACCAGCGTGTGTTCAGAATTCATTGTCTGCGCTCGCACCGACTGTAGATTCACCGCCGGCCTTATCGCGCCATGCGGGGTCTTAAGGAGTGTGAAGAATCGTCTTGAGGCCGAGAAATAACGCTGCGCCGTTAGAGATATCTATGCGACGCGGCGGGCGTTGCGCAACGGACCCCTTTGTGATGCAACCCGGCGGGGCGATATACTCGCACGCGAACCACACTGGCGGCGCGCCAGCGTGATATTTTCCGAAGCAGGATCCGGTCGAATGATCTATGTGAAAAGCTTCGCGACGGGACTGGCCGCCTTCATTGTGGCCGCGCTGTTTACCATCGTAATCCTCTTCGCAAGAGTGGCGATGTCTTCGGGCGGAGGTGTTGGCGTAATTGAGGGACCCGGATGGGCAGTTCCTGCCGTTTCGTTTCTGGCCTTCGCGGCCGGCTTCTCCTGGCAATACCGCAGGGCACGCTAATTCCGTCTCGAAATGACACCGATTGAGAGACAAGGGAGAAGGGAAGAAATGTCTCCCTCCAGTCATAGATATTCAGCAGAGCCACTCGACTGGCTCTGAGAGCAGGAACTTCTGCCCCGTCGACCGCAGAATCGTTCGGTGGGTACTACCATTCCCCCTGGCTCGGATTATCGAATGAGGCCAGGGCTGCGATGGCTCCTTTCGGAGGCTTTGACGCTATGACCGTCGACTCGCTCCGGGCCGTTCTTCTTGCCGCGAAGAAAGGCGAGGCGTAAACCGGGCTTTCCGCCTTGTCGCACAAAGGACCGATGCCATTGAAGAAGTCCTCTGTGATGGTCTGGGACTTAACGTCCGGCTCAGGACACCCGGCGGCCACTTTATGGTTCAAGCCTCGGCCATTTTATACTTCAAGCGACATAGGTTGTAATACTCCTCACTCGCAAACCTTCGAGCGCTTTTCCGGCGAGTGGGTCTGAACACAGGCCGATGATCGGTTGGTAAGATTCCGTGCCTGCGTCGCTTCACGGAAGATCGAATCCGATCTAAGATACCCAGAAGGAGACTTGCGAAATGAGGAAGCTCACAGCACTTGCGATTGGCCTCGGCCTTATTCTTGGCACTGTTTCATTTGCACAGGACACTACGGACACCACAAAAAAGACCGACAAAAAGACCAGGAAGAAAAAGAAAGACGGGGACGACACAACAAATCCTGACAACAAAAAATAGCTCCGTTACCGGTTCACCTCGCCCAAACTCCGGCGAGGTGAACCCCTATGGAAGGAGAAACAGCCCCGGACTGAAAAGGCAGCGTTTCAGCATGAGGTTATTGAATCGAGCGGCCCTGCTACGTTGAAGCGATGAGTCAGAACCGAAAACACCACGCCACGATTTCCCTTGAGCGTTTTTTCCCGGAGACACCGAGGCGCGTCTTCGCCGAGTTCGCCGATCCGGTTGCGCGCGCCAGGTGGAGTGCCCCGGCAGGCGACGCTTTGATCTACGACGAAAGCGACTTCAAGGTTGGGGGCCGTGACGTCTTCCGGTGCGGACCCACTGGCGATCTGAAGTTTCGCGCTGAAACCCGATACCTGGTAATCGTGCCCGATACATGTGTAATCTCGAGCGAGACGCTGGAAACAGAAGGCCAGCTCCTCGCGGTGTCGCTCAATACTCTGGAGATCGAACCGTCTTCGAAGGGGGCCACACTTCGGCTGACCATTCAGATCGCTTCTTCAGTCGGAGAAGGTATGGTTAAAGGATATGAGTCGGGAAACAAGAGTGCTTTGGAAGGTTTAGCCGCTCATCTTGCCAACAGCGGTCACCGGGAATAGATCCGTACTCTGATGGCGCGGGGTCGGCGCCGGTAAGTTTTCACTCGGTCCCTCCAGCCGATCCACCACGACGACGTCGCCTGGAGCTTTGATACTTCCAGTCTCAGTCCGAGTTGCTCCCGAATAGCGACGTGACACCGCGTTTCCGGAGCCCGCGTCAACTCCTCCCTTGCACTTCTACAGAAGTATCGGGTACTCTTCTGTAGAAGTGCAAGGAGGCGACCGGAATGCCCGGCAAACGCATCGATCTTCCGCAAGGAACGCTGGACCTTCTGATTCTCAAGACGGTAGCCCTGGGTCGCCAGCACGGCTGTGCCATTGCTGAGCGGATTCAGCAGATATCGAGCTCAGTCGTTCAAGTGCCGCAGGGCTCTCTATACCCGGCTCTTCACCGGCTGGAGCGGCGAGGCTGGATCAAAGCCGAATGGGGCGCGTCCGAGAATAACCGCAGAGCGCGATACTACGCGCTGACGCGCACAGGGCGCAAACAGCTCGAAGCCGAGGCCGAGGATTGGCGCAAGCTTGCCGGCGCTGTCGGTCAGATTCTTGATATGGCGTAGCAGGATATTCATGCTGAGCGACCTCGTCTACCGCGCCCGCGTACTGTTTCACAGGACCGCCGCCGAAGAGGATCTGAACGAAGAACTTCAATTCCACCTGACGCATCAAGCTCAGCGCTATGCCGCAGGCGGGCTATTGCCTGACGAGGCGATGCGCCGGGCCCGGCTCGAACTCGGCGGGCTGGAGCAGCTCAAGGAACAATGCCGGGATCAGCGCGGCCTGCATTTCCTCGAATCCTGCCTGCGCGATATTGGACTTGCCGCGAAACGAATCCTGCGTTCGCCCGGTTTCTTCGCGTCCGCGGTGCTGATGATTGCGCTGGGCGTTGCAGTCAATACGCAGATCTTTTCGCTGCTGGACGCAGTGGTGCTGCGGCCCCTGCCGGTGCGCGATCCCGGAAGCCTTGTCCAGTTGTTCGAGATCCGTTCCGGGCTTCCAGCCTCCCCGTTCTTCGAGGATGGTTTGCTGCGTGATATCCGGGAGCATTCTTCGACTCTCACAGGCGTCATGGGTCAGCTCGAGATGACCGCGCCTTTAACCAGCCACGGAAGTGTGGAACGCGTTCATCCTCAGCGCGTGACCGGTGATTACTTCCGCGTCCTCGGAATATCCGCAGCTCTGGGGCGGCTGCTCGACGAAACCGACGATCAGGCGGCCGTGCTCTCAAACGGGTACTGGCGCCGCGGTTTTGGCGGCGATCCGAAGGTTCTGGGCAAAACCGTGCGCCTCTACGCAAGGGCTTTCACCATCGTCGGCGTGGCGCCGGCGTCGTTCACGGGTACCGTGATCGATAGTAGTTCCGACCTTTGGATACCTCTGCGAAGTTCTTACAATTTTCACGATGACCCCGCGATTCACGTGAATCAAACCTAAATCGACGAAGCGGTGATGGAAATCGTGGCGCGCCTGCGTCCCGGCGTGGCGCTGGCGCAGGCGCTGGCGGAAACCTCCGTGCTGCGAGATCGTTACAGCCAGGAAGCGATTCGGCACGATCCGACCCGGAAGGGATTCGAGGAGGGGCGGCTCGAGATCCGTTCCATTGCGCGCGGCACGTCGCCGTTTCGCGATCAGGTTGTGACCGCTTTATGGCTGCTGCTGGCCGGCGCCTTCCTGCTGTTATTGATGGTTTCCGCCAATGTGGGCAGTCTGCTGCTGGCTCGGGCCAGCGCGCGCGAGAAGGAGACAGCAATCATGTTGGCGCTTGGAGCCCCCCGGTCGCGGATCGCGCGGCTTTGGCTTACCGAGAGCCTGATTCTTACGGTCGCGGGTGGCGTGTTGGGAACATGGGCCGCCTGGCAAACTCTTCCTTTGTGGCTGCGCTGGCTGCCTCCCGCACGCGGAATCGGGATTGACACGACCGAGATCAGAACGCGGGCGCTCGACCTTCATCCGGACTTTCGAGTCGCCGCATTTGGAATTGCCGTTTGTGCCGCGGTGGCGCTGTTGTCGAGCCTCGCCCCGGCATGGAGATCATCACGGCGCGATCTCTGGAGCGCGCTTAAGATCGCAATCGGAGACGCGCGGCACAGGCGCTTTCAATCGGCTCTGTGCGCGTTGCAGATCGCTATCTGCACGGTTCTCCTGGTATTCTCCGGGCTGATGCTTCGAACTCTGGGCAGTCTGAAGGCTGCGAACACAGGCATCGATGAGAATCATATCGCCGTTTTCAGAATGGATCCGCTTACAGCCCAATACAACAAGCAACAGGCCGAGTCCGTTCAATGGCGTTTAGTGGACGGCGCACGGGCTCTTCCGGGAGTCGAAGCCGCAGCCATTGCGAGCCGGCCGCTCATGCGCGGGATCGGCCTTGTCAATTCCGTAGTTTTCCCCGGCCAGCCACCCGGCGCGCCGTATGGCACCAGCATCAATACCGTTTCGCCGGAGTATTTCGAGACTATGGGAATGAAATTCACGGCGGGCCATGGATTCGAGCGCCGCGAGCCCGGGCCGCACAAGCCTGCGCCCGTGGTGGTCAATCGGGCGTTCGTCAGGCGCTTCCTGAAGGGCAGAAATCCGGTCGGCCAGATGTTCGCGGCCGCAAGAACCTGGGTTGCTCCGGAATTCGAGATCATCGGAGTCGTCAACGACACAAAATACCGCTCGCTGCGCGAAGTGCCGCCACCAATCTATTACACCTCGGATTTCGGCCCCGGGCGGGAGATCAACAGCTTCGTTCTGCAGGTTCGAACTCGCGGAAATCCCGCCGGAGTGATTCCCGCCGTTCAGAAACTGCTTGCCTCGATAGATCCCCGGGCGTCGTTTTATGAAGTGGAAACTCTGCAGGACGATATCGCTCGGTCGCTCTGGCAGGAACGGATGCTCGTCGCGTTGGGGACAGCGTTCGGGATATTCGCGATTGTGCTGGCCGCCATCGGCCTCTATGGAATCCTGGCGTATTTTATAACCGGCCGTCGGCGCGAGATCGGATTGCGGATGGCGCTCGGCGCCTTGCCGGTTAATGTTAGCGGATTACTACTGAAGCAACTCATGCCCACGGCAGGGGCCGGGCTTGCCGGAGGAGCCATTACCTCAGTCGCCGCCGGAATGCTGGTTCGGAGCCTGGCATATGGAGTGAGCATGGCAGATCCACGATCGCTCGCTTCCGCGTTGGCCATCATCGTGTTTGTTACGTTGGCAGCCATGGCCGTACCAACGTGGCGGGCGTTGCACGTCGATCCGGCATCCGCCCTGCGCCAGGAGTGACAACGATGTGTATTCGTTTCGAAGGGTGCGTTTGAAGCTGAAACGACGTCAATGTTTATTGATTTCGGGAGCGGGTACCTGCACACTCGCGGAGAGACCATTCTGTCTACCTGAGGGCAACCGCCCGAAGTGACGGCGTCAGAGACGGGATCATCGCAGGAATTCTGAAACGGCAAATATGTTGACGGGCAACAGCATGCTACCTGGTGCTGGTAGCGGGTCCGTCGACCGGCTCGCGAAGCGCGGGATCCCGTCCCCGCACCGATGGAGACGACGAGTCTTCCCTGCTCTTTCCGAATGGGTCGCGGATCGCCGGGCTGCCTGGGATCGATGCGACGACGCGGGATTCCCGTGCGCGGCTAGGAGCGGATGGCTGGGGAGATTGCCCGGGGGCCGGTTCCCAACTTTCTGGCCGGACGATTGCATCTTCATTTCGGATGAAAACATCTCGGGCGAAATTTCCCGGAGCGGCGCAATTTATTTCCCCCGGCGCGACGCTCAATGTGCTCGGGGATGAAGTGCAGGATTGCAAAGGGTGCGACCTCTACCGCGCCGCCACCCAGGCGGTGTTCGGGGAAGGCCAGCGCCGCGCCCGGATGGTCATGGTGGGCGAGCAGCCGGGTGACAAAGAGGACCTGGCGGGTAAACCTTTTGTCGGCCCTGCCGGGCAGCTTCTTGACCGCGCTCTGGCGGACGCAGGCATCGACCGTGCCGATGTCTATCTCACAAATGCAGTGAAGCATTTCAAATTTGAAGAGCGCGGCAAGCGCCGCATCCACAAAAAACCCTTGAGTGCCGAAATTGCCGCTTGCAAGCCATGGCTGGAAGCGGAATTCGATCGCATCAAACCCGACCTGATCGTTTGCCTCGGGGCCACAGCCGCGCAATCCGTCATTGGCAGGCAGCATCGGCTGCTGGAGCAGAGGGGTCTGTTCTTCGCGCATGCGCAAGCCCCCGGCGTGACGGCGACAGTGCACCCTTCCGCGATTCTGCGGTCGCCAACACCGGAACAACGGGAGCAGGATTATGCGGATTTCGTTGGGGATCTGAAGAAGGCACGGCGGAGGCTGGAAGATATTGCGGAATGAGGTCGACTGCAATCAATCGACCTCACTGTTTACCTTCGAGCGAGTAGCGGGGTCGGCAACCCCGCGCAGGTTGCCAACCCCACATGCTGCTGAAAGCCGCGTTAGTGTCGCCGTTGATAACCGGTGGTCGACTCAAATTCGCGGCTGCGGTCCGGCACTCTCTCTTCGCCGGTGAAATCACCTGTGTCCGTGACCGTGTGTTCCCAATAAGGCGTCTTCCCGTAGTGCTTATGGACTTCCATGCCGAAAGATGGATCGGACATATCCGGCCAGTCGCCTTTGTCAAAGCCCGGGGCGTTCCGCAGCGTCTCGCTGTCGATGTCGAGAATGAACTCGTGTTCTCCCTGGTCCACGCGGAATGCACTCCAGGGCACGGCGAAAAGCTTATCGCCGATCCCGAGAAAGCCACCGAACGAGAGGACAACATAAGCGATCCGGCCGCTTCCGAGATCGACCATGATTTCATCGATTTTGCCCAGCTCTTCGCCGGCGGGGTTTCGAACGCGATCGCCGGTAAGCGTGCTGGCGGCGAGGACGCGGCGGATGCGCGGGCGCGCCGTGGTGGGCGTGTTGCCTTCACGCGCGGGCGACGCCTCGGCAAAGCCGTCGCGAACGTCGTCGCGGGAAATAGCGCGCGATTCCTCCTGCACGGTTCCGTTGTGCTGCGCATTTTGATGCAGAGTGCCTTCAGAGATCCGGCTGTTTTCAAACTGATTGGCTGGCATAAATTTAAACTCCACAGAAAGAGCGAGCAATTTGTGAGCCAGCTCTTCAACGCTACGCCGTCATCGAAAGTTCGGCGGGCATCTCGCGATGCCGTCTGATGACTTCGAGGATCGCCAGCTCGTCCGGACTCAACCATTGAGAAGTGCCTGATAAACGAGAAGGCCCTGATGAACCATTGGAGGGAGCTTTGCTCATTGCAGGAAGAAGGCTGCCGGCGAGGTATGCTTCGGGGATAGCGGGATGCACGTAGTAAGCACGGCAGGTCGCGGCGCGATTACCCAGCCGCTCGGCTGCCGTTTTGATCGCGGCCACAATGTTTCGCTTGCCTTCAGTGGGCGAGGCAAATTCTCCGATGTCGCGCAGCGCGGTGGCGCATTCCACGGTGCCGGCCCAGGTGCGCAGATCTTTGGCAGTCAGAGCTTGTCCGGAGACTTCGCGCAGCCAGGCGTTCACATCGGTCGACGACACGCCATGGGGCTGGCCGTCATCGTCGACATATTCGAATAGCTGGTGGCCAGGAAGATCGTGGCATTGCCGAACAATTCTGGCGACCCGCAGATCGGTGATTTCTAGATCCTGCCGCACTCCGCTCTTGCCAGTGAAGCGGAAATGCAGAGTCGAACCCTCGATCTCAACGTGCCGGTTACACAAGGTCGTCAGCCCGAATGTCTTGTTTTCGGCGGCGGATTCTTGATTACCGACGCGAATGCCGGTTCGGTCGATGAGACGGATTACGGTGGCGAGCACCTTCTCTCGCGGCATGCCGGGCAGGGCGAGCTGCCGGCGCACGGTTTCGCGTATATCGGCGAGTGCGTTGACGACGCCGGCCAGGTGTTCGAATTTAGTTTGATTTCTGATGGCTCGATAAGCAGCGTGGTAGCGATACTGTTTGCGCCCGCGAGCATCGTAGCCGATGGCCTGCAGATGCCCGGACTCGATCGGGCAGATCCACACACGCTTCCATGCGGGCGGAATCGCGAGGGCACGGATGCGCTGAACGTGTCTCGGGTCTTTCAGGCAACGACCGGCGCAATCAAGGTAAGTGAATCCCCGGCCGCGACGTCGCCGGCTGAAGCCGGCAGCCTCGTCCCGCAGATATTGAAGTCCGGCCGCTGCCGCTGAACGCTCGGGGTCAAGCGGGAGTTTACGCCCTGGACGCATGCGGGATGGTGATCAGCACGCCAGGCGCCGTTTCAAGCGGCGGTACGCGCGTGCTTGCCGGCCACCTTCCTGTGCGTGCCCGCGGGTTTACCTGCTTTCGTCGTGGGCTTTTGCTCGAGACTGCGGCGCAGCGCGTCCATAATATCGGCGACGGGCGCCACCTTTGGCTGCTCGACCTCCGTCATTTTCTTTCCTTTACGCTTTTGCGCGATGAGGCGCTCGACGTTCTTCCTGTATTCGTCCTCGTACTTCTCCGGACGGAACGCCGACGCGAGAGTATCAATCAAACGTTTCGCAAGATCCATTTCTTTGGAGCTGAATTTTGCTTCCGCGCTCTTGCCCCGCCGATTGGCCTCGTGGAATTCGTTCCGAATAGTAAAGAGTGTGCAATATGAGACGATGGGTAACTCAATCCAGCTTTCCAAAAGCGCCGTTTGGTCTGGCTGATGTGGATGCCACCACAACTCACCATCCGGGGCGACTTCCATGTTTTGTCACCTTTCCCCGTGGGCGTGGGGAAGGTCCATCGAAGCGTTAAAACTGATATGCGATTTGAACAAACGGCGCATCTGGTCTTTCAGGCGTTTCTGGTCGCTGCGTTTCCCTCCCCTGCTCGGGTCCAGACCAACGGCCCGCATAAACCCGGCAAGGCTTCGACCCAAGACAAGGCGGCGGGTTTTCGTCTGCACGGCTTCGGTGATAATCCAAAAAAGCGATAGGCGCGGAATGGCGCCGTATGGGTAGCCGATTGATTTTTCTGTATCGAGATCAATACGGGGCTGGATGGCAAGCACCATGTTTCCGCTCGACCGCTTCCAAACCGGAACATTGCCGGGGTTGCTGTGGGGCAATGTGCATTGAACCAACTGCCGCGCCATAAAAGCCCGCTCGGCTGCATCCGGCTGTTCGTGAATAATGGCAGCGGTTCGAGTAGCTCAAACTGTGCGCGGGTCGGTGGTGCGAATTTCTTCGCAAGTGATTTCATGACGGGGATTTCCCCGGTCTGAACTAATCCGTTTTCCCCGCGCTTCGCCATTCCCCGCCTCTTATGTCTTTTTGTGGCTCTTCTCTTATGTCTTTTTGTGGCTCTTCATGTACGCATGAAAACATGCAAGCATGAAATCACTCACTGTTGGGAAGTCTACGGCCTGTTGGATTTGAGGTAATCCAGCTTCGTTCTTACTCGCGTCAAAGCCAATACACCGAGTTGTTGG
>DATAZF010000247.1:0-30325 GCA_036272235.1 Bryobacteraceae bacterium | reverse complement strand
CACGTCCCTGCGTGACGGCGGTTGGCGTCGGGAATGCCGCCCCATGTCTCATCCCCGGGCTCGCCGGTTTCGGTATGGTGCGGGTGCGCCAGATCTCTTTGCCGGTCTTCGCGTCATGCGCGGTAATGATGCAGCCGTTCGGGGTCGCTTTGAAATTCGCACCCGCGTCCGGAAATGATCTTGCCGTTGGCGATGATGGGACCCGACGTTTCCTGCGCGGAATCCTCGCGATAATCGACGATGCGGTTCTCCCACGCCAGCTTGCCGGTACGTGCATCGAGCGCGTAAACGAAATCGTCGACGCTGGTGTCGATGATGAAATTGCCATAGATCGCGAGGTTGCGGTTGATGCTCGGGACGAGAAGAAACTTCGTGACATCGGGTGGCAGCTCCCGCTTGTATTCCCAGATCACGTCGCCTGTTGCGCGCGTCCAGACCATCTTCAACTGCCCCGCATTGCTGCGATTGACCTGATTGAGCGAACTGTAGCCCCGGCTATCCAGCGTCCGGCGCCACATCAGCCAATCGGCGGGATCAGGCTTCTGAAGCATCACATCCACCACCGGGACGAAACTTCCCGACTGCGCAGAGCAGAGCACGGCGAGCATGAGTACAGGCAGAAAAGAGCCAATTCTGGTTTGAAGACGCAGTATTCCCCGTGGAAGACCCTATTGTGCCGCGGAAAATAAAGGCGCCGGCGGGCGAAGATCGCCAGCGGTACTGAGGTGGCAACTGGTGTTAGACTCGCCGGTGGGAATCCTGATGCTTTCACTTGCCTTCGCGTTCGTCGCCCTTGCCTTCGCGGCTTCCTCACAACGCACGAGGGAACTGATTCATCGCGATGACGTCACGATCGAGGTCATTGCGGAGGGCCGCGGACCGCTGATCGTGATGCTGCCATCGCTTGGGCGCGATTCCGAAGAATTCGATCCCGTGGCTGCCCGCCTCGCCGCAGCGGGGTTTCGCGTGTTGAGACCGCAGCCGCGCGGCTATGAGCGGAGCACCGGACCCATGCAGAACATCACTCTGCATGATTACGCGCGTGACGTCGCGGCTGTGATCCGCCACGAAAAGGCCGGACCCGCGATTCTCGCAGGCCACGCATTCGGACACTTCGTCGCGAAGATGACAGCCGTCGATTTTCCCGATCTGACGCGGGCCGTGATTCTGATTGGGGCCGCCGAAAAACATCCCAGGCCGGAAGTGCAGCACTCCGTCGCCATCGCCACCGATCCGACGCAACCGGAAGCCGAGCGTCTGAAGCATCTGAAGCTCGTCTTCTTCGCGCCCGGCAACGACCCGGCGTCATGGCTCAAGGGCTTCCACGCCGAAGTGCGCGCCGCGGAGGTAATCGCCCGCGATACGACGCCGCAGCGGGCCTACTATTCCGCCGGACATGCTCCGATGCTGGATATACAGGGCGCCGACGATCCTTACAAACCGCTCGCCAGCTCGAACGAGCTTATCGAAGAGTTCGGCGCGAAGCGGGTTTCAGTGGTGCGGATCCCTCACGCCGCCCACGCGATCATCGTCGAGCAGCCAACCGCGGTTGCGAAGGCGATTATCAATTACGCAAAGGCCCTGCCGCGGTAAGGCCGGCGGCCGTGGGTAACATTCATCCGATCGCAATCACTACTCTAAAGTACTAGTACCTATTGGACTCCGCGGTAGGCGAAAGCCTTTCGCAGGTTCTGTTACCTTAGGGTGTTCCTGGTTTTTTCCACTGTGGATGTCCACCAACTTGAAGCAATCGTAACGGAGCTGGAACATAAGATCGAGCAGGCTCGCATCGAGCGCCAGGAAGCGTTACAAAAGGCCCTGGTCGCGAATCGCGGTGAAATCGAGCAGTTGAAACAGACCATTGTTGCGATGCGGGAGGAACTGGAAGCCGGCCGCGCGAAAAGCGGGGAGGCGGTCCAGCAAGCAGTAGTTCAGTCGCACGACGAGATTTCACAGCTGCGCGACACGATCACGGCCTTGCGTGACCAGATGGAAAAGATACGATTCGAGAAACAGCAGGCCGTTCAGGAAGCTGTTGCCGCTTCGAGCGATGAGATTGCGCAGTTGAAGAAGACAATCCAGGCTTTGCGGGATGAAATGGAGCACGAGCGCATCCGCCACAGCGAAGAGAGACAGTCAATTCGCGTCGCGTCACGCGATGAGAACCAGCATCTGGAACAAATGATCGTAGCGCTGCGAACGCAGATGGAAGCGTCGCGAACGCAGATGGAAAAGGAGAGCGCCGGCACCAATGGCCAGTAGTCTCCATACAGCGGCGATCGCGCTGCCCCCGGCCGCGGCATTTACGGGTCCGAAACCTCCGGCCGAAGAGCCGCAAATGCGGCATCTCGAGTTGCTGCTGCGCGTCGCGAAAGAAGTCGCCGCGCACGACACGCTCGAAGAAATGCTCCGCAACATCGTCAGCGTGAGTGCCGAGGAAACAGGCGCTGAGCGCGGGACGTTGTTCCTGAACGACGACCGCACCGGCGAGCTCTACTCCCGTTTCGCACAGGGAACGGCGCTCCGCGAAATTCGCATCCTGAATAACATCGGCGTGGCGGGCAACGTGTTCACCACCGGCGTGGGCGCCATCGTCCACGACCCTTACAACGACCCCCGGTTTAATTCCAAAGTCGATCAGGAAACGGGCTTCATCACGAAAAGCATTCTGTGTGCCCCGATCCGGACGGTAAAAGGCGAGTTGATCGGCGTCCTGCAGATGCTGAACAAGAAGCAGGGCCAGTTCACCGAAACCCATCTGCGGTTGCTCGAAGACATGACCTCGCTTACGGCGATGGCCTTGCGCAGCCGGCAGTTCGTCGAGCGGATGCACGCGGCTCGCGAGCAGGAAATGCGTTTCCTAGATGTTGTCGCGGATGTGACGTCTGACATCGACCTCGGAACCATGCTGCTTAAGGTCGTCACCGAAGCGGCGCGGATGCTGGAAGCCGACCGGGCCACGCTCTTTCTCAACGACGAGAAGACGAACGAGCTGTTCTCGCGCGTTGCGATGGGTGCTTCGGTGGGCGAGATCCGGATGCCGAATCATCTCGGCATCGCAGGCGCCGTGTTCACTTCCGGCAAGACAATCAACATCCCTTACGCGTACGCCGATCTTCGGTTCAATCCCGCATTCGACAAGAGAACCGGCTACTTCACCCGCTCGATTCTTTGCGTGCCCATCGTAAACAAGGCCGGCAAGACAATCGGCGTGACGCAGGTGCTCAATCGCCGCGGAGGCCCGTTCACCAGCGACGATGAAGCGCGGCTCAAAGCGTTTACCGCGCAACTCGCGATCAGCCTTGAGAGTGCCCGGCTGTTCGATCAGGTGCAGCAGGTCAAGAACTACAACGAGAGCATGCTGCAGAGCATGACGAACGGTGTGATCACTTTGAACGATACGGGTTCCGTCGTGACCTGCAACGCCGCCGGCCTGCGCATCCTCAGGACAACTCCGGCGGAGATTCTGAACCGGAAGTCGGATGAATACTTCACCGGACCCAACACCTGGGTGCTCGACCGGATTAAGGTGGTCGAGCAGACGCTGCAGAACGACAGTGTGATTGACGCACAGTTCGTGGCGGGCGCCGAAACGGTTTCGGTCAATCTGACCTCGCAGCCTCTGATGAGCACCGACGACAAAGGCGCCGCCAGAAAGATCGGCACGCTTCTGATGTTCGAGGACGTCAGCAGCGAAAAGCGCATGAAGTCGACCATGTCGCGCTACATGGATCCGCGCCTCGCGGACCAGCTGATGGCGGGCGGCGAGGAAGTCCTCGGCGGCAAAAGCGCGACAGTTACGGTGCTTTTTTCCGACGTCCGCAATTTCACCGGCATCACCGAAGAACTGGGTGCGCATGGCACCGTCAAACTGCTGAATGAATACTTCACGATCATGGTGGAGTGCATCCAAAAACGCGGCGGGATGCTCGACAAGTTCATCGGAGATGCGATCATGGCCGCGTTCGGCTTGCCCTTGCCGCACGGCGACGATGAAGACCGCGCGGTCCAGACCACGATTTCGATGATCGAGGAGCTGCGTGCCTGGAACGCGGAGCGTATCGGCAACGGAAAAAAGCCGGTCGACATCGGGATTGGTCTGAACACCGATAACGTAGTATCCGGTAATATCGGGTCGCCGCGCCGCATGGATTACACGATCATCGGCGATGGCGTGAACCTCGCATCACGCCTCGAAAGCGCGTGCAAACAATACAGTGCGCGGGTGCTCATCAGCGAAATGACCTACAAGCGCCTCAAGGGGACTTACCGGGTGCGTGAGGTCGACCGCGTGGTGGTGAAGGGGAAGACCGAAGCCGTCGGTGTTTATGAGGTGCTGGATTATCACACCCCCGAAAGCTTTCCGAATCTGAGCGACGTGCTGCAGTGCTATCGGGAGGGTCTCGATCAGTACCGCAGGCAGGAGTGGGACAAGGCACTTTCGTCGCTTGGCGAAGGGCTGAAGATGAACCCGAACGACAAGCTCTCGCAGATGTACGTGGAGCGCGCACAGTGGATGAAGGCGAATCCGCCGGGGAACGACTGGAACGGCATCTGGGTTCTCAAGTCGAAATAGAAAACGGCGGGCAAAACTGCCTGCCCCACCCGCCCGTTAGCGCGGGGCCCGTTCGAATCCGTCAGTAGGCAGCCGCGCCGGGCCGACATAGTGGCCCTTATCCGGATCGTTCTCGTTGCAGATGTATTCCATCAGCTCGTCGCCGGGCATAAGGCGCGCAGTCCCGACCGTCGTGAACGGCTTGTTGTATGTGCCGGGGTCGTCGATCGTGATTTCCATGCGCAGATGGCCGAGGTCGGTGCGAGTGAAGCGCTCGATCGTGTGCAGTTTTTCCGTATGCGGATGGCCGAGATTATCGAACCAGAACTTGTCGTTGAAGCCCACAGTGTCGATCACCAGCGTCTCGCCCTCCCAGTGGCCGATCGAATCACCGTACCAGGTCGGGTTTGGATCTTCCGGATGTTTACGCCCGTCCATGAAAATCTGGCGATAGCTATGGATATTGCCTTCAAACAGGATGAAGTAGTGCGTCGGCGTCTGCAGAATGCGCCAGGGGTATGGGGCGCTGCGCGGAATTCCGAACGGCAGGCAGGCAACCTCCGGATCGTCCTTCGCGAGCCGCGCTTTGAAAACCTTCTCGGCCCAGGGTTGCATCGACAGCGTTTCGCCGGGCTTGAGCGATTTCGAGATGTCGCCGGAGTCGCTGCCGCCGCCCATCCACGCTCCGGAGAGATCGACGCCGCCGTCTTTGAAGTGCGGCGTGGGTCCGGTGACAGCGGGGGGTTGTTTGAAGATCGTCCCGAGGGATTGCGCGGACTGCGCAAAAGCCGGGCCGGTCATCAACGCCGCGACAGCCGTTCCGATCGAGAATGCCAGGATAATCCGCTTCATTGTGCAAATTCTTTTTATCATGAAATCAGCCCGCATGAAACTCGTATTCGCTGTTGCCGCTTCCGTCCTGCTGATTTCGGCCCAGCAAAAGATCGACTGGGCCGACGCCGAAAAGCCGATCGCGGAACAAGTCAAAACGCTGCGGGATGTGCCGGATGACAAGCGGCCGGCGGTGACGAAGGATCTCGCGTTGCGGATCCGCCGGCTGCCGAAGACGGCGGGCAGACAGGTGCTCGCGAACGGCCTCTCGAGCCTCGTGACGGAGGGAGATCCCGGGCGGGACACGTTGCAGGAGACGGCGAACACACTTGCTCTGGTGTTGCGGGAACAGCCGATGGCAGATGACGAACCGTACCTGACGCTGGCACAACTCGTCCGCTATGAGCATATGAACTCGTCCGGCTGGTTTGCCGGAGAAGCCCCCCAGCGCTATCGCGCCGCGCTGGCGAAGCTCGAAGCGAATGACGCGCGCCGCGAAAAGCTCGACTTCACGCTCGCAGACCTGGAGGGAAAGAGCTGGACGCTGCGGCAGCTTTCCGGCAAGGTCGTGCTGGTGAACTTCTGGGCAACGTGGTGTCCGCCCTGCCGCAAGGAGATGCCGGATCTCGACGCGATCTACAAAGACATGCGCGACAAAGGGCTGGTGATTCTCGCCATCAGCGACGAGGATCGTGGGAAGGTCGTCCCTTTTCTCGATTCGCACAAGGTGAGTTATCCGATTCTGCTGGATCCCGGGCAAAAGGTGACCAATGAGTTCGTTGTCGAGGGAATTCCGAAGACCTTTATTTATGACCGGTCCGGTCATCTCGCCGCGCAGTCGATCGATATGCGGACGAAGCGGCAGTTTCTCGAATTGCTGCACCGCGCGGGTCTGTGAGATCGATGCCCGAGAGATTCCGGCGGATTGGAAAACCGGCTACCTCCAGCTGCGTGGGTTAGTTCCTTATGAAGAGCCACTTGATGCAACGGGAGGCGAGGTCTACCGGTGTGGCGGCCCTATACCAAGACCCCTCGATTCAATCCTTACGGGACCCGCCAGTCTTGACGCGGTTGGCATGTGCGGCCCCCAGCGCCAGCAGGTGGCAAATCAAAACCAGTGGACCGATGAAAGTCGGCACCAGGCTCATCGGGAACCATGTCATCGGCCAACTCGTCACGCCGCGCTCCACCAGGCCGAACCGTTCCGTAGATGTCAGCAGGGCCATGATCACCGAAATTGCGAGGCCGCCGAGCCCTGCGATGTGCCATGCGATAAACCCCGGCCTCGGGCGTCCGTGCGGCGAGACGAGCCGCGCCGCTACGTAGAACGAGCTGATCGCCAGCGCATCGTCGATTAGGCCCGTCGGGATCGCGAATATCGCAGGAAGCACATGCTGGCTCGATTTGAAGAGCGCCAGCGTGCCGAAAAACCGAAGCGCCTGCATCCGCGTCAGTCGCTTCAGACTTCGCGCGCGCAGAAATCCGCGAAACCTTTCCGAAATGGAATGCAAAACGGCAAAACCGGTGGCGGAGACCAGCGCGCCGATTCCGAAGAGCGCGGCCGACGAAAACCGCTCGAACCATCCTGTAATCGAAAGCGTAAACGCGGCGGCAAACCACACGGCGACAAACGCGACCGCGAGAACCATCCCCGCCTCCCCTGAGACCAACGTATCAGGCGGACGCGAGATACCGCCGCTCCGCTTCCGCGAGATGCGCCAGCGTCAACGCCCCACAGCGCTCCGGTTCGAGTATAGGGAACGAGTGCGATGCCCCGGCGATTTCGATGTAACGCGCGCCAGGAATACCCGCCGCGATGACGCGTCCGGATGACGGCGGCGCGATGAGGTCCTTTTCCGCGCTGACGACCAGCGTCGGAATTCCGGCCAGTTCGCCGAGGCGAGTGGTAACATCGTGCTTCCGCATTGCAGCCATCTGCCGATCGGTGATTGCCGGAAGATCGCCGATGTCGTGTCCGAGAATCTTCGAAATGCGCTGCGCGAGATCCTCCGAATGGCCCTGCCGTTTGTCTGGTGGTACCACCAGGTCGATGAACGCTCTTCGCCGCATGCGCCGCCCGCCGAATCGCACACGCAGGCTTATCCAGAGCAGCGCGGGCGTCAGGCGGGTGGCATCGGCCCCGTGCGCGAATGTGCAGAGCAGCGTCAGGCTGCGCATGCGGCGCTTCGCCGTCAGGGCGGTATGGAGTGCGATCAGTCCGCCGAGAGAATGGCCGACAAGGTGCGCGGAATCCCACCCCGCATGATCTATCAGCGCGAGAGTATCTTTAGCCATCTGCTCGACGGTGAGCGGCCCGTCGGCGGGAACGCTCGCACCAATACCCCGGTTGTCGAATGTCAGGCAGGTGTAGTGCGGCTTCAGGATGTCGACCTGCGGATTCGCCACAGTGCCATAGGCCCCGACCCCCTGGATCATCACCAGCGGCGGACCCTCGCCGGCGATCCGGTAGGCGAGCGGACAGCCCTGAAATACCAGTGTCTGCAGAGGCGCGGCCAACCTAACAGTATCCCGAAGTGAAACGCTGGCGCGCGGAATGCGGAACAGATCCGCCGTTCCTGAGCTGTGGATTCGCCCGCGGGAAATTGTAAAAAATTTCACACTGGCGCCGATATGTCTGTATCGGCCGGAAGACCGGCCGTTCCAGCGCGTCGCCGTTTTGTCGATCTTGATCCGCAAGTACGGGCACGCGCGGAAAACCAGACTAAGGAAGGTCCTCCATGGACTCATCGATTCCAAGAAAGCCGCAGGCGCTTCTACGAAAGCCGCAGGCGCTTCCAAGAAAGCCGCGGGCGCTTTTACGAAAGCCGCAGGCGCACGCTCTCGGCGGGCTGCTTGCCCTGATCGCTTGCGCCGGCAGCGCGCACGCCAACGTGCTGACGGCGACCAGCGCCGTTACCGTCACGTGCAATACGGCCACCGGACCCGGCACCGCCGCCACGATTGTTGTGAAGCCGTCTCCGCTGTTGACGGGTTCCGCAACGATCGTGGTCACCTTCGTGGCGCCCGGTAACGGCATCGTGGTTACGCCGCCAGTGAGCACGACGCTCAGCACGGCAAACCAGACGGCCGGACTCACTTACACCGCCAACGTGACTGCCGGGTGCGCAGGCGCCAGCACAGGCCCGACTTCTGTTCAGTTCAAAGCCGGGGGATCCAATGACATAACTTCGACAGTGAACGCGACGGTCACGTCGACAACCTCCGCGCTGGTTGCGTCAGGAGTGACGATCACGTGCGCGAGAAATCCCGTCGGACCGGTCTACACACCCGGGCCGGCGCAGACCATTTCCGTCACCTCCGCCGCGACTGGCGGAACGCCGTTTACAGTGGATAACTCCGGAGTCCCGCCGCCCGCGTGGCTGAGCGTGAGTTCCTTCTCCGGAGGTACGGCCAGCACTACCGCGGTGACATTCACCGTCGTGGCCGCGGCCGGTTGCGGCGGGTTTGGGGCGGGCACAACCAATATCGCGACGCTTCATCTGCTCAACGCTCCCGCGCCGGACAAACTCCTGACCGTGACCCTGCAGGTGTTGCCGCCATCCACCCTGGTCGCGACGCCGAATCCTGCTTCACTCTCTTATATAAAAGGTTCCGGAACCGCCGGACATGTGGATGTCAATGTCACTTCGGCGACTGTGCCTGCGCCCTTCTTTGCAGTGGACACTTCCACTCTGCCGATCTGGTTGACAGTCGACTCCATCAACGGCACAGTCCCGAGGAGCTTGCGCTTTACCTCAACGACGGTCGCTGACTCGCTGGCTCCGGGGACTTATAACACCACGGTCCGAGTCAAAGTGTCGGGCACTTCCGATCTGGCACTTCCGATCAGTTTGCTCGTCAATAATAAAGCGCCGCGGCTCGCGGTCGCGGAGGGCACGACTCGCAACATTTCGTGGGTCATCGGCCAGCCTCTTCCAACCCCCTTCATCACGGCAGTATCCACCGATTCTCCGATCTCGTACACCGCGACATCGGGCGGCACTCTGGCTCCCATAATCAGCGCCACCGAGCAGAAAGGCCTCGCATACAGCTTCGGCACCCAGATCGGCGTAACCTTCAACCAGTTGATTTTCGCGGCCGCTCAGCCAGGCACCGTTATGACGGGAACGGTCACACTGACGTGGGGTTCCCCGGCTTCGACCATTGTTGTCACGTTCAATGTGACTGTGCTGTCGCCTGGTGCCACCCTGACCGGACTTACTCCCGCCAGTTTGCCCACAGCGGCTTCCAACCAAACTTTCTCGGTGGTGCTTACAGGCACAGGGTTCGTCCCGAGTACCGACCCCACTCAGAAAACAAAAGTCGGCGTGGTCGTCGGCGGCTCGATCGTCACAGATACCAATATCTCGGCGAACGTTATCAACCCCTCGAACATCATCCTGACGATCACCGTACCTGCCGTCGCGGATGCGAATCTGCCGTTCGGTCAGAGCGGCTCCGGTGGCTCCGTCACTCTCGGCATTTGTAATCCCGCTGGCGGCACATGCAGCATTCCAACGGGAACCGCGGTTCTCACCATCGGGGTCGGCCCATTGATTCAGGCCGTAACCAGCGCCTCGGCGTTTCTTCAGGTCACACCGCCTGCGCTTCCCTCCATGGCCCCCTGGGATATGGTCAGCATCTTCGGAGCTAACTTCTGCTCCTCTGGCGGCACCGGCTGCAGCAGCAGTCAATTGCTTTATGGAACGCCGGATCCGGTGACACTGCGCTTCCCCTCGATCCTCAGTCCGGATGCGCCTGGCGCGACGCAGCGCAGTCTGTCCGTTACTTTCCAGACGCACGGTGGCAGCCCGACGCTGATCGCCACGGCTCCGCTGCTTTTCGGAACCAACGGACAGATCAACCTGCTTGTTCCCGGCGCAGTCTCGGCGTCAATCGGCAACACGGTCGACGTCGTAGTGAACTTTGGCTACGGCTCGGGGGCGACATTGCTCAAGAGCGCTCCGTTCCAGGTTAACATCGTCGCAACGAACCCCGGCATCTTCACTGTCGGCGCGGATGGCCAGGGAGACGGCGCGATCCTCGGCTCCAACTATTCGCTCATCAGCTCTGCAAACCCGGCCGGCATGCGGTCGACGGGTGCCGATTCCGATGTGATTCAGGTCTACGTCACAGGTCTTGGCGCGCCCGACAGCAGCGCGGACAACGCATCGGCCGGCAGCGGCCCGACATGGTCTGCCGACTGTGTCAGCCTAGCCAGCTTCCTTACATCCCTGAACACCGCGGCGGGCACCTCACTGACAAATCTGGATGGCACCGTGATCCAGAGTTCGCTCCTGAACGCGAACCGCCTGCCGCCGTGCGTCACGAGCGGATCGGCCAACGTCCCGTCCGTTACCGTGGGCGGCATTGCAGGCACGGTTCTCTACGCCGGCTTCGTTCCGGATACGGTCACTGGACTCTATCAGCTCAACGTGCTTCTTCCCGGCACTTCGGACGGCAGCTTCCAGCCCGTATCCGGGAATCCGGTTTCGACGATCGTCTCTCCGCTGCAATTGCCGATCGTCATCACCGCCAACCTCCTCACCAGCCAGGCCGGGGTTAGCGTGTGGGTCACGCCGCGGCTGAAAGTTACGCCTCCAACCGGAGCCGGACTGACAGGCACCGTCGGCATCCCGTGGAGCGGATCCAACAATTCCGCCATCGCGACCGAAGGCACATCCACGTATAAGTACGCCCTCACCTCCGGGCTGCTTCCGGCGGGATTGTCTCTCGGAGCCGCAACCGGGGACATCACGGGCACGCCGGCCGCTAATACCGCCGGCACCTACGTGGTGACGGTCACGGCGACCGACTCCGCCAACATCCCGCTGACGGGCAGTACGACGTTCACCCTTACCGTCGCCGGCGGTCTCTTCATGAGCTCGGTCGGTTCCGGAACCTACACCGGCACCTTCGGCACCGCCAACGCGACCCTTACACCGCTCGTTACCGCGACCGGTGGAACGTTCCCGTACGCCTTCACCATCACGTCACCCGTGTCTCTGCCTACCGGCATGACAATCGGCGCGACTACCGGAAGAGTCGGCATCTCCACTCTGACGCCCGCCGGGACATACCATGTCACGGTCACTGCGACCGACTCGACGACGGGCACTCCGCTAACCGGTACAATCACCTTCGATGTTGTCGTGAACCTGAAGATGGCCAATACCACGCCGGTGTCGCAAGCAAATGGCACCTCCGGCGTACTCACAACAGTGACGGCGACCGGCAATACCGGCACCATCACCTACACGCTCGATGCCACCAGCATAACGGCCGGCTTCGCCATCGACTCCAGCACCGGCGATGTGACTCCCGGAACCGCAACGGCGGGAACGGTCAGCATTACGGTGACTGCTACCGACGACACCGCACCGACTGGCGGGGCGACGCCCGGCACGGGAAGCAAGACAATCTCGGTGACCGTGACATAGGCCGCCATGGTGTAAGCAAAGCGCACCCTGAAACACTCCGGCGGCGGGAGCTTCAAAGCTCCCGCCGCCGTTTTTTTATCGCCGCGTTTCGATCTTGCCGCTCTTATCTGACTATGGGGCAAGTTGCGCCCTGCAGTATCAATGAAAATACTCTAATTCCGCATCTGATTCAGCAGCGGAATGTCCTTCACCGGCTTCGGGGCGGGCAACGATTTCAGATATGCATAGATATCGTTGACTTCTTTATCCGACAACACCTTGTCCGTAAACGCCGGCATGACACCTGCCGGACGCCGCACATACCGGGTCATCCCCTGCGCATTCAAAACCGGAGGCGCCAGCCGCGCGCCGGCGATCGTCCCCTGTCCCGCGTAGCCGTGGCACTCGTAACAGCCATCGCGCACGAAAATCTTTTTCCCGTTCGCGGCATCCTGCGCGCAGAGCGACCCCGCCGCAATGATCGCAAAAAACAAAACTTTCTTCATCGCGCAGTCCTTTACCGCGGCTGCGTGATCACATCGATCAACGCCGGCTCGCCCTTCTTCACGACCTCAATCGCTTTCCTGATCGCCGGCCCCAGATCGTTGGGGTTCGAGATCGGGCCCGCGCTGTACACTCCATACGCCTTCGCCAGCGTCGCGTAGTCGATGTTCGGATCGTTCAAACCCGTCCCGATCAGCGCCGTATCCACGCCGCGATTCGCACGCGCCGCCATGTCTTCCAGGTACATCAGCTCCTGGTGATACGCGCGGTTGTTGTGCATGATGCTCAGCAGCGGAATGTGGTGGTGCGCCGACGTCCAGAGCACAGCCGGCGCATAATTCAAATCGCCGTCGCACTGGATGTTCACACTGATGCGCCCATACTTCCGATTTGCCAGCGCCGCGCCTGTAGCCGCCGGAGCGCCGTACCCAACGCCATATGCGCCGTGTCCACCGATGTAATTGTGATGCTTCTCGAAATTCCACAGCCGCGTCGGCCAGTTGCTGAAAAACGGATTCACATCCGACAGCAGCGACCAGTCTTCGTTTTTGATCTGATTCCAGATCTCCGCGGAAACGCGCGCCGTCGAGATCGGGCTCGCATCCCAGCCGAACGCCGCCTGCTCCAGGGCCAACTCGCGCGTCTTCTTCGCTGCTTCCGCATACTTCGCCCCGCGCTCCGCGAAAGCCCTCCGGCGGTCGGCCGTGATCAGTTTTTTGCAGGCTTCGATCAGGTAGGGCAAGGTCGCTTCGGCGTCCGCCGCGATCGCGAGATCGACCTCGGCGTAACGTCCAAGGTCCTGATAGTTGCTCTTCTCGGTCAGATCGCCGGAGTAAATGGTGATCAGCTTCGCGCCCGGTTTGATGATGGAGCGGCTTTCCATCCCCATACGATTAATCGGCGTCTGTGTGTGGGTCACATCCCAGAAATTGGGGATCTCGAGACCCATGATCAGGTCCGCGGTCGCGACATTACCGCCGTTGTACAGCGGGTGGGCCGACGGGAAGTTCATCCGGAAACGCCGGTCCTGCACCGGGGCCTGCAGCAACTCCGCAAGTTCGATCATCAGTTTCAAGCCAGCCGGAGTCCGCGCGACCCTGCCCGCAATGATCACCGGATCTTCCGCCGCCACCAGCATGCGGGCTGCTTCGGCCACTGCGCCTGAATCACCCGCGGGCGGCGTGGGCATCGTTACCCTGGGAATTCGCGCTGTGCGGCGATCCGCTTCGGACATCGGCTCTTCCTGCAACACCGCGTCCGCCACCAGCACCACCGGTTCCATCGGCGGCGTCATCATGGCCTTGTAGGCCCGCATGGCCGACTCCGCGAAGTGGCCGAGCGAGACCGGCGCATCATCGTACTTCGTGTAGTCCCGGACCATCGCCGCCGCATCCTGCACGCTGTGCGCCCACTCCACATCGCCGCGGCGCCACTGCTCATCCGCAATATTACCGAGGATGATGAAAACCGGCACGCGATCCGCGAACGCGTTGTAAATCGCCATCGATGCATGCTGCAGACCGACCGTCCCATGCGCCATGATCATGAGCGGCTTGCCCTCGATCTTGGCGTAACCGTGCGCCATCGCCACCGAGGACTCTTCGTGGCAGCACGTCAGCAGCTCCGGCATCTTGTTCTTGCCGTAATTCACCAGCGATTCGTGCAGGCCGCGGAAGCTCGATCCGGGATTCGCGCAGACATATTCGAAGCCGAGCGACTTGATCACATCGGCCATAAAATCGGAACCCGGACGATCGGTCGTATACACATCGACGCGCGCCGCTGGCGAAGAGCTTTCCGCGGCCGCCAGACGCGCCGAGGGAAGCGGTGTCGCCGCTCCCCGCGTCTGCGCGTCCTGCGCCTTTACTGCGCCCGGGCTCGCGACCAGCGCCGCCGCCCCCGCCGCTGCCCCTTTCAGAAAGCCGCGGCGCCCAACCGGATTCTTTGATTTCGGCATGACAGTCACCCATTCTATTCCAAAGCAAAAAAGCCGGACCCGCGAAGGATCCGGCTCAAAATAACATCCCAACTGGTTCTACTCCGCTTTCGCGGCGACCTGCGTGACCTCGACTCCCGGCGTCCCGCCCAGCTTTTGAATCAACGCCGCGGTCACTTCCTTCGGAGGCTGCCGGCCAGCCGCGCCGCCCCCTTTGCCCAGGGCCAGATCGAGCGGCGTCAGTCCCTGTTTGTTGGAAACGCTGATCTTTCCGCCCTTGTCGGCCAGATACTGAATAATTGTGTTGGCGCCCCGCCGCGCTGCGCCATGCATTGGAGTCTCGCCTTTGTCGGTGACCGCATTGACGTCGAGCCCAAGGCTTACGCAAAGCTTCACGGCATCGAGCGCTTGCGGTTCCGTGCCCCGGTTCGCGTCCGTGTAACCCGCGCCCGCGGCCACCGTCAACGCGGTGACTCCGTCTTTGTTGGCGAGTTTTGGATCCGCGCCATGATCCAGCAGCAACTTCATCACGTCGACGTCCCCGCTGCGCGCCGCCCGCATGAAAGCCGTCGCACCCACTCCGAGCGTGCGGTCAGGACTATCCTGCGCCGCCTTCTTGATGATCGAAGCCGCCGTGAGCTGCGCATTCACATCGGCCTTGTGATCGATCAGCGATTTGATCACGTCGAGGCTCGTCACTTTATCGGTTTCCTTCACCAGCGGGCGATCGGACCAGTCCACATCGTGCGCATCCACTGCCGTATAGAGCGGGCTTCTTCCGTCTTTATTGACGGCATTCACATCCGCACCCTTGTCGATCAGGATCTGCGCCAGCTCGTCGTGATTATTCAGAATCGCGATCAGCAGCGGATTATTCCCATCCGCATCGCCCTGATTGATATCCGCACCCGCACCGATGAGCGCCTTCGCCGATTCGATCGATCCCTGCCGCGCCGCAAACACCAGCGCCGTCAGACCACCTTTCGAAATCGGCGCGGCCGGCGTTCCCGCCATCAGCTTCGGAGGCGTCGTGTCGCGGTCGCTCGATCTGATTTTTGGATCCGCCCCATGCGCGATCAGCAGCTTCACGACTTCCGGATGGTCCTCGGCCGCGGCCCACATCAAACCGGTCTGGCCGCGCACGTTCTCCTTCGTGTTGACATTCGCGCCATGTTCGAGCAGAGCCTTCACCGCGCCGATGTTACCCGCGCGCGAGGCGGTCATGAGGACTGTATCGCCCCGTTCTGTCGTCAGTGTGTTCGGATCGGCCCCGGCTTTCAGCAACGCCTCCACCACTTCCGCGCTCCCGTAAGTCGCGGCTTCGGAAAGCGGGGTCACGCCATAACGGCTCGTGGCTTTCGCATTCGCGCCCGCCTTCAAAAGCAATTGCACGGCTTCCAGATCGTTCTGATGCGCGGCCCAATGCAGGGCCGAGGTGCCGTCCGCTTCCGGCGCGTTCACGCCGGCATGCTCTTTGAGCAGCGCTCGCAACGCTTCCTTGTCGTGATTCTTCACCGCATCGACCACGCGGGTCTCGGCAGCGGAGAGTAACCCCACCGTCGAAAGTGCCAGTACGAGTAATGTTTTGCGCATCGTCAGATCCTTAAGACAACGACAGGTGCCCATCGCTGTCGCCGATGCTGTCCTGCTGCACTCCCGCCATCCCGAGGATCGTTAACAGCAGGTTCGCCGCCGGCGTATCATTCGGATATTTGATGTGCTTCCCACCCTTCAACTGCCCATTCGCCCCGCCTGCCACAAAGATCGGCAGCGGATTGTGATTATGCAGATTGCTGTTGCTCATGCAACTCCCATACAGAACCAGCGAGTGATCGAGCAGACTGCCATCGCCATCCGGCGTGTTGCGCAGTTTTTCGAGGAAATACGCCATCAGACCGACGTGATAAGTATTGATCTTCGTTAACTTCTCCAGCTTCTCCGGATCATTCTGGTGATGCGAAGTTGCGTGGAACGGGTCGGGCACGCCGATCATCGGGAACGTCCGGTAGCTCACCTCGCGCGCCATCATGAACGAAACGATGCGCGTGACGTCGGCCTGATATGACAGCGCCATCAGGTCGAACATCAGCTTCGAGTGCTCTTCGTGATTGTCCGGGATGCCGATCGGCGCCGCCGGAAACTCACCTTGTGTGGAGCTGACCTGCTTCTTCTCGGCTAACTGGATGCGGCGCTCGATCTCGCGCACGTTATCGAGATATTCCGAGACTTTGTTTCTGTCGCTTGCACCAAGTTTGCCCTGCAGATGATTCACCTCGGCAGTGACTGAATCGAGAATGCTGCGCTCGCGCTGCAGCCGCATCACCCGCTCCGTCGTGGTGCTGCCATCGCCGAACAGCCGATCAAAGACGTTGCGTGGATTGATCTCCATCGGCAGCGGCGTGGTTGGCGTCTTCCAGGAAATCGTGTTCGTGTAAGTGCAACTGAATCCGACATCGCAGGCGCCGATCAGCCCAGTCATGTCTTCGGTGGCGAGCTCGAGTGAAGGCAGCGGCGTATCCTGACCGATCTTCTCCGCCGCGATCTGATCGATAGTCGTGCCCGCGCGTACGTCTTCGCCCTCCGTCCGCTTGGGGTGCGAAGCATTAAGAAACACTGACGGACCGCGGCCGTGATCGCCGCCGCTGTCGCCCGGTCCGAGGGATCCGGCATTTCTGTGCGCGAGACCGGTCAGCACCAGCACCGAATCCTGCAGGGACTTCAACGGAGCCAGCGTGCGCGACAGCGTGTAACCCGCGCCATCCATCACCGGCGTCCAGTTCGACATCACCGCGCCGTGCGGCATGTAGCAAAGCCCCAGCCGAAGCTGCGGATTCGCCGCCGTCGCCGCCAGCGCCGTGTTCGCCGGGATCATCGAATCGAGCAAAGGCAACCCCACGGAAATGCCCATACCCCGCAGAAACGTACGGCGCGCCAAGTGCTTCTTCGTATTGATTCTCATGTCCGGCAAATCTCCCTTCAATTCCTAAAAGTTTTCACAGCCTTGCTCTCAACCCGGCTTCCACGATTTCGCTTCACAGGCCAGGCCGATTGCCAATCCGCCGCAGGTTACCGACCTGCCCCACAGCCTTCTCTTTCATTTCGAAAGGCGTACTCTTCACAATCCCGAGCACAATCGAGGCAAAACGATAGTCGTTCTTTCCCGCTTCGCTCAGGATTTCCCGGACCGTCGGCATGTCCGTATACTCCACTCCGCGCCCCAGCGCGTAAGTCATCAACTTTTCCGTAAGTACCTTCGCGAAAACATCAGGGTTCGCCAGCAGCATATTGCGCAGCGCTATCGGACCATTCACCTTCGCCCCATTGAACAACGTTCCCGAAGGATCGATTGGCGACCCGTCGTCGTTGATTCTCCACCGCCCGACAGCATCGAAGTTCTCAAGCGAAAAGCCCAGCGGATCCATTACCTTGTGGCAGCCCGCGCATGTCGAATCCGCCCGGTGCGCTTCCATCCGCTCGCGCAGTGAGAGCTTCTTCGCGCCCGCCTCGTTGTCCTTCAACACAGGCACATTCGGCGGTGGCGGATTCGGCGGATTTCCCAGCAGGTTCGTCAGAATCCACTTGCCGCGATTCACCGGTGATGTCCGGTTCGGCATTGACGTGACGGTTAGAATACTTCCCTGCCCGAGCAGCCCGCGCCGGTTTTCATCCGTGATCGCCACCCGCCGGAAATCCGTCCCGTAAATATTGGGAATTCCGTAGTGCCGGGCGAGTCGCTCATTGACGAACGTGTAGTCGGCATTCAACAAATCCATCACGCTGCGGTTGTCGCTGATGATGCTGCCGAAAAACAACTCCGTCTCGCGCTTCATCGCCTGCCGGAGGTTGTCGTCGAAATCCGGGAAGGTCTGGAAGTCTGGCTGGATGTTCTTCAGATTCCGAAGGTAAAGCCACTGGTCGGCGAAGTTCGTCACCAGCGTTTCCGACTTCTTGTCGGCCAGCATCCGCCGCACCTGCTGCTCCAGCACCACTGGATCCTTCAGCTTGCCCTGGCTGGCGACAGTCAATAACTGTTCGTCGGGAATGCTGCTCCACAGGAAGAACGAAAGCCGCGAAGCCAGTTCCAGATCGCTTATGCGATAGGGCTGGTCCGAAGTCGCATTCGAGGGATCAGGCTCGAACCGGAAGATAAACTCCGGACTCGCCAGAATGCGCTGAATCGCCGCCTCGATTCCCATCTCGAAATTTCCGCCATTGCGTCCGAGCTGGTAGAAGCCGATCAGCGTCTCGAGGTCGTTGTCATTGACGGGACGCCGGTAGGCCCGCCTCGCCAGCGCGGTGATGATCTTCTTCGCGCACGGCAGTTCCTCGGCGCTGTCCGCCGGGTGGCAGCTAAAAACCTTTCTTCGGCTCGGCGTATCCCCAGACCCGGTCGCCTGCAGAGGCCCTTCAATCGTGATGCGATCCACCACCGGCTCGCCGCGATAATCGAGCACGTCGTAATTTGAGCGGATGAACGGCTTCAGGATGTTGTCGTCCTGCGCCTCACTTTCGATCGCGCTCAAGAACGTTGCTGTCACTGTTCTCGGACCCGCCTTCACGGGCACGCGCACAGTCAACCGTCCGTCGATATCGATCACCGACGCGCCGGAGTTGGTTTCGCTCAAATGCTGATCTTCCGGACCGCCGATCTTCGCGAGCTTGGCCCGCATCCCGTCGACCGCGATTTCCAGTTGATGCTGCTCTTCGAGGCCGCGGATCATATCCGCCGTCACACGCCACAAGCGGACTTTGATCACATATTCGCCATCCAGCGGGAAATTGTGCCTGACGATAATGCCGCCGCGTGTGCCCAACGGAAGCCCGTCGATGTGTTCGTTCTGCGAAAGGTCCGCGCGCGCCCGGTAGACAGCGCTCGTCGCGCCGATTGAAGGATCCCCCACCGCCAGACGGCTGATGTTCCATGACGCCGACATATAGCGCTCGAGCAGAGACGGCGAAGTCTTCAGGACGTCAGCGATATTGTCGAATCCATAGCTCTCGTCATCGGGTGGAAGCAATGTCGTTGTATCGACGTCCAGCGCGAGCAAATCGCGAATCGCATTCGCATATTCCGAACGGTTCAGCCGATGCAGCGCCGAATGGCCGGGATTGGGCCGGGTTGCCGCGGTCTTGTCGATTGCGTTCTCCAGCGACGCCGCGAATACGCTGAGCGTCGCCTTGTCAGGTCGCGGCATCCCCTGCGGCGGCATGGCTTCCACACGAAGCTTCTGGATGACCTTTTCCCAGATCTCGGCGTTTTCGGGTACCTTCGCCAGATCGGCGCTTTGCAGCGAGAGCCCGCCTGTCTTCAGCTTGTCGCTGTGACATGTCACACAATACTTATCGAGAAGCGGACGTCCGCTGGTGGGAGGGGCTGGAGTCTGGGCTGCAGCACAACCCGCCGCTGCCAGCCAAACCACTGAAAACCCAAGACGTTTACGATTCACGAACGCTCCCGGTCGAATCATTGGAATGCCGGTCCCGTTCGCCCTGACACGGGGCATCGCATATATAATAACGATTCCTGAAAGCAACCGCTGATCAAATAGAGGTCAAAAACCTGGCGGCGTTTCTCCGGCTCAAATCCCGTACTCTGGCATTCGTGCCGATTGTGACGCCCCGGAGATACCATGTGGATGAAACACCATGATTATCCGCAAAGCTCCACAACTCCGCTACTCCGACGTCACCCCGAAGGCCGCTTACATGAATCGCCGACGCTTTCTCATGGCCGGCTCCGCAGCTCTGGGCGCGCTCGCGGGGCCCCTCGCCGCCGAAACGAAGCTCACCGGCATCCAGCCGAGCCACTTCAGCACAACCGAGAAACAGACTCCCTACGGCGCGATCACCAGCTACAACAATTACTACGAATTTGGCACCGGCAAAGACGAGCCGGCAAAGCTCGCCAAAAACTTCCGCACCAACCCGTGGACCGTCTCCATCGAAGGGGAAGTCGACAAGCCGAAAACCCTCGACCTCGACCAGGTCATGAAGCTCGCGCCGCTCGAAGAGCGCATCTACCGCCATCGCTGTGTCGAAGGCTGGTCCTTCGTGATCCCCTGGGTCGGATTCCCGCTGAGCGCCCTGCTCAAACAGGTACAGCCGACGTCGAAGGCGAAGTTCGTTGCTTTCCAGACCTATTACGATCGCAAGCAGATGATCTCGTCCGCGGAGGCGCATATTCAGTTCCCCTACGTCGAAGGACTCCGGCTTGACGAAGCCATGCACCCGCTGACTATCCTCGCTGTCGGACTCTACGGCGAAACGCTGCCCCCGCAATGCGGCGCGCCCTTCCGCCTGACGATTCCCTGGAAGTATGGCTTCAAAAGCATCAAGTCGATTGTCAAAGTGCGCTTCGTCGAGAAGCAGCCGCCAACCACGTGGAACATGGAATGGGCAGAGGCCTACGGCTTCTACTCCAACGTGAATCCTGCGAAGGACCACCCCACCCACAGCCAGGCGATGGAAGAGCGGCTTGGCGACAGCGCCCTCGGCCGCCGCATCAAGACTCAGATCTTCAACGGATATGGCGACCAGGTCGCAAGCCTGTATGCCGGGATGGACCTCCGCAAATACTATTGAGGACCCGTTCTGCTACGCGAAAGCACGCAGAGCAGGATGACGTCCTGCGGGGTTTGATAACCTCGCTGTCCGTCATCGCCGCACAACCGCACAATGAAAACCCTCTGGCTAAGCAAATGGACGAAAGCCGTGCTCTTCGCCCTCTGCCTCATCCCCTTCGCGGATCTCCTGTGGCGCTTCCACCGTCAGGACCTCAGCGCCAATCCCATCGAATTCATCACCCACAAAACCGGGAACTGGACTCTCCGCTTCCTTCTAATCACCCTCGCGATCACCCCGTTGCGCGCCCTCGTAGGCCAGCCGCAGCTAATCCGTTTCCGCCGGCTGTTCGGACTTTTCGCCTTCTTCTACGCCTGCCTGCACTTCACAACGTGGATCTTCCTCGACAAGGGTTTCGATACACACGAAATGTGGGACGACATCATCAAGCGCCGCTTCATCACCGTCGGCATGACTGGATTACTGTTGATGATCCCGCTTGCCGTGACTTCAACCGCGGGATGGGTCCGCCGCCTGGGATTCCGCCGCTGGCAACTGCTGCACCGGTTGATCTACGCCATCGCGCTGGCGGGCGTGATCCATTACTACTGGCTCGTCAAATCGGATATCCGTGCGCCGGTCCGTTACGGCGCGATCCTCGGAATCCTGCTGCTCTATCGCGCTGGTGTTTGGTTCAAGACAAAAAAGAAGCCGGGCTCATCGGCCCGGCCAGATCCCAAAGTCCCTGCGCGAGCAGGTTAACGCCCACCTCAATTACCGGCGGAAGTACCCGCGATACTCGACATGTCCGCGCGGCCCGGCCCAGTAACCTGTACGCCAAACCCGGTGGGCGCCAACTCCATACCAGTAGCCGTTAACCCACGTGTATCCGGGAGCCGGTGCAACATATGCAGGAGCATAAACCGGGGCCGGGTCCACGTAGACCGGAGCAGGCCGGTAGTATCCATAAGCAGGAACCGGCGCTCCGATCCCTACTCCAATCGAAATCCGGGGCGCAGCAAACAAGCAGCCACCCGCCAGCAAAAATCCCGCAATCAGCTTCGTCTTCATTTTCCGTTTCCTCCTTACGGGGCTCTATAAGGCAGTACGAGCACCAAACTTCTGGGCGCGTAAATTCAACAGCTTACGACCGGTTGACCCGGTCCGAAGCCGGTTGAATGGTGCTCTTCGGCCACCAGACCCGGCGTCGGCGCTCCCATCGACTGTTCCCAACGCGGGCGCGGGGCGAGCACTGGCGCGACTCACGATGGCCAGATCGTAAAACGGGGTCCCGGTTGAGAGACGGATGTTTGTGACCCCGCGCGATGACCACAGGTGGACGGCTCAAACCCGGCGGGCGAAAGATGCCCCGGCCCAACAAGCCATCAGCCCAAACACAACGCTCGCAATCGCATAAACCAGCGCAAACCCCGGAGCTGATCGGCCGCGCGCGAAGATTTCCCACTCGAACGTCGAAAACGTGGTGTATCCTCCGCAAAGACCCGTCACCAGCAACGGCCGCAGATTCGGATGGAGGAGTTCCCGGCGATCGAGAATCACCAGCAGCAACCCGATCAGGAACGACCCGGTGACGTTGATCAGAAAAGTCGCCAGCGGAAATCGTCCGTCGTAGTGTTCGTCGATTCCCAGCGCAGCGAGATAGCGCGCCAGCGAGCCAACCGCTCCGCCGGTCAGTACGAGTAAACACCGAATCAGCAACCGACAATTCTAGCGCGGGAACGTGTTTCTTCGAAGCTGCTACACTTTCGGCTTGGCGGCAGATCAACACACGGATGATGGAAACCACGCAGGCGCAAATTACCCACGCAACTTCAGCGCCCGGCGCATACGGACGGGAAGACCTTCGGCGCATTGCGGATGTCACCGAGCGCCAATTGCGGTCGTGGGAAAAGCAAGGCCTCGTTGAACAGCGCGAGAACTTCGGCTTCTCCGACCTGCTTGCCATCAAGACGCTCAAGCGTCTCCGCGAGTTGCACATCGCGCCCTCGCGGATTCAGCGCGCCATCACCTCGTTGAAGTCCCGCCTCGAAGACGTTCCCCATCCGCTCGCGCAGCTTCGCATCACCACCGACGGGCGCCGCATCAACGTCCACGTCGGCGACTCCATCATGGAACCGGTCACCGGCCAACTGCTGCTCAACTTCGACACGAAAGAAATCGAGAAGCTGCGATCGTTCCCAGTGAAGGCAGCCATCGGCGCACAGGACGACGCAAAGGAAAAACTGGCCGAACACTGGTTCCAGCGCGGCCTCGCGCTCGAAGAGACGGGCGCCCCCGTGGAAGAAGCCGTCGAAGCCTACAAGCACGCGATCGAGGCCAATCCGAATGCCGCCGGCGCGCTCGTCAATCTCGGAACGATCTCGTTCCGAATGCGCAAAATGAAAGCTGCCGCGGACTATTACACCCGCGCCATGCAGGCCGACCCCGGTTATCCGCTGGCGCACTTCAATCTGGGAAATCTCAACGACGAGCAGGGGAATATCGAATCAGCCTACAAGCACTATCTGGAAGCGATCCGGCTGAACCCCCGTTACGCGGACGCGTACTTCAATCTCGCGCTTCTGTGCGAGCGCAACAGCGAGTTGCTGCAGGCCATCGCGCACTGGCAGACTTATCTGAAGCTCGATTCCACCAGTTCCTGGGCCAACACGGCACGCAAGCAGCTCAATCGTCTGAAAAGCACCGTCCGCTCGAAGTGAAGGTGGGGCAGGCTTTTTGGCCTGCCCTATTCTTACCTACTTCAATTCCTTCCTGATCAACGGAGCCACGGTCGCGAGATCGAACACCCCGTTGTACCGCTTGCCGTTGAAGAAGAACGTCGGCGTCCCACCCACTCCGGCCACCTCCCCTTCCTGCTCCTCGGCATGTACCCGCGCCTGGTACCTGTGGCTATCCACATCGGTCGTAAACTGCTTCATGTCGAGATTCAATTCGTGCGCATAATTGAACACGGTCTTGCGCGACAAATCCGGAAATCCCGCATAAAGCAGATCATGCATCTGCCAGAACCGCCCCTGCGCCTGTGCCGCCAGCGCCGCCTCCGCGCCAAATTCGGCGTCCCGGTGCGAATCGAGCGGGAACTGTTTGAACACCAGCTTCACATCCCTGGGAAACTGCCGCAGCACCTGATTGGCATCCGCCACAGCCTTCGAGCAGAACGGGCATTGAAAATCCGAGAACTCGACGATCGTCACCCGCGCATTATCCGGGCCCTTGACCGGATCGCCCGCCAGCGAAATCTTCACCGGTTCCTCGAAGGTCGGCGGCGGCTCGCCCGCCACCTTCTTCACCTCGGCCCGCACGTCCGCCGGATTCTTGCCGGCCGCGAACGCCTTCGTCACCACCGTCGACTCCTTGCGGCTATACCCGCACGTTGGATCCTTCATGCGGCACTCGGCGAGCTTCATATTGCAGCCGCAAGTGCACGTCTCCTCGCGCAGAAACTTGAAAGCAGCCGCCTTCTTCGCGGGACTCAGCCCCTGCGTATCGACGCCCGGAAGCTCCGTCGCCGTCTGCCAGTTGCCCTGCTGCGCAAGGCACAGCACGGCCAGAAAAAATGGAAGCGCAAAGTTGCGAATTCTCACACCGACATTATCTCCCATCGGGTGGCTGCCGTGTACACCATTGCTATGCTGACCTTTTGGAGCAAACTCGACTTTGAACCGTATCTTATTGGCGTTTCGCGCCTTCTTCGCCCTTCTCTTCAGCGGTAAGTTCTCGGATGAACTGCTTGCCGACCTCGGTCTCACCACAAAGGCAGCGGCCGTCCCCAAAGCACAGCCCAAACCCGCGGCGCCGGAGATTAAACCGGCCGACGGCGCTCTGCAGCTTCTCGGCATTCTGCAGCGCGACGCCCGCATCCTCGATTTCTTCATGGAAGACATCGCGCCCTACTCGGACGATCAGGTCGGCAGCGCTGCCCGCGACGTCCACGAAAAGACGCGCGAAGTGCTGGTCCGTCACTTCTCGCCCGCGCCCGTGATCGATGCGGTCGAAGGCAGCACCGCGACGCCGCCGGATGGCAATCCCGCGCTCGTGAAATACGTCGGCAACGTCCCTGCATCCGGCAAGCCCCCGGCCGGCGTCCTGCGGCATCGCGGATGGCGCGCCACCGCCGTCATCCTGCCCTCTCTCAACTCACGTCAGGACCTCGCCGTGCTCGCTCCGGCCGAAATCGAAGTGGAGTAAAGCTTGGCCTCCCGCTCGGCACCGCATTACGCTATCGGGATCGACCTCGGCACCACCAACTGCGCGCTTGCGTTCACAGAACTTTCCGGCGGCGAAGCTGCCGTTCAGATGGCCGCCATCCCGCAGCTCGTCAACGCCAACGAGGTCGCAAGTGAAGAGCTGCTGCCGTCGTTCCTCTACATTCCTGGCGCCAATGATTTCCCCGCCGGATCGACTGCACTCCCCTGGGACGATGCCCCGCACTTCGTCACCGGCCATCTCGCCCAACGCCGTGGCGCGGAGATTTCGAGCCGCCTCGTCTCCTCCGCAAAGAGCTGGCTTTCGTATTCCTCCGTCGACCGCACCGCGGCCATGCTGCCGTGGAAAGCGGCGGAAGGTGTGGCTCGGATCTCGCCTGTCGACGCGTCCGCCGAGTACCTGAAGCACCTGCGCGCTGCCTGGGATGCCGAACATCCCGAGGCACCCTTCGATCAGCAGGATGTGCTCGTCACCGTTCCGGCCTCCTTCGATGCCATCGCCCGCGAGCTCACCGGCAAAGCCGCCGAAGCAGCCGGATTCAAGAACCTCACCATGCTCGAAGAGCCGCAGGCTGCGTTCTACGCCTGGATCGAGCGCCATACCGACTGGCGGCAGCGCGTCAGCAGGGGTGATCTCGTGCTCGTTGTCGACATCGGCGGCGGCACCACCGATTTCACACTGATCGCCGTCACTGAAAAATCCGGCGAGTTGCAGCTTGAGCGCGTCGCGGTCGGCGATCACATCCTGCTCGGCGGCGACAACATCGATCTCGCGCTGGCGCACACGGTCGCTGGAGACCTCGCCGCTAAAGGTCAGAAGATCGACGGCTTCCAGTTGCAGGCCCTTTGGAATAATTGTCGGCTTGCCAAGGAGAAGCTTCTCGCGGCGGATTCCAAAGCCGACGAGGTCCCCGTCACCATCCTCGGCAAAGGCTCGAAGCTCATCGGCGGAACCATCAAAGCCAAGCTCCATCGTGAACAGGTCGAACAGGTACTCGAAGGCTTCCTCCCCGTCGTGAAGAGCATCGATATGCCCGAGCGATCCCGTCGCGCCGGTCTGCAGGAAATGGGATTGCCCTACGCGGCGGACCCCGCCATTACACGCCATCTCGCGCGCTTCCTGCGCCAGCAGTCCGCCGCCAGCGAGCATGATTCCGTTCGCCGCGGCGCCAGCGGACTCGCCTGCCCCACCCACATCCTCTTCAACGGCGGTGTCCTGCACGCCCAGTTCGTACGCGATCGTCTGCTTGAAGTTCTCAACAGCTGGCTTTCGGAGGAAGGCTTCAGCCCCATCGCGCCGCTCTCCGGCGAAGACCTCATGCAAGCCGTCGCGCGCGGCTCGGCTTACTATGGCCGCGCCCGTCACGGCAATGGCGTACGTATTCGCGGCGGCATCGCGCGCTCTTATTACGTCGGAATCGAATCCGCCATGCCCGCGGTCCCCGGCCTCGCGGCCCCGATGAAAGCTCTCACGGTCGCTCAGTTCGGCATGGAAGAAGGCACCGACACTCGCATCCCGGACCGCGAGTTCGGCTTGATCGTCGACGAGCCCGCCGAATTCCGCTTCTTTTGCTCGGCGTCTCGCAAGAACGATCCGCCCGGCGCGCTCATTGAAGACTTCGGCAACGACCTCGAAGAACTCTCGCCCGTGGAAGTGAGGCTCACGTCAGACAGCGGCGCGGCCGACCTCGTCCCGGTGTCCTTCGAAACCGTTATCACGGAAACCGGCATGCTCCAGCTTTGGTGCGTCGCCCGCGACGGCCGCCGCTGGAAATTGGAATTCAACGTCCGCGAGACCATCGCCTGACTGAGCGCCGCGTGTCATGGATTCGTTGATCTTGTGTTACGCCCCGGCGGATGAGAGCTTCGCCCGATGGCTCGCTGGTTTTCTTGAAATGAACCTGCCGCTTGCCGTCTCCTGCGACGAAGCAATCGTCGGGCCCGATCTCGACCTCATGGAAGCAGCGGAACGGGCGCTCTCGGCCGAGGTCGCACTGCTGCTTCTCTCGCCGTCGTCCGTCCCGAAGGTCTGGCAGCGCAAAACCTGGGAGCCGTTGTTCTTCGAGAAGCCGAAGGAATTCCAAACGTTGCTCGGCTTTGTGCTGGTGAGCGAATGCACGTTTCCCGCGATGCTTCGCAGAGAGCATTTCTTCGATGCCCGCGAATCGAATCCGGCAGCAGCGCGTGGAATCCGGCGATGGCTCCTGCGGCCCCCTGCAACGCATACGGCGCCGCTTCGCGTCGCGCCGGAGCTCGAAGGAGTCTATGCGGCAGTCGCGGACCAGCCCGGTTCCACAACGGAGATGCCCCCCGAACTCGCCACGCAATTCGCGACCGAGTTCGCGGCGGATTTCGAGGCCAGCTACCATTTCAATTGCGCAGGGCGCAGCCGGGCCGGCATCATCGGCGATATCGGCAGCGCGCTCGGCCTGCCCATGTCCAGCACGGTGGATGAGAATCGCTCCGTGTTGCTGGATTGGTGTGCTCGTCACAGAGTATTGTTCGTGCTCTCGGAGCCCGGCGCGGAGGCCCGCGAGTTCGCGGTGCCCGGCAGCCGTGTGGCGGTGATTCTTACCGGACCAATTCCAGGCGGCCTGCCCTGCACGATGCCCAGCGGCGCGGGCGATGCCGTCCGGCGATTCCACCAGACCCTGTCCCTCGATTTGGCAGCTGCACTGCAACTCGGCTGGCAGGCGGTGAATCTCCTGAAAGCGCAGGGCCGGTGCGCGGAAACACTGGAGGTGCTCGACGCAATGTCCCGAATTGCGCGCGATCGCGCCGACAGCAACGCAGCAACACGAATCGAGAGGGAGCAATTCTGGATCCGCCTCTATCAGGACGAAAGCGGCGGCCACGCATTGGAACCCCGGGATCTGACCAGCAGCGAGCAACTGAAGCTTCCGTTCGCGGAGCGTCTGCCACAATGATTGCTTCAAGGCTCCAATACGGCAAACCTCAGGAAAAATGCAAACCTGGAATCCTTCCTTGTCTACCAGCGATAGTGCGCGGAATCTGACTCTGCGCGAACGCCAGTTTAGGTTGGGCGCATGAAGATCGGCATAGACCTCGGCACCACCAACTCCGCGCTCGCCTGGATCGACCCCGCCGACGCCGAAGACACCAGCTTCCCGCCCATCCACATCTTCGACATACCGCAACTCGTCGCGCAGAACCGCATCGAGCCGCGCCGCACGCTCCCATCGTTCCTCCTTCTCGATGAAGGCCAGCCGGTCGGCACGTACGCGCGCGAACAAGGCGCAATCGTCCCCACGCGGCTCGTCCACAGCGCGAAATCCTGGCTCTCCAATTCCGACGTCGACCGCACCGCCAAAATCCTTCCCTGGGACGCCGGTGAGGGCGGCCGCCTCCTTTCCCCGGTCGAAGTGTCCAGTCGTTTCCTCGCCGCCATCCGCGAAGCCTGGGACGCATCCACTCATGGCCCGCTCGCCGGACACGATGTCGTCCTCACTGTCCCCGCATCTTTCGATGAAGAAGCCCGCGAGCTCACGGTGAAAGCCGCCAACGATGCCGGACTTTCCAAACTCACGCTCATCGAAGAGCCCGCCGCTGCCTTCTATTCCTGGATAGCCAACAACTTCACGCGATCCCGCAAGCTGCTTTTCGATGGGCAGGTGGTGTTGATCTGCGATGTCGGCGGGGGCACCAGCGACTTCTCTCTAATCAAGGTTTCCCGCGACGGCGACAAAATCGATTTCACGCGCACCGCCGTCGGCAAACATTTGCTGCTGGGAGGCGACAATCTCGACCTCACCCTCGCCTGGCTCGCCGAATCGAAGCTGGGCAAGCAGCTTTCCATTCGCCAGCGCAGCGGCCTGCGCCGGCAGTGCTCAGCCGCCAAAGAAACACTCCTCTGCGATCCGAAGCGTGAAAGCGTCGAAATCAGCGTGCTCGGTGGCGGATCATCCATCATCGGCGGCACTCTCAAGACCGAAATCACGCGCGCCGAAGCCCTCGAACTGACCCTCGAAGGCTTCCTTCCGCTCAGCCCGCTCGGCGAAAAACCAAAAGAGGAAAAGCGCAGCCTCTTCCGCGAGCTCGGCTTGCCCTACGTTTCTGACCCCGCCATCAGCCGTCACCTCGGCGCCTTCCTCGAATCAGCGGGACAAGTACCTGACGCCATCCTCTTCAATGGCGGCTTCTTCATTCCGGAAATCTGCCGCACTCGTGTCGCCGACGTTCTCGAAAACTGGTACGGCAAGCGCCCCGGGATCTTCGACAACCGCGACCTCGACCTCGCGGTCGCCAGCGGCGCTGCTTATTACTCCTACGTCCGCTCCACCGGCGCAGGTGTTCTCGTGCGCGGCGGACTCCCGCGCGCCTACTATGTCGGCCTCAATGATTCTTCCGCAGTCTGTCTCGTCCCGCGCGGCGCCGAGGAAGGCGACACCGTTGAAGTCGATCGCGAGGATCTCCAGCTCGTCGCCAACAAGCCGGTAGCCTTCCGCCTCATCAGCTCCCTCACTCGGACGGATGACAAGCCTGGCGAAGTCGTCCACTTCTCGGACACGGAAGACACGCACCAGCATGCGCCGCTCGAAGCCGTCATCCGATTCGGCAAAGGCGGCGAGCGGCTTGTACCGGTAAAGCTCGGCGCGCGCCTCACTGAAACCGGTACTCTCCAGACCTGGTGCGATTCCAAGATCAGCGAGAACCGCTGGAGCCTGCAATTCCAACTGCGCAAAGCGACGCGCAGCGAAACGACGCCGCAGCGCCCGGCGGCAGTGGTTAGCAAAGAGGCTGTTGACGCAGCATCCGACCTTGTCCGCGCCACATTTAAAGACGGCGCCATCGCCCCCGAAGAACTGCCCTCCCGCCTCGAAGCCGCTCTCGGACTCGGCCGCAACTCATGGTCCGTCGATGTGGCCCGGGCGCTCACAGACGTCTTCCTCGAACAAATTGAAAACCGCAAGCGCACCGCCGCCCACGAAACCCGCTGGCTCAATCTCGGCGGCTTCTGCCTGCGGCCAGGCTTCGGTTCCATCGGCGATGAATACCGCATCGAGCAAGTGCGCCGCTTGTTCGCCGCCGGCCCGGCCTTCGGCAATCAGGCCCAGAACGAAATCGACTGGTGGATCTTCTGGGGACGCCTCGCCGGCGGACTCAACCGGAACCAGCAGGTCGACATCGTGCAGCGCCTCCTGCCCTTCCTGATCCCGAAACCCGGCAAAAAACTCCAGCGCATCAACAACAGTCTGCTGCGGGAAATGTGGCGCACAACATCGAGTATGGAACTGATTCCTGCCGGCAATCGCATGCAGCTCGGCGATGCTCT